>NZ_LNAM01000195.1 GCF_001461035.1 Acetivibrio ethanolgignens | reverse complement strand
GCTTGCCGTGTACTGTTAAATAAGCCAAGACACGCACAGGAAATTTATAATGATTTTGGATATGGACTGACTACATTCTTTGAGACATTGGGAAATAGAGAGTTATCTCAAACTGTTCTTAATACATTGATAAAATTGACACCAGACGAAGAACTTTTTTATCAAATGAAAAGCTACAAGCAGGAGCATGAACAGGAACTTACGGACAACTTACAGCAACAGTTTCAAAAATTTGTTTGGAAGTGTTGGAAAAAGTATCAGTCACAGGAATTAAAGAAACTGCATAAGGCGGTCAGTCAAAAAGAATACCAAAGTATTGTGGATATCGCAGGTCAGATAATAAGTACCAATGTGATTAAGGATATTCAAGATATGCAGACATTTCATGATTTTTTTATACTGTACTGTCAATACTGGGATATCGTCAAAGAGGAATACCAAGAAGAATATGACAATGCAAAATCACTTTTTGAAATAGAGTGGAAAAAGCAAAATGCCGATAGTAAAATTCGTAATAAACAAAAATTTCAGCATAAGTTTTGCCATGAGCGTGCATTAAATAAAATTGCTGAATATACATCCGATACACGAGTATCAAATGGTGAGGAACAGGACAAAGACCCTGTTCAGATGGCGGTTGCAACATTCCTAACATATTATCTGTCAAGGGATGGCATGGGGTTAGATTACAGTTCGGCAAAGAACAGTTCAAAAGATAAGTACTATTCGTATTTGCAGAACTTAAAGGATATTGCACAGCGGTTTGAGGGTGTGGTAGTGACACAGGTGGATGCCCTCAATCTTATAGAAAATTACTGCCAGTATGAAAATGTTATGATGTATCTTGACCCGAGTTATTTAAAACCCGAGGATGCGAATAAGGATTTGGGAAGTGGTATTTATAATCGTTCTTTTGGATATGAAGAACATAAGCGGTTGGCAGATATCATACAAAATGCAAAGGCAAAAATTATATTGTCAAATTATGAAGTTGAACCTTATCTGTCAGTATTGAGTGAAGATAAGGGATGGAAAAAGTATTACTACGATACGCATACAAGCGTGGGAAGTATAAAGGACAATAAGAGGACAGAGGTGCTTTGGTACAATTATTGACATATCGGATGAATTTGGTATACTTATTATCAGAAGTACATAGCATTTTGAAAACGTTACCAAGTTACCAAAGTTACCGCGATTGAACGGAAAGCAAAGTTTGTTTATGTGTTAGGGCATATCGGTTTTATTGGTAAGTGCGTGTATAAGTGCATCAAAATATATAGGATATAAATGAAACATGTATAAAAATATGTTTCTTTATATCCTTTTGTGTTTTATTGGAACACTTTTGAGAAATAGTGTTTTGTATGGATAGGGTATACTCTAAAGAAACAGAAAAATTAGATACATTGTTTCATTTCAATAATAAAAGAAATGGAGTGGAAACAATGAATATTGGATATGTACGGGTATCAACAGAGCAACAAAACACCATGAGACAAGAGGTACTCATGGAGCAGTATGGGGTGGAAACATTATATATTGATAAGGTAAGCGGTAAAAACACAGACCGACCACAGCTAAAAAAGATGATGGACTTTGTAAGAGAGGGGGACTGTGTGATTGTGGAGAGTATTTCACGATTTGCACGCAGTACAAAGGATTTGCTTGACTTGTTGGAAAAACTGTCTGACAAAAAAGTAAAGTTTGTGAGCCAAAAAGAAAATATTGACACAGACAGTCCGATGGGAAAGTTCTTTCTTGTGGTGTGCGGTGCATTGGCAGAATTGGAGCGGGCAAACATACTGGAACGACAAGCCGAGGGAATAGAGATTGCAAAACGTGAAGGAAAATATAAGGGGCGTAAGCCAATTGAGATTGCTGATTTTGATAAAATATATCAGTCATGGAAAGCTGGAGAGATAACAGCGGTTTCTGCTTGTAAACTTATGGGAATAAGCAGGAGTACATTTTATAGAAAAGTGGGCGAAAAGGAAAAGAACGAAACATAAAAAGCAAATTATAACATGTAACACACGTTTCAGCGTGTGTTATTTTTTTGGACTTTTTTAAGAAGGTAGGCATGAAAAAGGACATTGTAATATTACTGACATAATTAAAAAAAATAAATGTGTGGTTGGTTAATTCATGGCTGTGTGTGAAAATTGCAGGGAGCAAAGAAAAAAGAAATAGGCAAGCCGAGGAAAAGTGTAGGGTACTGGTTGATAAAATTGCAGTGCATAAAAGGTTACATGGGTGTGGTGTCCTATTGTTTGGGAATTTTTGTGATTTTGAGTATGTATGGTAGGCATTGTTTTTAATAGCATGAAAGGGGAGCATGGATGGTGGAAATTAAGGACAGCGATATTTTTGCAGACTATGAGGAACAGTACGATTACATAGACGAGGAATGGGTTGACAGGGAGATTGAGAAACAACACAAGGAAAAAGAACAGGAACGCAAGAAGGAATGGGATAAAAAACATAATATTCACAGAGACGAGCGTGGAAGACTGAATAAGGGTGCATTATTAGCAAGTAAAGATAGCTGTAATGAAAAGGAAATATTGCAATGGTATGATAGCGGTATGGCGGTCAAGGAGATAGTGGACTGCATGAAATGTTCCAAGTCTACGGTTTATAATGTGATAAAAAAACATAGGAAATAAAATAATAAGTCAGCTATTTTGGAAAATTCTACAGATGGTCAGTTATTTTGCAACCATTCTTTTCATTTCAATGATAAGTGAAAAAAGTGTGTGACAGAAATGCGGACATGAAAATAATATATACATACCAACACCCCAAAATAGAGTGTACTCTCCCTTTCCTGTAATATGATAGAACTACATAGAAAAAATGCATTGACTTAATGTTACCACAGCGTTATCATTTCCGAACATTAAGAAAAGAAGGAGGATTGCTTATGGAAGAAAAAGTGGAACGCAGGGTATGTGTGGATGCACTTGAAAATGTGTCATTGCGATTGGGACAGCTCAACAATATGATAAAGTCCCTCTGCTTAGGTATGCAACAAGAGAGCATAGAGCAACAGGCGGTTGACTGTATGGAATGTGTCGCATACTGTGTAAATGATACAAAGAACATTGTGGATAGGATAGTGCTACAAATAGGGGAAGAAGTAAAAGAGCATGGGTAATGTGGTTTACTCATGCTTCATTGTTTTAATAAGTGTTTGTAACGCTTGTATTTGTTCGGGGGTTAAGCCGTCAGTATCGAGTACAACAGATGGTTTGTCATTTGATTTTCCTAGTAGATAATCGGTACTGCATTTATAAAGGTAGGAGAGAGCAAGCAGATTTTCAGTACTGGGCGTTCTCTCCCCGGTTTCATAACCGCTAACGATTGAGGGGGATATCCCTAGCTTTTTAGCAACATCAGCTTGGGAGAGGTTATGTGACATTCTTAATTCTTTCAGCTTGATTGATAAATCTTTAATCATTGTGTTATCCTCCTACACTTATTGTAGATATGCAAACGACACAATAGGAGTAACGTAAAAACACTTTAAGGATTGTAAAGAAACATAGTTAGTATTATAATGGTATAAGTGGATGTATTTTATACCGTAGGAAAAGGAGAAAAATTTATGAAAAGAAAAGTACTGGTAACAATGTTATGTTTAGCAATTTCTGTTTCTGCAATAGCATGTGGAACAGAGAATACAACAGAGCAATTAGAAGAAACTGCGACAAAGCAGACAACGGAGAAGGAAGAAGTAGAAATGCAAGAAACGCAAGAGACGGAAGTTGAGGAATCAGCGGTTAATGTAGAAGAAATAGAGACACAGGAAGAAATGAAAACAACGTTGCCGGAGAGTGTTGAAACAGAATATTATGGAACAATTTATCCGGCAGAGACGGCAAGATTGGTAGAGGAGGCATACAATGAATGGTATGCGTCAATAGATGTTGAAGAACTGAAAGAAGAATACGGCGATGAATGGGAAATGATGGCAGAAACATTAGCACCAATGCCTAAATTTGGTGTAGTAGAACGTGAGGGTTATCCGGACAGTCGTACAGACCACCAGCAAGCGTGGGATGCGTTTTGTATGTACTTTAATCCATCAGATTATGGTACTACACTTTATGGAAGAAAAGGCACAGATTTTAGCGACCTTGGTTTCTGTGCTTTGTCAACAGGTTATAGTTGGGACAACTTGAAAGAGGTATATACAGACAAAGGATACAAAGCTTATTATGATATAAATACGGGAATTGTATATTATGATGGTATGATACTTCCAACAGGCAGTATATATGAAGATAGGGAATCGGGGGGAGTATTGGGTCAATTTCTGCTTGATAACGCTAATAATCCTGATATTAATGTAGATACTGTATGGGATATAACATATGAACAAAGGCAAGCACTCTTAGGAGTTTATAGTGAGGACTAAGCACAGTAGTTTCATATTTGAAGCCATTACAACATGATGTTGTTGTAGTGGCTTCTTTTGCAGTTGCTGTCCTTTTAATATACATCATTCTTAGATAAGATATATGTTTTTTGTAAGAAAAAACATCATACAAGCAATATTTAAGGAGGCACATATTATGGGAATATCATTCAAGAGTGCAAGGGAGAACAACATTATGGGTTTGGTTATGATTTATCCAGACGGACACCCAAGAACTGTACTTATGGCAGAGTTGCCGATTGATGGCGATTGGAGAGCAGACGTTGACTTTTTTGATGAGGTAGAGAACGCATACAAAAAGCGTTTACGCAGAGCGTTAAGAAGATAAGCAATATTATCAATGTAAGAGCATTACCATTGCGGTAGTGCTTTTATTTTTTTGTAAGCAACATAAAATTGCTACATTTTTAGGGACTAGTGGGAAGTCAGTTAGGAGCGTATTTTTCAATTATTTCTGAAAAAATGAAAATATGGAATTGTATCACTAATGGCTGACTGGAGCAAAATGTACTGAAATAAAAATGTGGAAAATTTGTACTGAAAAGATGTAGAAAAGTGAATTCAAATGTACTGAAAAATATGGTCAATACAAACAAGGTTTTTGGTTTGGGTTAAAATTTGTTTGAAATAAGGGGAAAATGTGTGGGTTGAGAAAGAAAAATATAGGGTTTGGAAGGAAAATTTATTGTGAGTGAAAAATGTGGGTTTATGGATTTCAATAAAATTTTGTGGGTGGTGTTGTAAAAAAGAAATGAATTGAGAAAAGAACATCAAAGAGAGCAGAGCAATGGAACGTATATGTTCCTATCGTAAGGAACACGCAAAACGAAAAGAAAATCATTTACAATAATTCTTTTGCTTTCAAACATTCTGAACAGCGGATAGGTCCATTTGCAGTACGCTACAAACTCCACAATTACACAATGATTTTTAGAATAAAATCCCTTGCACTCCGTCAATAGCCTTATTGGTGCGGACAGCGTTAATATGAGTATGTAAGATAAATAAAAGTTAGTGCTGTGGCACGGAAAGACGAGGTATTCATTATGTGTATGTATTTAACAAATGGTAATTATTTGGGTCAGCGTCTGGTAGGCTATGATTGCTTTGACAGCAAAAGCAAGGGCTTCATCGGAATGAGTGAGAAACAGATTGTTGATAAGCTGAAACGTGGCGAGCGAGTTTACGGCTTTGCACTTGTTACAGAGAATGAAGAAGATAAACTGGTGCTTGATGTTGACGGCTTCAATATGTGCAACTTGCAGTTAAAAAGTGGCGTGAATAACTTGTCATGGCTCAATGAAAATTCTGACTGTGATATGAACATCGCACTTGTTGTAGTAGCTGTATTTGTTGAGAATGGCAAAAGAGTTTATGAAACAGTCAATGCACGACATGCCCGTGTCACTTATGAAGAAAGTAAACTGCGTATGTTGATTGAAATAGGTGTTCCTGTTGCAGGTGTTAAACTGGATAAAAACCGGATTGCAGTATGTGAGGGTGTTGGAGTCATTGAACAAGTGAAAGAGGGGGCATAGGGAATAGGTGTAACAATAAAGAGAATGGTTTGTGTGAAAAGATTACATGAACCATTCTTTTCTATTTGCTGTATGTTTTGCAATATGTACGAAGAGTTAATAAACGAAGATGTTACCAACGGTACAATTTGAATAAATAGGAATCATTATATGATTGATAAAAAACAGTTGAATAAGGAGTAAAACGTAGTAAAAGAGCATTTTTTTATTTGTGGTAAATAATTGAAAAGAGAGGTACTATTTACCATGAATAGCGTAGAAAAAGAAGTAGGTAGCGTATGTATTGAAACAAAGAAAAAGAACATATGTTCTGATGAAGCAACAGAATTTGTGAATGTGTTGTCAAAAATGATAAGTGGATATTATGCAAATAAAGAGGAGGAACAGGATTAATGAAAAAGAAAGCGTATGTATATACAAGAGTGAGTACTGCCATCCAAGTGGATGGCTTTTCTTTGGAAGGTCAGCTCAAAGAAATTGAGAGCTATTGTGACTACAAAGGAATTGAAATTGTCAGAAAATATGAAGATGCAGGTGTAAGTGGTACAAGTATTCAAGGCAGGGAACAATTTCAAAAAATGATGAAGGATGTTAAAGAAAAGAGAGAGGTTGATTATGTCATTGTATGGAAACTGTCACGTTTTGGCAGAAATGCCTGTGATACGCTGAATGCATTGGAAACACTGAAGAAATGTGGAGTAAATCTTATTGCTACCAAGGAGTCATTGAGCAGTGAAGAATTAACAGGCGATTTGGTTATCAAAATTCTGTCTATTGTTGCCGAGATGGAGAGGGAGAATATCATTGAGCAGACTAAAAATGGTAAAAAATACAATGCTTTGCAAGGTGGATGGAATGGGGGACAAGCCCCGTATGGGTATAAACTTGATAATAAGAGATTAGTCGTTGTACCCGAGGAGAAAAAAGTGGTAGAATACATTTATGACTTATTCTTGTCAGATGATAAAATTGGCTATACAGGTATTGTGTGCCGTTTAAATGAGGAAGGGATTGAGCCTAGGAAAGTACCTAAAAAATCATTGAAAGACAAGAGTATTATTCCACCACAGGAGCATTGGGACAATTCAGCCGTCAAAAGAATTTTAGACAATCCTGTGTATATAGGGAAACTTGTCTATGGTAAAGATACCATAGTAAAACAGGAGGATGGAACAAAAAAGAGAGTACATAATGAAACATACACCCTAGTGGATGGTTTGCATGAGCCGATTATTGAAGAACAAAAGTGGAGCATGGTGCAGGAAAAAAGAAAGCGTATGGCAAACAAACACAAGCGAGATAAGAGTAAGAAATGCGAAGTGAAAAATCTGTTGTCTCAACTTATTATCTGCCCTGAATGTGGCAGTCGTATGATTGCAACAAAGACAGGAGGGCATAGAAACAAACATGGAGAAATGAAATATTATCATAGTTATGTTTGTGGATATAACAACAATCATAAAGGCTGTTGTCATAAAAATGCAGTAAAAACAGATAGGGTTGATATTCCTGTCATTGAGACTTTGCATGCATATATTCAGAAAAAGGAGTTTATGCTGGCTGTTAAGGAGCAACTTGAAAAGCAGGTAGATATATCCAGTATAGAAAAGGAAATAGCAGACTGTAAAAAGCAATTAGAAAAGTTACAGGCAAGGGAAAATCAGCAATATTCTATTTTAGAGAAAATAGGATATGATGAAAAATACAGAAACATCAAAGAGGATAGAATACTTGATGCAATCAACAGGATTGCAGAAGAAAGCAGTGCCATACAGGAAAAGTTACTGGCAAAAGAAAATGCTTTGATTGCTGCAAAGAATAATAGTCTTACCATGGAGAAAATTCAGTATGCAATCGAAAATTTTGCAGTAGTATTTCAGAGTGCAAGTAAGGATTTGCAAAATGAACTGATACAACATTTTGTAGATGAAATCAGACTTGAAAGAAATAGTGAAAATGGTAAGTTATATCCAAAGTCTATGGTTATCAAATTTACTGGAGAAGAAATAGATTTGGTTGTAGAAAATTTGGGAGTTAAAAAATCGCATGTGGAGACAGTCGTGTTGATGTCAAGGGTAAAATAGGGATAGCCGTCAAAAGGCTTATACAATTGACCAAGTCAATTGTCTCGTCACAGAAATGCCCTTGCAAGCAAGCATTTCTGCTTCCTCGAATAAAGGGTTTTAAGACCAAAGGTAGTATTTTTGAGTGCTGCTTAATGCCGGGAGAAAAGATGTTGATGGAAACCTATCCACAGAGAAAAAATGGTAGGGTTGTGGCTACACTTTTGATATGGGGGTAGGTTGTGAATACACTATTGTTAAAGGGGTAGGTTGTAGAAACACTATTGTTAAAAGCATAGGTTGTGGAAACACTATGGTTAACAATAATTTGTGAATAGACAGATAAAGCAAGTCCGTAAAAATGGACACTAAATGCTGTAGGATATAATTACCAGAAAATACAATGGCCGTAATTGGCTGAATGGAGGATGGCAATGATAGATACAAAGAAGGAGCAGGAAAGAGACGAACTTCATCGTGCTATATGGGCAATTGCAGATGAACTTCGTGGAGCAGTTGATGGTTGGGATTTTAAGAACTATGTACTTGGTACAATGTTCTACAGATATATTTCAGAGAACCTTACTGCGTATGTAAACAGTGGAGAAATTGAAGCGGGAAACACAGAATTTGATTATGCAAAGATGTCTGATGCAGAAGCTGAGGAGGCTCGTGAAGGACTTGTCGAAGAAAAGGGATTTTTTATTCTTCCAAGCGAGTTGTTTTGCAATGTAAGAGTTAAGGCTGCATCGGATGAGAATTTGAATGAAACATTAGAGAGAGTATTTAGAAATATCGAAGAGTCGGCAAAGGGAAGTCAGTCAGAAGGTAGCTTTGCAGGATTGTTCGATGACTTTGATGTGAATAGTAATAAATTGGGCAGTACTGTTGCAAAGAGAAATGAACGTCTCGTGAAACTGCTTGATGGAGTTGGTGCAATGAATCTCGGCTCTGTTAAAGACCATGACATTGATGCCTTTGGTGACGCATATGAATATTTGATGACAATGTATGCATCCAATGCAGGTAAGTCTGGTGGAGAGTTCTTTACCCCAGCAGATGTATCAGAGTTACTTACTAGACTTGGAACTGTAGGAAAGAAAACAGTTAATAAGGTGTATGACCCTGCATGTGGTTCTGGTTCACTACTTCTTAAGGCAGAGAAGGTATTAGGCAAAGAAGCAGTTATGAATGGTTTCTTTGGGCAGGAAATTAATATTACTACATATAACTTATGCCGTATTAATATGTTTCTGCATGATATTGGATTTGATAAATTTGATATTGAGTGCGAAGACACACTTACTAATCCACAGCATTGGGATGATGAGCCATTTGAACTTATTGTTTCAAATCCACCTTACTCAATCAAATGGGAAGGTGACGATAACCCACTTCTCATCAATGATCCAAGATTTGCACCTGCCGGAGTTCTTGCACCTAAGAGTAAGGCAGATTTAGCTTTTATTATGCACAGCCTTTCATGGCTTGCTCCAAACGGAACAGCAGCAATAGTATGTTTCCCTGGTATTATGTATCGTGGTGGTGCAGAACAGAAAATTAGAAAGTATCTTGTAGAGAATAACTATGTTGATTGCATTATTCAGTTGCCTGCCAATCTTTTCTTTGGTACGTCAATTGCAACTTGCATCATGGTTATGAAAAAGGGTAAGGCAGATAATAAAGTACTCTTTATTGATGCTACAAATGAATGTATTAAGGTTACAAATAATAATAAGTTAACAGAAGAAAATATCCAGAAAATCGTAGATGCATACATTAGCAGAGAAAATACAAAACATTTTTCATATTTGGCATCTTATGAAGAAATGGCTGAAAATGATTATAATCTTACCGTATCAACATATGTTGAAGCAGAAGATACAAGAGAAAAAATAGATATAAAAAAATTGAATAGTGAAATACAACAGATTGTTCAAAGAGAAGATGAGTTGAGAAAAGCGATTGATTTGATAATTGCAGAAATAGAGGTGGCTAATGAGTAAAATAGAAAAATTGTTAGCCGAGTTGTGTCCAAATGGCATTGAGTATAAAAGAGTAGATGAAATATGTGATATATCTCGTGGTCGAGTAATGTCTAAAGATTATATTCAGGCGAACGAGGGCGATTATCCTGTGTATTCATCTCAAACAGAAAATAATGGCGAATTAGGTAAAATATCTAGTTTTGACTATGAAGGTGAGTATTTAACATGGACAACTGATGGTGCTAATGCAGGATCTGTCTTTTATAGAAACGGAAGATTTAGCATAACAAATGTATGCGGTCTGCTAAAGGTAAATAAAGAAGATATTATGACAAGATATCTTTATCATACTTTGCAG
Organism: Acetivibrio ethanolgignens; assembly: GCF_001461035.1. Taxonomy (GTDB): domain Bacteria; phylum Bacillota; class Clostridia; order Lachnospirales; family Lachnospiraceae; genus Velocimicrobium; species Velocimicrobium ethanolgignens. Next base: position 3,744 of record NZ_LNAM01000195.1, on the reverse strand, counting down.
ATAGAAGCACCTAAATATGTTAATAAAGGTATGGGTAATCCCAAACTTATGAGTAACGTAATGGCGAGGATTAAGCTGGCAGTACCTCCGTTGGAGGTACAACGTGAAATAGTCCGCGTGCTGGACTCTTTCACGTTACTTACAGCCGAGCTTACAGCCGAGCTTACAGCCGAGCTTACAGCTCGTCAGAAGCAATATTCATATTATCGTGATGAACTATTAAAGCCACAAGATAATATTCCTATGGTTGCACTTAAGGACATTGCTACATCAATATACCGTGGAGCTGGAATTAAACGAGATCAAGTAACAGATGATGGTATTCCTTGTGTTCGTTATGGGGAGATTTATACAACATACAATACATGGTTTGAAGAGTGTGTTTCACACACAAAATTGGAGTATGTCCCTAGTCCTAAATATTTTGAATATGGAGATATCTTATTTGCTATAACTGGCGAAAGCGTAGAGGATATTGCTAAATCAATTGCATATGTAGGACATGATAAATGTCTTGCGGGTGGAGATATTGTTGTAATGAAGCATGAACAGAATCCGAGGTATTTGGCTCATGTCTTAAATACAACAATGGCAAGAGAGCAGAAAAGCAAAGGAAAAGTAAAGAGCAAGGTGGTTCATTCTAATGTTCCATCAATTGATGTAAATACCGATGAATTAGTGCATACTGCACGGTCATCGAGTGCACACTTTCCGGTGTTTCAGTGCACGCTTTCCGCTGCATAGTGCATGTACATGGATTAGTCCTATAATGAAGATGGCACACATGCGTGTGACTATCATTTATAGGAGGTTCGATAACTATGGTTGATTATCGAGAGATTCTGAGGCTTGATAACCTCGGATACACCAAGAAGGACATTGCATCCAGTGTACACAGTTCCAGAAACACTGTTTCTGAAGTTCTGACACTAGCCGGAAATCTTCATGTTTGCTGGCCGCTAGATGACGATGTCACCAATCAGTCTCTGGAAAATTTGTTTTATCCGGGACGCAATAAGGATAATGAGGAACGGCTTATGCCCGATTATCCTAAAATTCACAGGGAACTCGCCAAGAAAGGTGTTACCCTTACACTACTTTGGACAGAATACTGTCTGGAAGCCAGCGCTGCCGGCAAAAAGCCATATATGAGCACGCAGTTCAATGATAACTATCGTAAGTGGGCTCGTATTACCAAAGCAACAATGCGTATCCAGCATAAACCCGGTGATGAAATGGAGGTGGACTGGGCTGGTGGCACTATCGACATTTACGATGAGGTTACAGGCGAAATATCACCTGCCTATCTGTTTGTAGCTGTGCTTCCCTGTAGCCTTTATGTATACGCAGAACTTTGCCCAAACATGAAATCAGATACCTTCATCAACTGCCATGTACATGCCTATACATACTTTGGCGGATCCACACGCTTATTAATCCCGGATAATCTCAAAGCCGGCGTTACCAAAAATACCCGTTATGACACCTTGATTCCAAGAGCCTACAAGGAAATGGCAGACCATTATAATACTGCAATCGTACCGGCCAGAGTGAAGCACCCGGACGATAAACCGAATGCAGAAGGCTCTGTTAAGTATGCAACCACATGGATTCTGGCAGCATTACGTAATTATCATTTCTTTTCTATTGAAGAAGCAAAAACGGCAGTTTCTGAGAAATTGGAGGAACTCAATCTCCGTCCATTCAAAAAGAGACTTGGAAACCGACGATCTGCTTTCGAAGATGAAGAAAGAGAATTCATGCTGCCGCTTCCCAAAGCCCCTTATGAACCAGCAGTCTGGTCCACTGCAAAGGTTCAAAACGATTATCTCATAAGTGATGGAATCAATAAATACTCTGTTCCATTTGATTTAATTGGAGAACAGGTGGATATTCGCTTAACCAGTGCTATAGTAGAGGTTTTCTATCATGGTGGGCGTGTCGCTTCTCATGTGAGGAGGACCACTCCTCAAAGGGATCCCATTTGTATCAGGGAACATATGCCGCTCAATCATCAGAAGTATCTTTCCTACAATCCGGAAGAGTTTGTTCATTGGGCTGAAGGCATTGGAGCGCATACATTAAAAACTGTAAATCACTTCCTCTATTCCGAAAAAGAACCGGAACAGGGGTACAAGTATTGTGTTGGATTAATGAAGGCTACTGAAAAATATGGTGACAGTCGAATTGAAAGAGCTTGTGAAAAGCTTCTGACTGTTACGGTTCAGCCATCATTAAGGAGTATCATTACAATCCTTAAAAACGGACAGGATAAGTTGATATCTGATTCCTCATCCTCTGGTCAAACATGTCGTAAAAGAAGCAATGGTATTACCCGTGGTATTTCGGCATACAGAAACGGAGGTGAAGCAGAATGATTCATGCATCTACCTATGAGAAACTGAAGGCACTGAACTGCAGTGCCATGGCCGATGAATTTCAGAGTCAGATAAACGATTCGAAATCTTATAATCTATTAGGATTCGAAGAACGCCTTGGACTTCTGGTCGATGCAGAATGGAACAGGCGTCAGGCAAACAAGTTAAAAAATCTTATCAAGAGAGCTGCTTTCTCTGTTTCATCAGCATGTATTGAAGATATCGAATACCTTCCTGATCGTAAGATTGATAAAGCACAGATGCTTCGGTTCTCAACCTGCCAATACATTAATGAAGGGCACCATATCATCTTAAAAGGAGCCACTGGTTCCGGCAAAACATACATCGCATGCGCCTTGGGTAATGCAGCGTGCCGTAAATTCAAAACAGTAAGATATATCAGAATGCCTGAACTGTTAGATGAGTTATCACTCTCCAAACAGGACGGCACTTACCGAAAGGTAATCAACGCTTACTGTAAGACAGAGCTTCTCATCATTGATGAATGGTTGATTCGGAAACTGTCTACCCAGGAAAGATATGATCTTCTTGAAATCATTGAAAAAAGAGTAAACAGTCCAAAAGGCTCCATGATTCTGTGTACACAGTACAATGATGAAGAATGGTATGGTCGCATTGATCCGGAGTACGACGAAGGAAGTCCTATAGCGGAGGCAATCATAGACCGCATTACAAACAATGCGTATGATGTTCTCATTGAAGGAAACGTATCAATGAGAAAACGTCATGGCTTGAAATATAAAATGGAAGGAGGCATTTCATGATGAAAGAATGTCCCTTCAGTTCATGCAGCAAGTGTGATATCTGGGTTGATTACCAGGTAGCATGTGCTGCATTACAGGAGGCAGAAGAACTGTGTTCTTCCAACTGGAAAGAAATCAGTTATCTGCTAGAACGGGTAGAAATACTTGAGGCTCAGTTAACAGAAGCCGGAATATCTATCCCCGAATAAGCATCATGCACTGATGACCGGAAAGCGTGCACTGTATCGGCGGAAGCCATGCACTAAAACGCCGTGCAGTGTGCTCTGTCTGGTCGGTATATACAATTGAGCAGATTGAAATTCCTCTTCCTTCTTTGGATGTGCAGAAACGCTATGCAGATGTTCTTGATAATTTTGAACAGATTTGTAATGACCTTAGTATTGGTCTGCCAGCAGAGATAGAAGCCCGTCAAAAGCAATATGAATTTTATAGGGATTTACTCTTGACATTTGCTGAAACAAACGGCAGCCTCGTGACAGACAGACAGACAGACAGACAGACAGACAGACAGACAGACAGAGCATAATTAGTGTCTGCTGATTAAACTAAAACATTTAATTTTACTGACTTTTACCTCGTTT
>NZ_LNAM01000194.1 GCF_001461035.1 Acetivibrio ethanolgignens | reverse complement strand
TTACATAAATCATCCAAAAATCTTCTCAAATTGTTCTTGACATATTACCAGAATGCTTTCTCTTGCCTAAGGTCTTGTACAATAAAATATATGTGGGACAAATAGAAATATGCCGTTAATTTCATACCGAATAAAAAATCCGTTATAGTAAGGAATTTATTCCCTACCATAACGGATTTTCTATTTATATTAATAGTGGTTAGCAGCTATACCATCGAATCTCATTTGCTTCCATTTCCAGCGGATAGCTTTCTCCATTGATAGTATAAACCGTTGTTTTCTGCGGCTCATAGGTATTATTTACAACACAGTATTTTCCGTTTTCCGGATAAGCGTGAACCTCTACGTTATAATTTTCACTGTACCAGGTCTTTAATTTCTCCTCACTATGGGAAGCCCATAAGACAGCACGGAAAAACAGGCGGTTATTGACAAAGCTATAGGGCAGTCCGCTGATATAGACCGCACGGCCCTTGCCAAAATCATTGACAGCCAGCTGTACCTCCTTTTCCTCTCCCCAAAGAACCTCTGCCCCCTCCAGAGCATAGATTCCCTTCATACCTTCACCAAAGTCAATCGTTTCTCCGATATCCTCAGTGATAAAATGGCTATGGATTTCCCAGTTATATTTATCATAGCCCAGAGTAAAGCCAGTTTCTTTTTCTACACCAAAAACATTAGCAAGCTGTAAGAAATGACCATTCGCCTGATGTCCAGTAGGCTCACCTATACCAATGATGCCGCCACCATTGTAAACAAATTTCTTCACTGCAGTTACGATATCTGCATCACACCACCATTCTCCGCCGGTATGAGCAGTATCCGCATCTCCTACGTTTACCAGAACATCTATGTCCTTTAAAATATCCGGATTTTCCTTGATGTCATCGAAGCTGATGAATTTTACGTCAAATGGTGCCCCGGAAAGAGCTTCGATTACCCCTGCATAGGAATAATTCTTTTTGTGATAAATCGCATGATGTACCATATGGCAGCCCCAGGCCCGCATCTTACCCCAGCAGTTTAAAACAGCAACCTTTTTCACACAATATGGCGTCCTTCCCTTGATATTTTCATATAAGGCACGGAATTCATCTCCTACACTTTCTACATAATCCACAAACTCAGGGAAATCTGCTGCCAGCTTCAAATAGCCGCCATAGCCGATTCTATCAATTGGCTTTCTTAAAATAGCCCGCCGAGCTGTTACCCAGTTAACCTTTGCTTCCTTCACCGGGTCACCGCCCTCATGGAAGGTGTCTGGGAAGAAATACGGAAGAAAACGGCCTTCCGTGTATTTTACACCCTCAATATCACTAATCAGACGCAGGGTTGGTCCATTTCCGACACTTCCAACAACAGCATCCAGACCAATCGATGCAAATTCCTCTAAAAATGGCTCTGTTCCAATCCAGTGGTCTCCCAGGAACATCATAGCTTCCTTGCCATATTCATGGGTAATATCAACCATTTTCTTAGCAATTCTTGCCACCTCACGACGCTGAAATGCCTGGAAATCTTTAAATTCCTTTGTCGGAATCCGATACTGATTATTATAATAGCCCTGGTCGATAATAAACTCCGGACGGAACTTATAGCCTGCCTCTCTCTCAAACTGCTCCAGAATATATGGACTTACAGATGCAGAATAGCCGTACCAATCCACATATTTTTCTCTCGCCAGCTCATCAAAAATCAGGGTAAACTGGTGAAAGAAGGTAGTAAAACGAAGTACATTCACATACGGATGCTCCTCAATAAATTTTCTTAACCGCTTCATTGTAAAATCATGAGTTTTAGGCTGACGGACATCAAAGGTCATCTGATGCTCCACATCCTTCCAGTCATTCACAACAGCATTATACATATGTACCGGGTCCCACATGATATAAGCCAGAAAGCTTATTGTATATTCATGAAATGGAACCGTTTTTATTGTTACATCTCCGTTTTCCTCTGAATAGCTCCAGCCATCGACATCTACAACCTCTCCCGTTGTCCGGTCTACAACCTCCCACCAGCGTTTGATATCATCCCGGCTGTTCGGCTTTAACATGTCCGGATACAGCCCCTTCATCAGATGAACGCAAAGAATATCGCACTCTGCTGTATAAAATGGTGTCATTAAATACATCTGCTGGATTTCCTCGGGATTTTCCATTGCCCAGGCATTATCTTTTCGGGTTGTATAATAAGTAGAATAAATTTTTAACCCAATCTCTCTTAATTCCTTCGGAAATTCTGTTCCATCACAATCTCTAACTGCATCCGCACCCCACTTTTTAATCAGCTCTAATGTCTTGTCCACCACATCCACATCGGTAGGTATTGTTAAGCGTCCCTTTGTCTCACTCATTTTCTTCTCCTTTCGTCCATTGAAGCTCTTGCTGATTTCTTGCTTTTTCTATTTACTCTTAGCATCATGAAAGATCATTAATCCTCAGATTACTCACACCGAGACCTCTTATTCTTCCCACCCACTGGAATATATCACCCTGGGTATCGAAGGGATTACCTTTGCCCTTCATCAAAAGACAGATTATGCCTTGTTTTTGAGCGGACCTGAGACAGGAGGTCGAATGTAAGAGCTATAATACCACACTCTTTTCATATCTTAAAAATCAAAATAACCTACAAACCTTCCCTTATTCTACTTCCATAACAACTGCCTGATAACCACTTAAGACTATTTTTCCGTCCTGTTCTTCTACCTTATCATTTGCTAACAAAATATGTTTTATTCTTCCCGGCAATACCACTGCTTGTGTCTCATTCTGATAATTTGCTGCTATAAACAGCTTCTTGGTTTTTGTCTTTCGCAGATACGCCATCAGATTCTTTTCCGGCAATGCACATGACTCAAATGTACCATATACAAAAACCTCTTTGTATTCCTGATTTTTGCGTAATGCAATCAATTTCTGATAAAATGAAAATAAAGAGTCATCCCGATTAATCTGTGCCTTTACATTAATTGTTTTACAATTTGGATTGACAACCATCCATGGTTTTCCCGTCGTAAATCCTGCATGTCATCCCACTGCATCGGTGTACGAGCATTGTCCCGGCTATATTTTTTCACAACCTGCAGTGCCTTTTACTTCTTTATTTTCCCAGTTTAAGTCCGGTTGTTTTTTATGAAAAAGATGCATATAGTATTTATCCGCATGTCCAGGAAGCGGCTCCCACACACTACCACCAAAACAGGAAATGGTTTACAACAAGATCCATCAGCACATACATATCACGTTTTTTTGCTTCTGCAATCAGCTCGTCCATATCCTCCATTGTGCCAAACCGGGGAGCAATGCTGTAATAGTCAGAAATATCATAGCCTTGATCTACCAGCGGCGTTGTAAACACAGGAGACAGCCATAAAAAAGTAAGTCTCCGATCCCATCACCATTGGAATCAAGAAAACTCTTCGGATATATCTGATAACCAATCTTATCATGCCACCACTGTTTCTTCATCCTATACCTCCGACTTATAATATAATACCAATGCTTCATACGGATACAATTCCTGTATCTTTCCGTTGTCTCTTCCATAATTTGAAATCAGTACTTCACAGCCATTTTTTTCAAATACTTCCGGCATTGTAACTGCCTGCAGCTCTTTTGTAAAATTGCATATAACAAGCATTTGTTCTATATCCAATGCTCTCCTATACACATAAAGATTAGGATCATCCGGCAACAATAGTTCATATAAACCATATACAATGATTGGATATTTTTTGCGAAGTGCAATCAGCTTCTTATAATAATGAAATACCGAGCTTGGATTTGCTACCTGTTCCTTTGCATTGATCTTTTTATAATTAGGGTTTACTCCAATCCACGGTTTTCCTGTTGTAAATCCCGCATTCATACTATCATCCCATTGCATCGGTGTGCGTGCATTATCGCGACTTTTATATTGCAGGCAGGAAAGCATTTCCTCTTTATCCATACTATGCATTACTTCTACCAGATCATGATAAGCATTCAAGCTTTCAATATCTCGAAACTGACTGATGTCCTCAAACTGTCGGTTTGTCATCCCAAGTTCTTCTCCCTGATAAATATAAGGAGTTCCCTGCATCATATGAAGGCAGGTTGCAAGCATCTTAGCAGAGCGATCACGATGCTCTTCACTGTCATTTCCAAAACGTGACACAGCTCGTGGCTGATCATGATTAGAAAAATAAAGACTATTCCAGGCTTTCCCCTCCAATTCTGTCTGCCACTTAGACATAATTCGTTTCAGTTCAACTAATGGCACCGGATTTTTGTTCCATTTTCCATTTATGTTTCCTATATCCACATGCTCAAATTGAAATACCATATTAAGTTCATGCTCATCTTTTCCTGCGTAACGCTTTGCTTCTTCCACAGTAACACCTGCTGTCTCTCCAACTGTCATCAGGTTATACCTTGAAAGCACTTTTTCATTCATCTCCTTCAGATAGCGGTGTACATTGGGTCCATGTACACAATATGGCGAAAAATCACCATACAATCTACCATCAGCTACTTTTCCATTTGGCATTTCTTTTGTCTTGGAAATCATACTGATGACATCCATTCGAAATCCATCAATTCCTTTCCTACACCACCAGTCCATCATAGAAAATATGCTCTCACGCACCTTCTCATTATCCCAGTTCAAATCTGGCTGCTTCGGAGAAAATAAATGCAAATAGTACATATCTGTCGCATTATCATATTCCCATGCAGAACCAGAAAAGCATGAGCCCCAATTATTGGGTGGTTCATTCCCATCTTTTCCATTACGCCAAATATAATAATCACGATATGGATTATTTATACCCTTTCTACTTTCCACAAACCATTTATGCTCATCTGATGTATGATTTACTACCAAATCCATCACAATTCGAATACCGTACTCATGTGCTGCCGCAAGCATCTCATCAAAATCTTCCATTGTACCAAATTCTTCCAGAATATTCTGGTAGTCACTAATATCATATCCATTGTCATCATTCGGAGATTGATACACTGGAGAGAGCCATATTACATCAACTCCTAATTCTTTCAAATAATCCAGACGACTTGTAATTCCTTTTAAATCTCCTATTCCATCTCCATTACTGTCCATAAAGCTACGCGGATATATTTGATATACTACCGCCTCTTTCCACCATGCACGTTCCACTTTTTTACCTCCTCTTACTTAATTGCACCATCTACCATTCCCTGCATAATCTGGTTCTGGGTAAATAAAAACAAAATAACAATTGGAATCATAAGAGAAGGTAAAAGATAATCATTCCATATCCACAAGCCATTTCTCTTTGACATTTCCAGCTTACATTTTATCAAAAATAGTTTTTCTGTGCAAGCGGTACACTTTAACCTTTTCCTAAGATGTTCTATATAAATTTTAAAAGACAAAATATCTATCATTCCACACAAAACCCTAGCCTGGTAAAGTCTATCAATCATTAGAGCTTCCCGGGCTAAGGTTTTATGTGGAACGATAGATGTTTTGGTTTTTGTATTGAAAGATTTTGGTAAATGTAAATTCTTTGATATCAAACAGGTTCTGCAAAGATTTTGCTTGCGATATTAAGGAGCGAGCTATCGCAAGCAAAACTTTACAGAACCTGTCTGCTGTATAAAAGAAGTTACAATATCAAATTATTTCAATGCGATAAACCAAAATTATATCAATTATTCACTCTCTCCATCCTTCTTACTTTCTTCAATTACCTTTGCCTGTACATCAGATGGAGCTGGCTCATATCTTGCAAATTCATAGAAGAACTCACCAATACCACCGGTCATAGAACGAAGTTCGGTAGAATATCCAAAGATTTCAGACTGTGGAATATCAGCAACAATCTCCTGCTTTCCGTTATGAAGTGGATTCATTCCTAAAACACGGCCTCTTCTCTTATTCAAATCACCCATAACGTCACCAGTAAATCGCTCTGGAACTACAACCTTTAAAGATACAATTGGCTCTAATAAAATCGGAGTTGCTTCCATAATACCCTGCTTAAAAGCAAGAATGGTAGCCATCTTGAAGGCCATTTCGGAAGAATCAACCGGATGGTAGGAACCATCTACAAGGGTAGCCTTGATGCCAACTACAGGATAGCCTGCCAAAGGACCTCTCAATACACTTTCTGCCAAGCCCTTTTCTACTGCTGGGAAATAGTTCTTTGGAACTGCTCCACCGAAAATCTTCTCTTCAAATACATATGGTGTTTCTAAATCACCAGATGGCTCGAATTCCATATGTACATCACCATACTGTCCATGTCCGCCGGACTGCTTTTTGTGCTTGCCCTGCACTCTTACTTTCTTACGAATGGTCTCACGATATGGAACCTTTGGCTTAGAAAGCATAATCTCCACCTTATAACGGGATAAAAGCTTAGAAACAACAATCTCCAGCTGCTGCTCGCCAATGCCGTATAACAGGGTCTGACGGTTTTCGTTGTCGTTTACTACCTTCAGAGTCTTATCCTCATCCATCATCTTAGCCAGAGCCTGAGAAACCTTGTCATCGTCACCCTTATTTTTAGTCTTAAATCTCAAATAGGTATATGGCTCGGAAATCTTTAAGTCGTTGTAAGCAATCGGAACTGCCTTGGTAGCCAGGGTATCACCGGTAGCCGTATTGGAAAGCTTTGCAATGGCTCCGATATCACCTGCATACAACTCCTTTACTTCAATCTGCTCCTTTCCTCTCAGCACATACAGACGGGAAAGCTTTTCCTCTGTCTCTGTTCTGGTATTATAAACAACCGCGTCCGATTTTAACACACCGGAGCATACCTTTACCAGGGAAAATTTACCGATAAATGGGTCTGCGATTGTCTTAAATACTCTGGCTGTCATCTCCTTGTTTGCATCATAGTCTGCATTGTAGGTGGTACGATCCTTTGTATTAATACCGGTAATGATGCAGCGGTTTGGAGATGGGAAATACTTTTCAATCGCCTGTAACAGCATAGTAGAACCCTGTGCATTCAAGCCTGAGCCCATCAGTACAGGAACAATACTGCAGTCAGTAACACTGCTTCTTAAAGCAGTTGACATCTCAATCTTTGTGAAATCTTCTCCATTAAAATATTTCTCCATTAAATCTTCACTTGTTTCTGCAACTGCTTCCATCAAAAGCTCTCTATATTTTTCAAGATATTCTTTCGAATAATCTGGAATTTCACATTCATCATAATCACTAGCTGTAGTAAATCTTCTTCCTTTCATTTTTACTACATTAATATAGCCAACAAACTTTTCATTTTCACGAATTGGCAGATGGAACGGAGCAACCTTCTTTCCGTAAAGCTCTGTCAGCTTCTCTACTACCTCACGGTAGCTGGCATTATCATCATCCATATCTGTTACAAAAAATATCCTAGGCAGTTTGAATCTTTCGCATAAATCCCATGCCTTCATGGTTCCTACTTCTACTCCCGCCTTTGCAGAAATAACAATAACAGCTGCATCTGCTGCCTGCAGTGCCTCCTCTACCTCCCCAACAAAATCAAAATATCCTGGAGTATCTAAAAAATTAATCTTGGTATCTTCCCAGATAATAGGAACTACCGATGTACTCATGGAAAAACCTCTTTTTATTTCTTCTTTGTCATAATCACTGACGGTATTACCTTCTTCTACCTTCCCCTGACGCTTTGTAATTCCTGTGGTAAATGCCATGGCCTCTACCAAGGTTGTTTTACCACAGCCGCCGTGCCCTAAAAGGGCAACATTCCTAATCTTCTCATATTTGTAAGTCTCCATAGTGTGTTCCTCCAATACGAATTATTTGATTTTTCAATCATGTATATATTTTACTAAAAATTTTCAAAAAATTCAATACTTTTATGCGAAATTTACAAGCTAATTTCCATTTAATTTTGCAAGCAATTTATACAATTTAATCAATTATTATTTTACATTAAACTGTAAAACTTTAAAGTTATGAAGTATTGACATTGCATTTTTTATATAGTAGAATTTAGACAGATTATATTTTACTTAAAAGGAGCGTTTTTTCATGATTATCGTAATGAAACCAGGAGTCTCCGAAGCTTCGGTTAAAAACATAGTAGATTTTATCCACTCCAGAGAGCTGGACACCCATTTGTCAGAAGGCCGGGAGGTTACAATCATCGGTGTTGTCGGTGACAAATCCAAGCTTCGTGACCAGAACCTGGAGATTTTTGACGGCGTAGATAAAATTGTTGAGGTTACCGAAAGCTATAAGCTCTCTAACCGCAAATTCCATCCACTTCCATCGATAATTAAGGTTGGGGATACCCAGATTGGCGGAGATGAGCTGATTATCATGTCCGGTCCATGTGCCGTTGAATGTGAAAAGCAGGTTATGGAAACAGCAATTGCTATTAAAAAGGCTGGAGCTCAGATTCTCCGCGGCGGTGCTTATAAGCCAAGAACCTCTCCTTATGCCTTCCAGGGTCTTGAGGAGGACGGTCTTAAGCTTATGAAAGAAGCAAAGGATGAAACCGGTCTTTCTATTGTATGCGAGGTTACCAGTCTCCATGCTATTGAAGCGGCCTGCAAATATGTGGATATGCTCCAGATTGGTGCCCGGAATATGCAGAATTTCTATTTATTAAAGGAAGCTGGAAAAACCGGATTGCCAATTCTTCTAAAGCGTGGCCTCTCCGCTACGATTGATGAATGGCTCAATGCCTCCGAATATATTATGGCAGAGGGCAATCCTAATGTTGTTTTATGTGAACGTGGTATCCGCACCTTTGAAACTGCTACCAGAAATACTCTGGATATAAGTGCAGTACCTGTCATTAAAACAAAAAGCCACCTTCCTATTATCGTAGACCCAAGCCATGCCACCGGTGTCCGCAACTATGTTGCCCCAATGGCTAAAGCTTCGGTTGCTGCTGGTGCTGATGGTCTGATGATTGAAACACATCCGAACCCGGAAAAAGCACTTTCTGATGGACCGCAGTCTCTGACCTTCACCCAGTTCGAGAAGCTGTGTGATGAGCTTCGTCCATTTGCCGCTTTAATGAATAAAACTTTTTAACTTTAGGAGGCTTCTTATATGGAAACAGACTTTTGTGCCGGTTTTATCGGCTTTGGTCTGATTGGCGGTTCTATCGCCAAGGCACTGAAAAAAGCATATCCGGCTTGTCAGCTTTATGCTCTGAATCACCATGGCACCATTCCTCATCCTTCTTTACAAAAAGCTTTGGAGGATGGCATCCTGGATGGTATTGAGACCAGTCTTGAAGAAAAGCTTATGCGCTGCCGGATTATTTTCCTGTGTGCTCCAGTACTTACTAATATTTCTTATCTAAAAAGCTTAAAACCTCTGCTGTCGAAGAATACCATCCTTACAGACGTCGGCAGCGTAAAGGGAAATATCTATGAGGCTGTACAGAAGCTTAGCATGACTGCCTCCTTTATCGGCGGCCATCCAATGACAGGCTCCGAAAAAACCGGTTATGAAAATGCAGACTCACTATTAATGGAAAATGCCTATTATATTTTGACTCCAACAGAAGACGCTTCTGCTAGGGATCTTACCTTTTTAAAAAATCTGGTAGAAGCTATGGGCTCAATTCCTATTGTTTTAGACTGCAATGAACACGACAATATTGTTGCTGCCATCAGTCATGTACCTCATATTATTGCTTCCAGTCTGGTCAATATGGTGCGTACCAGCGATGATGAGGAAAATCACATGTTTTCTCTGGCGGCCGGTGGCTTCAAGGATATTACAAGGATTGCCTCCTCTTCACCTGTCATGTGGCAGAACATCTGCCTTACCAACAGCGACAGTATTACCACCTTTTTAGACCGCTATATTGGGGAGCTTTCTTCTATGAAGGCCTTGATTTCTGAAAAGGAAGAAGCCAGACTTTTAAATACCTTCCAGGCAGCCAAGGATTACCGTGACTCCATTCCAAAACGCAGGGTAAATGCTCCAGGAAGAGTTTACGAGCTGTACCTCGATATCATTGATGAGGCTGGAGCTATCGCATCCATTGCCACACTTCTGGCCAGCAATAGTATCAGCATTAAAAATATTGGTATTTTACATAACCGCGAATTTGAAGAGGGTGTACTTCATATGGAATTTTATGAGGATACAGCTGTAGAACAGGCAGCTGATCTTTTAAAACGCCATCACTACACCATCTATCAACGATAATACAGAAATGAGGTTCTTATGAAAATAGAAAGACGAACAGGACTGAAAAAAGAGCTTTCCATTCCAGGTGACAAATCTATCTCCCACCGTGCCATTATGCTCGGCTCTCTTGCCGAGGGTACAACAGAAATTACAAATTTTCTGCAGGGAGCTGACTGTCTGTCTACCATACAGTGTTTTCAAAAAATGGGAATTACCATTGAAAATAAAGGCTTCGCCCACGCTCCCGGCACGGTTACTATCCAGGGCAAGGGACTTTACGGTCTTTCCTGCCCAAGCAGTGTTTTAGACGTAGGAAACAGCGGTACTACTACCCGTCTGATGTCCGGTATCCTGGCAGCTCAGCCCTTTACCGTAACGGTTAATGGCGATGAATCTATCCAAAAACGTCCGATGGGTCGCATTATGACACCACTTTCCCAGATGGGTGCCCGTATAAAAAGTATAAGAGATAATGGCTGTGCACCTCTGGAAATCACTGGAAGCTCATTAAGAGGAATTCATTATCAATCTCCTATTGCCTCAGCCCAGGTAAAATCCGCTATTTTGCTGGCCGGACTTTATGCGGAAGGGGAAACAGCCGTGACGGAACCTTATATTTCCAGAAATCACACAGAGCTTATGCTCCGTTATTTTGGAGTTCCTGTCTCTACCAGAGATACTACGGCACAGCTTTCGGGCATTACCTCTGACTCAGCCTCTCATTTGACTGGACGTGAGGTTTTTGTACCAGGAGATATTTCCTCGGCAGCCTATTTTATCGCTGCCGGACTTATTGTTCCAAATTCTGAAATCCTTTTAAAAAATGTAGGCATTAACCCAACCCGTGACGGTATCCTTCGGGTCATAAAGGCCATGGGTGGCAGTGTTGCTTATGAAAATAAGCGTACTCTGGGCGGTGAACCGGCTGCAGACCTTATTATCCGCTCCTCTTCCCTTCGCGGAACCACCATCAGTGGTGAATTGATTCCAGCCCTGATTGATGAGATTCCAATTATCGCCGTTATGGCCGCATATGCTGAAGGAACTACCATTATCAAGGATGCCGCTGAATTAAAGGTCAAGGAATCCAACCGTATTGATACCGTTGTCTCCAATCTGAAGGCTATGGATGTTGATATCGAAGCTACCGAAGATGGCATGATTATTCACGGTGGCAGACCACTTCACGGTGCTGTCATTGACCCAAAAGCAGATCATCGTATTGCTATGTCCTTTGCTGTAGCCGGACTGGCCGCTGATGGCACAACAGATATTCTTGGTTCTGAATGTGTCGATATTTCCTACCCGGGCTTCTGGGGGGCTTTACTGTAATTTCAGAAGATCCCCATTTGGGATAAGGTAAATACAAAGCAAAAGAGCGTTAAAATACAGCAAACGGAGATTATTGCAACGATTTCTCCGGCCAGTGCTCCTATTGATTGCTCCATGGGAGCACTGGTCACTGCTGTGGTGCCGCAAATATCGCTAGCATTGTCACCAATGCCAATGAGGTTGCACTATTCCCCAAGTGCATTAAGGGCTGCTTTAGCTTCTTCAAAACTTTCTTATCTCATCCTCACTGTCATCTGTATTTTTTTCTACCCCTTGAATAATAACATCATAACTGTAGGTATCATTAACCTTCACCGATACCCTTTCTCCGACCTTCTTTCCAAAAATTGCTTTTCCCAGAGGAGATTCAATACTGATAAGTCCCTTTAAGGAACTGCTGCGGATAGAAGTTACCAGTTTATAGGTCTCCACCTCATCATCCTCTTCTATATACAGCTTCACTATATTGTTCATACCTACCTCGTCCTCACTGGAACTATCCTCTATTACCTCTGCTGTTTTTAACATCCGCTCTAAGTAACGGATACGGCTCTCATTTTTATTCTTATCCTTTTTCGCTGCATGGTACTCAAAGTTTTCGCTTAAATCCCCATGTGCTCTGGCTTCCTTCACTGCCTCAATAGCCTCCTTACGGACTACCAACTTACGATATTCAATTTCCTCCTCTATCTTTTTTACATCATTCTTTGTCAATCGCTCTCTCATTTTCTATTTCCTTTTCAATTATTTTCTCTACCAGTCCCTTTTTTTCTGGCTTTTCCTTCGGACAGATAAACTCTACCGCTTCTCTGTGATTTTCAATGACAGCCTCCTTATAGGTACCTCCATACTCACCATCTACTGTCCAGGCTATTTCCTCTTCACTACTTAGCTCAATATGGCTTGCACGAAAGGAATAGATATGAATATCATCATGCTCCCGCATCAGAAGTCCATTGATAATCGCCTGAAGCTCTATCGCATTATTGGGCTGTTTTACTAAAACAACTTCAAAAAGTCCATCATTTAGCTTAACATTTTTACCTGTCAGCCCTTTAAGCCCTGCAACTGAATTTGAATTCGTAATCATTCCGAGAATAAAACGACCCTCTACTATACCGCCTTCATAGCTTACCTTAACATGATAAGACTCTAAATTTGCAAGCCTCATAGCTCCATCCATCAGATAAGCCAGCTTTCCAAAAACATTTTTAAAGGACTGTGGAGTCTCATAAGCTACCTGGGTAAAGGCCCCAAAAGCTGCTACATAATTAAAATGGTCATTATTCAAAGAGCCGATATCATAAGCAAAGGGCTGTCCATCAATAACATTCTGGGCTGCAACCATAATACTTTTCGGTATCTTCAGGCTGGAAGCAAAATCATTCACCGTTCCTGTCGGCATATATCCGCATGGTGGACGTTTTTCTAAAGTCATAAGTCCATCTACTACCTCATTCAATGTACCATCGCCACCAGAGCAGACAATGCAATCATAGTTTTCTCCCTTTTCTTTTACAATCTTTGTCGCATCCCTTTTTTCTCTTGTCGAAAAAATAGTCACCTCATAATCTACTCCTACAAAAAGCTCTACAATATCGGAAAGCTTGTTTTTGATAGCCGCTTTGCCGGCATGCGGATTATAAATAAATAACATTTTTTTCATAATTTTCCCCATTTCTTCTTTTACTTTCCCTGTCTCTATCATACAATTATTTTCTTGATTTCTCAATAGAGCTCTGCCCCTTAAAATTATTAAAAGAGTGTAAACTCTTTTAACTCCATAGACCTTACACTCTTTTTGATATGTTCTTTTATTTTACGCTAACTGCAATTTCTGAATTGCCTCACCATGCTCTGATACAACACCCTTTATGGCATCAATATCTGTCTGTATTGTATCTATCTGAGCTGCCTTGGACTGGTAACGGTGAAAGGTTGTGAGGTAACAGTCCTCTATGTTCTGCAACCTTGGCCTAATATCATTTTCAATCACTAACTTTATAACAACTACTTCCTCTTTCGTATCGGCTGCTTCCCTCTGAAGATGCCGGATGTCTGCTTTTACGTCCGAAATATCCTGCTTCAGCCCTGATACATCCTGCTTCAACACTGATACATCCTGCTTCAACCCTGATACATCCTGCTTCAGCACTGATACATCCTGTTTCAGCCCTGATACATCCTGTTTCAGCACTGATACATCCTGCTTCAGCACTGATACATCCTGTTTCAGCACTGATACATCCTGCTTCAGCACTGAAACATCCTGCTTCAGCCCTGATACATCCTGCTTCAGCCCTGATACATCCTGCTTCAGCCCTGATACATCCTGCTTCAGCCCTGATACATCCTGCTTCAGCTCTGATACATCCTGTTTCAAAGGATCGATTTGCGATTGCACTATATTTGATATCGCTAATAATAACTCTTTATCCTTCATCCTATCTCCCCTATCTACTTATAAGCTACAGCATACCAGAGTATAAAGTCTATTTCATTTTCAAAGTACGATCCAACTCTGGATAAGCATGACGAAACACCATAGGATACCCAAGATATGTTAATAGATACGAAAATTGTATAGCTGAACTATAACACAAAACAGCTATTCTGTCAAGATGTTAATGATTTCCTGAGCTGTCGCAGGACTGCTCTTACGCACTGTCATTAGGATGA
>NZ_LNAM01000193.1:3369-14438 GCF_001461035.1 Acetivibrio ethanolgignens | reverse complement strand
TCGGGAACCCTGACTGGTAAGAAAAAGGGCACAGTAAATGTGAAGGTTACGATTACTTTACAAAGCGGACAAAAGAAAACAATTACGAAAAAGGTAACAATTAAGTAAAATGAGAAAGGGTGTCCCCGAATGGAAAACTTTTGGGGACACTCTTTTTCCTGCATCATTAGTGGAGGAAAAACAGGTGAAGAAAAGAAGCAGAGTAACAGTTATAATTACAGGATTTATGCTCCTGATGTTTATGGCAGCAGTAGTTTTTTTAAACCAGCGGGAAGAAGGAAAGGAAGAGCGGGCAGCAAGAAAAAGAAAATTTGCTGTGGCAAGGGTCACAGACATTCTTGCTGATAATGGAGCACCGGATACCTGGACAGAAGGACGGCGTATTGGGCAGCAGACATTGGAGATAACAGTAATTTCTGGACCAGAAAAGGGTAAGATATTAGAAACAGAGAACTATATGAATGCATATTACAATGTGGATGCCAAGGTCGGAACCCGGATTATTGTAAGACTGGATTATAATGATAATGGAGAGTTGTATGTCGTTTCGATCCCTAATTATGATCGCAGTCGAGTCCTAATCGGAGCAGTCGTTGTTTTTGCTGCATTTATGGTACTTGTCGGAGGAAAAAAGGGTGCCAGGGCTTTGCTGGGGCTTGTCTTTACGGTTGTAAGTCTATGGTATCTATTGATTCCCATGGTATTAGGCGGGATGTCACCTATTCTGGCCACTATTTTGATTACAACTGTCGCAAGTGCCGGTGCTCTTCTTTTACTTACCGGATTTACGAAAAAGACTCTTTGTGCACTGCTTGGCTGTATCGGAGGTGTGGTTGCTGCCGGAATTTTTGCAGGGATTGTAACAACGATTACGCCAATTAATGGCTTTAATATGTCAGAAGCAGAAGAGATGGTAATTCGGGCTTCGGAATCATCGCTAAAAATTAGTGGACTGCTTATCAGCGGGATACTGCTTTCAGCTATGGGAGCTTTGATGGATACATCTATGTCTATTGTTTCTGCATTACAGGAAGTCTATGAACAAAATCCGGCGATTTCTGCTAAGCAGATATTTAAATCAGGAATGAATATAGGAAGAGATGCAATGGGAACAATGGCCAATACTCTTATTTTAGCCTTTGTGGGTTCGGCTTTTAATCTTCTTATCCTGTTCCGAGTATATGATTATCCAATGATACAGATATTAAACAGTGATATGATTGTGATTGAAGTTCTTCAGGGAATCGCAGGTTCTATCGGTATCATAATGACTACGCCGTTGGTATCCTGGCTGTGTGCAGTAATATTTCCAGCACGGCTGTATGGAAAATGCTGTAAAAAATAGAAGACAAATTATTTATAAAGGAGACAGATATGGAACTGGATGAAATATTAGATGCCTCTATCCAGGTAGGCTATGAGCTTCTTCGGAACGGAGCTGAGATTTATCGGGTGGAGCAAAGTATCATGTATATCTGTGGGGCCTATGGTGTGAAGGAGATAGAAGCCTTTGCCATCCCTTCCAGTATTGTAGTAACGGTATCGGATGGACACCAGTCTTTGACGAAGAGTAAGCGGGTTCAGAAGGGAAAAAGAGATTTGGATAAAATTTCCAGGCTTACGGATTTGTCGAGGTGTATCTGCCGGGAGCATTTGACCTATCAGGAGTCGATGCAGCGGCTTTTGGAAATAAAAAATGGACCGGTATATAGCACGGCGATACAGTATTTTGCTTATATGGTTGTCGGACTTTCCTTTACGATGTTTTTCGGCGGTAAATGGCAGGATGGGCTGATAGGAGCTGGTGTTGGTGCACAGATTTATTTTTTATTGCGACTTTTGGATAAAATAAGGGTCAATGGTTTTTTTGTAAATATTATTTGTGGCTTTGTGGCCTCTGTAACAGCAAGGCTTTTAGAAAATACTTTTAGTATTTTTAACAGTGATGTGATTACGATTGGAACCATTATGCTTTTAGTGCCGGGACTGGCCATTGCCAACAGTATGCGGGATTTCATATCCAGTGATACGATGGCAGGGATGTCGAGGTTAATTGAGGCGTTGTTTGTGGCGACAGGTATAGCGATTGGTGTAGCCTTTGCTATGATGGTAGTGTAGGAGGTGTGAGAGAATGGAAGGAATGATGCAGTGCTTTTGGGCTTTTACTGGTTCTCTTGCCTTTGGTGTTGTCTTTAATATTCGTGGAAAAAACAGTATTTTTGCAGCACTAGGCGGTCTGTTTGCCTGGGTTGTGTATTTGCTCATGGGAGAGCTTTTTCAAAATACGATTACACAGTTTTTTGCAGCAGCTATGGCAATTTCCTTTTATGCAGAATTTATGGCTATCTGGAGAAAAACACCGGTTACTGTATTTATTATATCGGGAATGATTCCGCTGGTACCGGGAGGTACGATTTTCTATACGATGCGGGAGCTAATTATGGGAAATGATACAGAGTCTTATCAGCTGGGAATTTATACGATAGCAATAGCTGGCTCGATAGCAATGGGAATTTTAATTGCTTCCTTTGTAGTCCAGACGGTGCGGTATGCGATAAACCAGATTCTGGACTACAAAGGAGCAGCATAGTTTAATTCAGGACAAGCTCTACCGGACAGTGGTCGGAGCCAAAGATTTCGCTATGGATGGTAGCAGAAGAAAGGCGGCTCTCCAGTGCCTTTGATACAACAAAATAATCAATACGCCAGCCGGCATTCTTTTCCCTTGCCTTAAAGCGGTAGGACCACCAGGAGTATACACCCTCGGTGTCAGGATAAAAGTAGCGGTAGGTGTCGATAAATCCGGAAGCTAAAAGCTTTGTAAAGCAGTCTCTTTCCTCATCGGTAAAGCCTGCATTGCGGCGGTTGGTTTTCGGATTTTTTAAGTCGATTTCCTGGTGGGCTACATTTAAATCACCGCAGAAGATAACAGGCTTTTTTTCCTCCAGCTTTTTTAAGTAGTCTAAAAAGGCAGCTTCCCAGGTCATACGGTAGTCAAGACGGGCAAGCTCATTCTGTGAATTTGGAGTATAGACGGTAATAAAATAAAAATCTTCAAATTCCAATGTAATGACACGGCCCTCCATATCATGCTCCGGGATACCGATACCATAGGAAACAGAAAGGGGTTCCTTTTTTGTAAAAACGGCTGTGCCGGAATACCCTTTCTTTTCGGCATAATTCCAGTACTGATGATAGCCTGGAAGCTCTAAGTCAATCTGCCCTTCCTGAAGCTTTGTCTCCTGAAGGCAGAAAATATCAGCATCTATTTCATTAAAAATGTCAAGGAACCCTTTTTGTATACAGGCCCGCAGACCATTGACGTTCCAGGATATAAATTTCATAATTTTGACCTCCTTGTTGCAATCTTTTTAGGGTTATTATACACTATAAAGGACAGGAAAGAAAGGCGGAAAAGCTATGAACCTATATAAAAAACTGGTAAGCTATCGAGAAAGTGATTACTATCCCTTTCATATGCCAGGGCATAAAAGAAATACCAAAGTAATGGAAGAGATAAATCCTTATGAAATTGATATTACAGAGATTGATGGCTTTGATAATCTTCATGAACCAGAGGAGATTTTGAAGGAGGAAATGGGGCGGGCTGCCCGGCTGTTTGGGGCTGAAGAAACTTATTTTTTAGTAAATGGAAGCTCCTGCGGATTACTGGCAGCTATCAGTGCCTGCACCCATCATGGAGAGAAGATTTTAATGGCAAGAAACTGCCACAAATCAGTATATAACGGTATTTTCATTAATGAGCTTCAGCCGGTTTATCTTTATCCACAGGCAGATGAGGAATTCGGGATAAATCTTGGAATTTTGCCAGAGGATGTGGATAACCTTTTAAAAGAACACCCGGATTGTAAAACGGTGGTACTGACTTCGCCGACCTATGAAGGTGTTGTCTCGGATATTAAGAAAATAGCAGGGATAGTTCATTCCTACAATGCCATTTTAATTGTAGATGAAGCTCATGGAGCGCATTTTCCTTTTAGCGGGGAGTTCCCAGCATCGGCGGTAGACGGCGGTGCGGATATTGTAATCCAGAGTATCCATAAGACTCTGCCTGCCCTTACTCAGACGGCACTGGCCCAGGTGCAGGGAGAGCGTGTGGCTAGAGGGCGGCTTCGTCAGTTTTTATCTGTATTTCAATCTTCCAGTCCGTCTTACGTGCTGATGGCGGGGATAAGCCGATGTATGGATTTTCTGGAGAGGGACAAAGAAGCCTTTTTTGAGACGTATACAAAGCAGCTAAGAGATTTTTATAGGAAAGCAGAGGGCTTAACACATATTTATGTGCTGAAAAGAGGGGAATATAAGGGCTTTGAAAGAGACAGCTCCAAGCTGGTAATTTCTGTGAAAAATACCTCTATGACAGGAAGACAGCTTTATGATATACTGTTAGAAAGATACCATTTACAGATGGAAATGGCAAAAGATACCTATGTACTCGCGATGACCAGCGTTCTGGATAGCAAAGAGGGCTTCTCAAGACTTTGGAGGGCTTTAGAGGAGTTGGATAAAGGGCTTGAAGAGAAAGAAGCGGTTAAGGAGATAAAGCCTAGGTGTCAGCAGGTGGCAAAGAGGAGGCAGTGTCTGACAAGCTATGAGGCAGCTCTTAGAAAAACAGAGTGGATTGCTTTAGACAGGGCGAAGGGACGAATCTGTGGAGCCTATATTTATCTGTATCCGCCGGGAATTCCGCTTTTATGTCCGGGAGAAGAGATTGACGGAGACTGTCTGGAACAGATATGGTATTATAAAAGAACAGGACTTATCGTACATGGAATTTCAGAGGATACAGATCCAATGATTTCTGTGATTTCGGAGGAATAGAAATGGGCAGGATTTATATTGTCATGGGAAAAAGTGCATCCGGTAAGGACACCATTTATAAGCGGATTTTAGAGCACAGAGAGCTTGGACTTAAAACGGTAGTCGGCTATACGACCCGTCCGATTCGTACAGGCGAGACAGAAGGGATAGAGTATCGTTTTGTCAGCTGGGAGCGGTTTAAGGAGCTTGAAAAAGAGGGGCGTGTCATAGAATTTCGGATATATCATACCGTACTGGGTGATTGGAGCTATTTTACCGTAGCGGATGGACAGATTGATTTAGAGCACCAGGATTATTTGATGCTGAATACTTTGGAAGGTTATGAGAAAACCTGTCGGTATTATGGAAAAGACAAGGTTGTGCCGATTTATATAGAGGTAGAGGATGGACTTCGGCTTTCCCGGGCACTGGAGAGAGAAAAGCAGCAGGCAGAGCCAAAGTATGCTGAAATGTGTCGGAGATATCTGGCTGATGAAGAGGATTTTTCATCAGAAAAGCTTCTGGCGGCGGGTATTGAGAAAAAATATCAGAACCTTGATTTGGAAGAATGTCTCTGCCAGATTATTAACGATATACAGAAATAAAATTTTGTGGTAAAATAGGAAAAAGCGTAGTAAATGATAACGGATGGGAGGTGCCGCAGATGGAAATAAAAATAGATCAGATGACACAGCTGAACCAGATAGAAAAAAAGGCACCTGTACCGGAAGGAGACGGAAGCTTTAAGTTTACCCTTGTCAGCAATATCGAAGAGCAGGGACTTCAGGAGCGTCTGATTCTGATGATGAAGGAAATTACCCAGCAGGGAGAGAAGCTTGGAAAGCGGATGGATGTCAGAGATATGAAGCATTACCGGGCTTTGATTAAGGATTTCATGAATGAGGTAGTCAGCCGTTCCCACAAGTTTAGCAGGGAGAATTTTCTGGACAGGAGAGGCCGTCACAGGGTATATGGTATTGTAAAGCTGGTAGATGAAAAGCTGGATGAGCTGGCGACAGAGCTCATTAAAGATGAAAAGGACCATCTGGCGATTTTGGGCTGTATTGATGAAATCAGAGGACTGCTACTGGATATAATTACTTAAGAGAGAAGGGGTATCATGTTGGATTTTAAGGATATTCTTGGAAGAGAAGAGATAAAGGAGCACTTGCAGACGGCGATTGCACAGAATAAGGTAAGTCATGCCTATATTATCCATGGTGAACATGGGGCTGGGAAACGACTGATTGCCAGCGTATTTGCGGCAGCCCTCCAGTGTGAGGAGAGAGGAGTCAATCCATGTGGAACCTGTAAGTCCTGTCTGCAGGCACAGACAAACAATCATCCGGATATTATCTGGGTGACTCATGAAAAGCTGAGTATTGGTGTAGACGATATCCGCCTGCAGGTAAATAATGATATTGGCATCAAGCCCTACAGCGGGCCGAGAAAGATTTACATTATTGCAGATGCGGATAAGATGACAGAGCAGGCACAGAATGCCCTGCTAAAGACCATTGAGGAGCCGCCGGAGTATGCCGTGGTGATTCTTCTGGCAGAGAATGTAAATCATCTCCTGCAGACGATCTTATCCCGTTGTGTAATATTAAATTTAAAGCCGGTATCAGAGGATGAGATAACAGCCTATCTGGTAAATCAGTATAATATTCCAGATTATGCAGCAAGGCTTGCAGCACAGTTTTCTCAGGGAAATGTCGGAAAGGCAATCCGTTATGGAACCTCCGGTGATTTTGATAAGATTAAGGAGGATACCCTCCATCTCTTAAAATACATTGATGATATGGAAATCCATGAAATTGTTGAAGCGATTCGGAAGCTGTCGGAGTACAAGCATAAGATTAGTGATTGTATTGATTTTATGCAGCTTTGGTATCGCGATATTTTGATGTACAAGGTAACAAAGGATCCGGATAAGCTTCTTTTTAAGGAAGAGTTTCGTTTTATCTCGGCTCAGGCTAAGAAAAGAAGCTATGAAGGTCTTGAAAATATAATTAAGGCAATGGATAAAGCAAGGCTTCGCCTGGCGGCTAATGTTAATTCTGACATCGCCATAGAGCTTATGCTTTTGACAATAAAGGAGTGCGAAAATGATTAAGGTAATAGGAGTAAGATTTAGAACTGCTGGAAAGATATATTATTTTGATCCGGCAGAGCTTGAGATAAAGCAGGGAGACAATGTAATCGTCGAGACTGCCAGAGGAATTGAATACGGCAGGGTGGTTGCCGGTGTCCGTGAGGTGGAAGACGATAAGGTAGTACAGCCATTAAAGCCGGTAATTCGTATTGCTACACCGGAGGATGATGCAGTAGAGAAAAAGAACAAGGAAAAGGAAAAGGAGGCCTTTAAAATCTGTCTGGAAAAGATAGAAAAGCATGGCCTGGAGATGAAACTGATTGATGTAGAATACACCTTTGATAACAATAAAGTATTGTTTTACTTTACTGCCGATGGAAGAATTGATTTCCGTGATCTGGTAAAGGATTTGGCTTCGGTATTTAAGACAAGAATTGAACTTCGCCAGATTGGAGTCCGGGATGAGACAAAGATTATCGGAGGCATCGGCATCTGCGGCAGACCTCTTTGCTGCCATACCCACCTGGCGGAGTTTGCACCAGTTTCTATTAAAATGGCAAAGGAACAGAATTTGTCCCTGAACCCGACGAAGATATCCGGCTGCTGCGGCAGACTTATGTGCTGCCTCAAAAATGAGGAGGAAGCTTATGAGGAGCTTAACAGCAAGCTTCCGAATATCGGTGATTATGTGACAACGATAGACGGATTAAAGGGTGAGGTTACCAGCGTTAGTGTATTAAAGCAGCTTGTAAAGGTAGTTGTCAGCCTTGAAGATGATGAAAAGGAAATCCGTGAGTATAAGGTTGAAGAGCTTAAGTTTAAGAAAAGGCGTAAGGATAATAAAATGACCGCAGAGGAGCTTCGAGAGGTAAGGGAGTTAGAGCGGTTGGAAAAAGCAGAGGGAAAATCAAAGCTTAATGATGAAGTGTGAGGAAAAATGAATGCAGGAAGCTTTTTTAAAACCAGGAGAGCGGCTGGATGATTTGCAGAGAAATAACTATCACATCATTCAGAATCCGGAAAAGTTCTGTTTCGGTATGGATGCGGTGCTTTTATCCGGGTTCGCTACAGTGAAGCCAGGAGAGAGAGCTATGGATATTGGTACTGGGACAGGAATCATCCCGATTCTGCTGGCGGCAAAGACAAAGGGTGAGCATTTTACTGGTCTGGAGATACAGACAGAAAGTGCAGATATGGCAAGACGCAGTATTGCATATAATGGTCTGGAGGAAAGAATTTCTGTTGTAATAGGAGATATTAAGGAGGCAGAGAAGCTTTTTTCTCCTGCCTCTTTTCATGTCATTACGACAAATCCACCTTATATGATAGAGAATCACGGCATAAAAAATACGGATTCTCCGAAAGCGATAGCCCGGCATGAGCTTAAATGCACTTTAGAGGATATTGTACGTCAGTCCTCCCGGCTTTTAGTGCCTGGTGGGCGTTTTTATATGATACATAGACCCTTTCGGCTGGCGGAGATTATCGGTACGCTGACACGTTATCGGTTGGAACCGAAAAGGATGCGCATGGTGCATCCTTTTGTAGACAGAGAGCCTAATATGGTGCTTTTAGAGTGCTATAAGGATGGAAAACCAAGAATAACTGTAGAGCCACCGCTGATTTTATTTTCAGAACCAGGCTGCTACACAGAAGAGATTAAGAGAGAATATGGATTTTAAGAGGAAAGACATGGAAGGAAAATTATATTTGTGTGCAACACCCATTGGCAATTTGGAGGATATTACCTTCCGGGTATTAAATACTTTGAAGGAGGTCGATTTGATTGCAGCGGAGGATACCCGGCACAGTATTAAGCTTTTGAACCATTTTGATATAAAAACGCCGATGACCAGCTACCATGAGTTTAACAAGGTGGAAAAGGCAGTCTATCTGGTAAAAAAGCTAAAGGAGGGCATTAACATTGCCCTGATAACAGACGCAGGAACACCGGGGATTTCTGACCCGGGAGAGGAGCTGGTACGCCAGGCCTATGAGGCAGGAATAGAAGTAACTTCGCTGCCGGGACCGGCGGCCTGCATCACAGCTTTGACACTTTCCGGTCTGCCAACGCGGCGGTTTGCCTTTGAGGCCTTTCTTCCGGCAGATAAGAAAGAAAAGCAGCGGATTGTAAGTGAGCTTTCTCAAGAAACGAGAACGATTATTTTGTATGAGGCACCGCACAGGCTTATTAGGACAGTAGAGGAGCTTCTGGAGGTTCTGGGGGATCGTAGAGCCACACTTTTACGGGAGCTGACGAAAAAACATGAAACTGCTTTTCTTACTACGCTTTCTGGGATTCTTGCCTATTATGAGAAAGAAGAGCCAAGAGGAGAATGTGTTCTTGTAATAGAGGGAAAGTCCTATGAGGAAATCTGTGAGGAAGAAAAGAACCAGTGGAAGGAAGTAGGACTTTTGGAGCACATGGAATATTATGTTGCTCAGGGAATGGATAAAAAGGAAGCCATGAAGGCTGTGGCAAAGGATTTAGGAGTAAGCAAAAGGGAGATTTATCAAAGATTGCTTGAGGAAGAATAAAAAAGCGGCAGATAAGAAGAGGGGAGGGTCTTATCTGCCATTCAAAAAATGAGAGGGGGAGTATAATTATATTATATGGCTGCCAACATGACTATTAAGAGTCTGACTATTAACAGCCATATAAAGTAATTAACAAATTATTCAATTACACCTGCAATCTTTGCAAGCTGGATGATCGAATCCTTAGAAACCTTCTTACCGCAGAAATCATACAAATCTTCTTTTTCACCAGTAAAAATATCGGTCGGCTCATATTTGGTAAGAATAATTCTATCATCTTCAACAAATATCTCTAATGCATCTCTCTCGCCAACACCTAAGGTTCTTCTCAATTCAATCGGGAGAGTGATACGTCCAAGTTCGTCAAGCTTTCTTACGATTCCTGTACTTTTCATTCATTTATCTCCTTCGATTAACTTCTAGATATAAGATACCATCTTTTTTGGGGGTTTTCAATGTAAAAATTTAAGATAATATAGCATTTTATTAATTTTATCATATCTATAATTGTAAAAAAATTGGGATTTTTCAGGAAAAAGTGGAAAAGTTAGGGGAAAATTAGGAGAAAAATGGCGAAAATATTTGGTTTTTGGAAAAAGGTAATAAAGAAGGATTTTTTTTCATAAGGTACTAAAGAAAAGATGATATGAGGTTATATATGCTGAATTATCTTTGGGGCTTTATGGTTATTATAGGAATCGCCGTTGGACTGGTAACAGGAAGTACAGCGGCAGTAAGTGATGCTTCCTTACAATCGGCAAAGGAAGCAGTAAGCCTGTGTATTACCATGCTTGGAGTCATGTCTTTTTGGTGTGGTCTGATGGAGGTGGCAAGAGCTGCGGGAATTATAGAGGGATTTACGAAGGCAATGAGGCCAATTCTTAAGCTTTTATTCCCTGGAATTCCATCAGGACATCCGGCGTTAGAATACATAGCTGCAAATATGATTGCTAATTTTTTGGGGCTCGGCTGGGCAGCGACACCAGCCGGGCTTTCTGCCATGAGAGAGCTGAAGAAGCTGGAAGAGGAGCGTAGAGAAAAGGGGCAGGGTGTTTCTGAGGGAAGTGCCAGTAATGAAATGTGTACCTTCTTAATCATTAATATTTCTTCATTACAGCTGATTCCGGTCAATATCATAGCTTACCGCAGCCAGTATGGCAGCGTAAATCCGGCAGCGGTCATTGCACCGGCAATGGTGGCAACGGCCATAAGCACACTAGCTGCGGTAATTTACTGTAAATGGAAGGATAGAAGGCTAAATTAGTCTGAAATTTTAAACCTGTCTATCAGCTCATTTAAAAGAGAGGCCTGTGCGGAAAGCTGCTCACTGGTAGCAGAGGACTGCTGGGCAGCAGCAGAATTATTCTGTACAACGGCGGAAATTTGGGTAATACCTGATTCAATACCGATAATGGAGCGGGCCTGATCCTCTGAAGCCCGGTAGGTGCTGTCAGAAAGAACAACGACGGTATTCAGGCCTTCGGTTACTGAGGCTAATGAGGCTGCCGTCTGGGCAGTCAGCTGATTACCGATTTCTACCTCATGGATAGCTGCTTCAATCAGCTTTCTGGTGTTAATGGCTGACTGGGCACTATCAGAGGCCAGCTTCCGTATC
>NZ_LNAM01000193.1:0-3359 GCF_001461035.1 Acetivibrio ethanolgignens | reverse complement strand
CTAATTCCCCTCATGAATGAGGGGCTAGGGGAGTTGATGTGTCGAAGACACTTTTTTATGTTAATGGCTGACTGGGCACTATCAGAGGCCAGCTTCCGTATTTGGTCAGCGACTACCGCAAAGCCTCGTCCTGCATCTCCGGCTCTGGCAGCCTCAATGGCAGCATTTAGAGAAAGCAGATTGGTTTGGGAGGCAATTTCTTCGATTTCGCCAATAATATTCCGGATTTCCAGGGAGGTAGCATTAATGCGATCCATAGCCTGGGTCATAGCTTCCATTTTGTGTCCGTTTTCTATCGCTTCCTTTTGAACTTCAACTGTTTTT
Organism: Acetivibrio ethanolgignens; assembly: GCF_001461035.1. Lineage (GTDB taxonomy): Bacteria > Bacillota > Clostridia > Lachnospirales > Lachnospiraceae > Velocimicrobium > Velocimicrobium ethanolgignens. The sequence continues at coordinate 3,035 of NZ_LNAM01000193.1, read as the reverse complement.
TCACTGGCCTCATGGCTCTGCTCTGCACTTTCCTTTAACTGGTTGGAAATGGTTTCAATCGTAGCCTGTAGCTCCTCAATAGCACCTGCCTGTTCGGTGGCACCCTCGGCAAGACTTTGAGCTCCAGAGGAAAGCTGATTAGCACCATCCGTTACCTGGGAGGAGGCATTCTGGATATCCTTTAAGGTTTGACTGAGAGAATCTGAAATGTGGAGAAGAGCAGCTTTAAGACGGCCAAATTCTCCATGGTATTCCTGCTTTAAGGTAAAGCACAGATTACCGTCAGCAATTTCATTAAGAACCTCGGATATCTCATTGATGTAATTAACATAATCCTGAAGCCGTATTACGGTTTTATTAAAGTTGGCTGCCAGACTTCCCAGCTCATCCCTTGAGGTATAGGAAATACTTTCACTTAAATTTCCGGAAGCAATCTGCTGGGCAATATGTTCCAATTCCTTAAGAGGACGCACGATAGAAACCACAATAAAATGGGAAAAGATAGCGGCAATTGCGATAATAGCTATAATAAAAATAATGGTTCCGGCAATCGCTGCAAAAAATAGGGTAGTTCCTTGTTTACTGCTTTTGTCACCACCAGCCTTGTTAAAATCTGCAATTTGCGAAAAGCTGTCATTTAATTCATTGAAAAGCTCTAAGGATTCACCACGCATCCTATGAGTAGATATAACAGTCTGGTTATCTGCGGCAAGAGCGTGAATTTCTTCTGCAAGGGCAAGATATTTTTGCCAGGAAGCAATAACCTTTTCCATAAGCTCAATATCAGAGCCATCCTTTGAAAGGTGATTTTTGCTATAATTTTCGATTTCGGTTTTAATAGTTTCTTCTTTTGTAGAAATCTCTTCGAGTAAATTCGGTATTTTGTTGCGATCCTGCTCAATAATCAGCTGATATTCGCTGAGTCGGTAATCCGCAATGAGGGTTTTTAATTGCTCTGCCGCCATGGCAGATGGCAAAAAGATGCTGGATAATTCGGTACTTCCTCCGTTGATTTTCCCCATAAATGCAAGAGAAAAAATACCGACAGCAAGGATTCCCGCCAGCAGAAGTCCTGTGAGGGAAATAAGTCTGCTGCGGATACTTAAGTTCTTTAGTTTTTCATTCATTATAATCCCACCTTCACTCATTTTTGAATAGCTTTAAGCTCTTTAATTTTAGCAAAAATAACCAAAAATTGCAAGATACTTGTCCTTTTTTAGTAAAAGTTATAAAAAATCCACTTTTTTCATAGGGTAGAAATAAGGCAAGGCTTTGGAGAAAGCTATGAAGTTTCTTATTTATATTTCAGATTATATGATTCCCTTTGTTGTATTCTATATTGTAGGGATGGGACTTTTACAGAAGGTAAATGTCTATGATGCTTTTATTGAAGGGGCAAAGCAGGGGCTTAAGGTGGTGGTTGGGATTGTGCCGACACTGGTAGGGCTGATGGTTGCCATAGGGCTTTTAAGAGCCTCCGGAACGCTGGATTTTATTGCGGGGGCAGCCAGACCGGCTGCAGAGCTTTTGCGTTTTCCATCAGAGCTTTTACCGTTGGTGTTAATCAAGATGTTTTCTTCTTCGGCGGCGACCAGTCTTTTACTCGATGTGTATAAGCAATTTGGGACGGACAGCTATCTGGGAATGACAGCCTCCATTTTAATGAGCTGCTCAGAAACGATTTTTTATACCATGTCAGTCTATTTTATGACAGCCCAGGTGAAGAAAAGCAGATATACCCTGACGGGAGCTCTGGTAGCGACCTTTGCAGGCATTGCTGCAACCTTGCTACTGGTTTCGGTGGGATAAGGCCGGAATTGACACACTGTTCAGGTGGTGGTACAATATGATAACAGGGTGCGAAGCAATCCGTAGGTATCATGGTATAGGCAAACTGCACAAAAAAGCGGAGGAATTTTTATGGATGAAAATAAACTATTTAATAATTCAGATTTAGCGGATTTATTTGCAGAATTTGAGTCGGAGGAAAATAAGACGGAAGAAATGGAGGATGCAGAAATGATGGCCTCCGAAAGACGTTATCGGGAGATTATTAAAAAGAGAAAAGAAGAGAATGAATAAATATTACAGGGCTGACCGGAAATTGACGGAAGGCCCTGTTTTTCTGGAATTAGAGACATTGACTTTTAAGATTTTGAGGAATAAAATGGAAATATAAAGTGACGAAAGGAAGGATTACTTATGAAATTGAAAAAACTTGTAGCTGGGGTGCTGTGCTCTGCCTTAGTGCTTACTAGCACGATGCCGGCAGCAGCATGTACTGGTGTTTATGTCGGAGGCGATGTAAGTGCAAATGGAAGCACCTATATGGGACGTTCTGAGGATATCGGTGGAACACATACGAAGATTTTTGGTGTTTCTGAAGCAAGAGATTATCCAGCAGATTACGTTTATGAGGATGCCTATGGCTTCAAAATGCCTTATGGTGGGCATGTATACCGTTATACCTATACTCAGGATTCCCCAGCCTTTGGTGAGGCTATGGATGATTTTGAGCCTTACGCAGAGGCAGGACAGAATGAAAAAGGAGTATCTGTATCTGCAACAGTATCTCTTGCCTATAATGAAAAGGCTGCAGCTGCCGACCCGTTAGTAGATACTGGTATTTACGAAATTTCTCTTGGAACGATTTTATTAGGAAAGTCAGGAACAGCAAGAGAGGGTGTAGAGCTTCTTGCTAACATTGTAGATAAGTATGGGGCAGGTGAATGTAACCAGATTTCTATCAGTGATGCAAAAGAAAGCTGGTATTTTGAAATTGTTTCCGGCCATCAGTATGCTGCAATTAAGCTGCCAGCAGATAAGGTGCTTGTAAATCCAAATATTATGATGCTGGGAGTAGTTGATGTTAATGATAAAGAGAATGTAGTTGCTTCCAAGGATTTGGTAAAGCTTGCAAAGGATAATGGTTTCCTTGTAACAGATGAAAATGGAAAAATTGATGTTGCAAAGAGCTACAGCGATAAAAACTCTGGTGCCGGTCAGTATGAGCGTTATATGCAGGGTATGTTTTA
>NZ_LNAM01000192.1:14017-15520 GCF_001461035.1 Acetivibrio ethanolgignens | reverse complement strand
ACTCAAACTTCGCACATAAATTTTCGCTATGCACCTTGAAAATTCAATATCTGGCAGTTATTCAGTTGTCAAAATTCAATTATTATGCAGCACAAAGTTGTGTTTTAAGCAAAGGCGGGAGTGCATTCATAAATGTATCTGCCAGTTCATCGATCTTATCCTCGGATAATTCGGTGTTATCGGCGAGCATGGTACGGAACATATGGAGCAGCATCTGAAATGCCTGTATCCATGTGATATCTGCCATCTCATCTGAAAAGTATAAAAAGAGTTCACCAAGCGACCGGGTGTCATTTGATTCCCGGTTTTCCAGTGAGAGCATCATGTATCTGGTAAAAACGACTGCTGTATGCGCAGTCATCGCATCATAGGATAAAGAATTGCATTCCCTGCTCAGGTTCAGATAGCTCTTGCATACCTTGAAAAAGACTTCGATATCCCACCGTTTTCCATAAATGCGGATGATCTCCTCTTCGTCCAGAGAAGTATCCGTGGAAATAAGACAGAGATATTCCTTGCGTTTGTTACGGTTGCGGACATAGACAACTTTAGCGGGAATGATCTCCCCGTCCTTTACAACATCAACGATAACAGAAAGCAGATATCTTGATCTGCCGCGTCTCTTTTTGTTCCTGTTGTAAATGGAGATCAGAGACATGTCCTCTCCGTTGTAACGGAAAAACATCTTTGGCGTTTTTTTGACCATGCCGATCACATCATATCCAATCTTTTTTACGGCATGCAGTGTACTTGGAGAAGAAAACCAGCTGTCAAAAAGAACATATTTAGCCGGGATAGCAGCTTTTTTTGCGGCTTTCAGAAGATCAAGCATGGCAAGTGTTCCTTTCTGCATGGACAATGCCCTGCGTTTGTAGCCGGCTGTTCTTTTATCAAGAGCAGCAGCTTCGTTGACACGGTTTCCCTTTTTCTCAGACGAAAGAAGGACACTGTTGACAGGAAGAAACGTGCTTCCGTCTGACCATCCCAGTGTCAGCATACGGAAACCAAAACTGTATTTATGCTTCGCATGGTCATACACTTTTGCAAGGAGTTCCACCTTTTTGGAACGGCTGCGTTCAAACATGGAATCGTCCAGGATCAGGACATTTGCGCGCTCCTCTGAATCCAGAGGAAGAACCGCATCTTTTATGATCCGTGAGGAAAGGATCGTCGTAAAGCGGATCCAGTTGATCTGGACCATTTTCATAAAACGGTAAACCGTATCCTTTGCAAACCCCGGCGTATTCCTGCCGGTAATCAGATTCATGTACATACTTCTGTTTGAAAAGATCAGCAGAAAAAGGTATTGGAAGACCTCGGTTACGGGAATTCCTTTCTTCTTGTATGCATTTGCTGACTTTAGGGCTGAGGAAACATGAAATCTGGTAAAAAATCTTTTGATAGATTTTGAAATCTGCTTATCATTCTGTGTCGTTTGTGTTATAATTTTATTCATAGCATGAACCTCCGGTTATTAATTGTTTTTCGGCAACTCAATTATAC
>NZ_LNAM01000192.1:0-14007 GCF_001461035.1 Acetivibrio ethanolgignens | reverse complement strand
GCATGAACCTCCGGTTATTAATTGTTTTTCGGCAACTCAATTATACCAAAACCAGATGGTTTCATGCTATTTTTTTCCAGTTATTATTGAATTTTCAAGGTGCATAGGCACTTATTCAAGTGCGAAGTTTGAGTTCTATAATGAAATACCTTTGGACTTTTTGGATTTATAGGAGGCCTTATGAAATACACCGAATTAGAACGAATTATCATCGATTTACCATTTGATGAGAAAAAAGATATATATTCCAGCAATGGTCAAACACTGTATGTAGTTCGCCCCCAAAAATTAAGTGAACGATTTAAAGAATATGATGCCAGCAAAAATATTCAAATATGGCTAAAGATTAATAACAAAAAGCCATTCAAACCAAATCACTTTCGCTTGCTAATTGACCTATATACAAGAGTTAGAGAATGCCCCGATTCAAAAGATACTTTACTTGAAGTATTCGATAGGATTTTCTATGGAGAAGACCCTCTTAATGTAATGCACATGCTTGATACATACCAATTCACACAAGCTATCAATCCTACCGATATTGCAGTAGTACTTGCACAATTATTTATTGCAGAGCAAAATGTAGGATTTGGTAAGAAAAGCAAGTATAATCCTCGCTCTCTGTATATTCAAGGTTGGATAAGAACTTTCATAAATGCAGACTATGAAATTGACCAGGTTATCTCTGGCATAAGCTATAATAGACCACCTCTCGTTGGTTATACAAAACAGGATGATAAAAATCATAAAGAATATAATCCGGATGCTCAACCATTATGGTATAAGTAAATAAAAGCCACAATCCCGGCAGTGACCTACCAACGATTGTGGCTTTCTCTGTTCAAAGTTTTGTATGTGTGCCATCGCTTAGTAGTCAGTTACTACTAAGGAATCCCCCCTCACATTTGCCTTTATCCCGATTCTTCCCATGAGCCTTAGTAGTCGAAACCGTAGTATTTGCAAGGCTTTCCGCCATATTCTGCCGTACTCTGCCCCACTTTGCAAAGTCCTGCATTATAGTAAAACTGGAGTGCCGTGGCATACGAAAAGCACTCTCGTTTTCATTTTTTACCTCCTAAAATGCCGTGAATTGCCGTGTTTTGGGGACTTTTGCGTACTCGCAAAAATCTACATAAAATCTGCATAATGTGACACACTATGCAAAATAAGGCAAATTAAGGCAAAATGTAATAGTCATTCGTAGTCAAAAAGTAGTAGGCTGCAAAGAGCCGGACTACTCTGATTTACCCCTAATTCCTATCGTTAATAGAATGGGGGGGGGCGGGGGGGGGTTCTACCTTTTAACGATAGAACCATAGGGGGGCGAACCCCCTGCGAGTAACTCCATAATATCAAATATTCTATCGGCTGTATGATTTTTTCATAAGAAAAGGCAGACGGCATTTGACCTGCCACCTGCCGTGTGTCATTTAGATAAAATATCAAGTTTTTAGGTTACCGCTTATGTTCATTTCAAACACAAAACATCTGATTGAACCTCATTTTTAGAATGTCCATAAACCTTCGTTACGTATTTTATTTGGGCATTTCATTTTCCTTCATTGCTTTATCCAACATATCTTGACAAACTCCAAATTCAAAAGTTATCCTATTAAAATCATCCATTTTATATGCTGCCTTTGATAATTTTGTATTCCAAAACAATTGTTCTTCTTTATCACATGTTCTTGTTCTTATACTATCAAAAGCAAAAAACATACTTAATAAAGAATAATTGAACACCGTTAACCAGCAACCTTTATCAGACTTTCCTAAGTCAAAAACAAATACCTGATCAGTACCATATTCTTCAACTGCGGGCTTACGATATAGTTTTGTTTTGCTGATATCTGAATGCTCAAATTTACTTCCCTCATTATACAATGTAATATACAGTCCAAATAATAATGCATCTTGTCTTGATAATTCAGATATACTCTTAGGTCTTATAATGATACTATTATCTTCTAATATTTGTGAGTTTTCAGCAATACAATCATTTAGTTTTTGAATATTTTCTTCGGATACTAATTGTTCATCAAGTTCAGTTCCATAATCTTCTATCATTTTCTTTATATTCTTGCAAGATAAAATTTGATTGATATGTGGCTGATAAAAATATTCTTTCACCCTAGTATTCTCGGCATCATCATAACAAAGATATTTAATCCATAACATATTATTAAATTGGCTTCTTGCTAATAAATAAGCCTCCTGCTCCATACCATTTTCCAACAAAAGAAGACAACTATCACACAAATTTATTTGCTTTGCCATCAAAGAAAGAACTTCTCTATACCAACTGTATTCATCTACTAGAATAATAGGACTACCTTCTTTAATTATTTTTTCAGAAATGTCATTAGTGATTTTTTTCAACATTTCCGTCATTTCTGGATAAAAACTTGCATTTATCTTACATTCCTCCTCTCCAATCATATAATCTATTGTATTACATCAATTCTTTCTTAAGTGCTGCTACAATCAGTTTTTCTCTCGCTTCTAGGAAAGATTCAAAATTACCAAATGACAAATCAACATCTGGGATATAGTGTTTTTCTTTATATGCCTTCAATTGATCTGGATTAGTAAATGATTCCTTTAACCACTCATCAAAATCCTTATTATTCTTTTCTTCATTTGGTGTAGCCTCTAGTAACTGTAAGTTTCCTAAGTAGTTCACATTCTCTATGTAATAAGAAATAGAATCTGTCGGAATTCCCCGCTTTTCCAACTTCTTTGGAGTAAATTTACTCTTTGGATAGATATGGTCAATGTGGAAATTATTCTTAAGGTCTGCCCAAGGATAAAGAACTGATAAAACAATCAAAATATCTCCAGAACCATATTTAGTCCATAACAAGTTATCAATGATATCATCAGTAAATGTAATATCACGGTTAGCACCACGAAAATGATTGGCAATCTTATCAAATGGGAAGGAGCCAGGATTATCATCAATAATTGTTCTTACAGGTTTCAATAATCCGTCCGGCATGAAACTAAATACCCTATTGAGCAATGATGCGATAAACCACTTTTTGATTAATCTTCTATCTTCAGTGTAATTGCTCGATGATACAAAGTTTGCCGGACTTCCAATAGACTTGATGTAGTATGCAATTGGAATAATTAAGTTATTTGATGTAATATTCTCTCTACTAAATCCAAATGAAGAAATTAACTCTACTGCCATTCTAAACGCATTTGTAAGTTCATCCCAGTTCTGCTCAATAACAAGCATATTAGAACGATTAAAATTATCAACCTTGAATGAAATATCGTTAAATCCACTTAATACAAGGCAAGCCTTTAGAATAATATCTTTACCGACATTAAATCCTCTTCCAATCATATTCACTTCGTCCATGAACTGATTAAGTTCTTCACGAGCATCTCTCTGCTGCCATTGTGCAGTTGCAAACGAAAGCAACAAATCAGAATAACTCAAAGTTGTTCCACCGCTGTTTACTCGGATGAAAATATTCAATACTTTATCAAGTTCTGTACTTTCTTCCAAATAATAACTGATGGTCTGATTTTTTCTGATTACAGTAAACAATTTAAATAATGCTTTATTTGCAAACTTAAAATTAGGATGTGCATTTAAGTTGTTGTCAATGAGAATATCATTTACTTCATATTCCTCTTTAACATCAAGAATATCCCCTATCTTATACCAGAAATACGCAGCATTTCCATTTGGGTCCTTCTGTGCATTCATGCTTTTTACTTCTGAGTCTGTCAAAAATCTAAAATCATATGTCAAATCAGTATCTTCTGATTCTCCCAGAACATTCAAGTATAGTTTTCTTGATGGATATGCCTGTGGATTGTCCCATCTTTTATGAGAAATCTTATATGCATAAGAACCTTTAAGTCCAATATATAAAGAAGTCATTCTTTGCTGTCCATCAAGAATAGCCATAATGTCATCAGACCCACTTATGTTTGCTTTAGGGTTATGCCTTCCTGTTCTCTGATGATAATCTCTTAAAAACTCATAGAAACTAAATTCTTTTGCTTTCTCCTTGGGCACCTTCCAAAAAAGAAATGCATTGATGGGATAATCCATCATAAGACTATCGAAAAGTTTCTCTATCTGCTTTGTACTCCATACAAATTCTCTTTGAATAGACGGCAATAAGTATTTCTTTGAATCAATATCTTTAATTACGCTCTCAATCGTTAATGCTGTTTGATAAGCCATAATGTCACCCCCGTGAACTTATAGTAGGATATAAAACACCTAATTTATATCATATCACAACATCTGCGTTTTTTCTATCAAAAAATGACCCCGGCAGCACATTGCCACCGAGGTCATCATTCTAATTTCTTTTATAATTATATTGCTTTGAACATCTTCTGTGTAATCGGCTTTTCTCCAGTTACCTTTTCGACTTCTTTCTTGGCCGCCTCAAGTTCTTCAAGCCTTATCATTTCATCCTTGGCATCGTCAAAGCCAAGGTGCGTGTAAACATTCATTGTTACCGAAATATCTGAATGCCCCATAAGGTACTGCAGGGTCTTTGGGTTCATTCTTGCTCTCGCCATGTTGCTACAGTAAGTATGCCTACAAACATGAGGGGTGATGTTCGGCATCTGCACCTTGAAAATGTCATTGTATCTTTTGACTGCGTGGTTGAATCTGTGTTCCCAATGCATGGCTACTTCTGGCATTCCATTCTTATCTCTGAAAAGGAATCCGACATAACCCTGAACCATTATCTCAGGAAGGTCTGTGGGTCTGTCTTCAATGATAGCCTGAAACATTTGATATACATCTTCTGTCATCGGAAGTTTCCTTGTTCCGGCATTTGTCTGATATTGTCAATATTACTTTACACTTTTTTCTCAAGGATGTTCGACCTATGCTGCCTCTTGTAATGAAGCATAGTACTTCTGTCGCTTAACCATTGGAGGCAAACCACCATTAGCGGAGCAGATTCTTCTGTCATTCCAATAGCTGATAAAATATCTCCAGATGAGAGTTTTTAACTGTTCTATCGTCATAGTGTTGGTATCGTAACGGTCATAAAGCAGTTCCTCTTTGAATCTTGCCCACATGCTTTCGCATCTGGCATTATCATGGCACCTGCCACCGGCACTATTCATGCTCTGGAGAATGCCATATTTATTGATTGCTTTACGGTATAACTCACTTGTATATTGTGTACCTCTGTCACTGTGAAGGATTGCACCACGGAGCATAGGATATGCCTTATAAGCATTATCTAAAGTCTGTTCACACAGGGTTGCTTTCATATTTGTATCCATAGCAAGGCCTAGCACTGCTAAATCGTAGCAATCAAAGATAGCTGAAACATAAAGTTTTCCATCAGAAGCTTTTATTTCGGTCATATCTGTAACACATTTTTCAAGTGGTTTTTCTGCTCTGAAGTCACGCTTCATTAAATCATCGGATTTTCGGGCTGTTTTATCCGCTTTTGTAATACCATTAGGCTTACGCTTGGGTTTATGGTTAAGGCCTATTTCTTCCATTACGCGATAAACAGTCCTATCGCTGGGAATATGGACTCCATCCGGCTGTTTAAGCTGTAATGCCTGATACATACGGATTCTTCCATAAGTGTCATTACATTCATCTTCCTTGCAGATATCCAGCATGGCATCTGCCAAAGGTTGGTATTTCCAGGGAGAATCCTTTGTTTTTAGGTAATTGTTGAATGCCTGCCTGGAAACTTTAAGTATTCTGCAATAAAAAGAAATTTTTCCCTTAATCCTGCCGTCTTCGGTTTTGATTGCAATAAACATTAATCTCTGTTTTTTGCTGACTTCCGACGGCTGGCTGCGAAAAAAGCACTTGCTTCTTCAAGAAATTCGTTTTCTTCCTTTAAACGGTGAATTTCTTTATCCTGCTCCTTAACACGTTTTCTGAGTTCAATAAGCTCATCGTTAAGGGATAAAGCATTCTTGGGTGTGTGAACCGCTTCATTTGCACTGAGAGGACCTTCTTTGAAGGCTTTAATCCAGGTGTACATGGCACCCTTTGGAATTCCTAATTCATTGGCGGCTTTATGTCCGCCAATTTCCTGTGCAAGCTTTACCGCCTGTGCTTTAAACTCATTGTCGTAAGATTTTTGATTCTGTGCCATAGGTTGTTTCTCCTGTTCTCGTATTGATTATGATTATATATCAAAATCCTTGAGAATAGGGTGTCAACTTTTATGATACAAGATCATTATATCAAAAGCCTCCATGCGAGGAATTATTTCAAAGACAAAAAAGAATAGTGCAAAAGCAAAAATATAGTACATACCGATGCAAATGAATAAACAGCCACAAAGCCTACGAACAAAGACTTTGCGGCTGTTTTGTCTTTTATTAACTGTCAAAGATGGAATCTTATACTCTATTATAAAAGCCGGATTTTCATTTGTCCACAAATTTCTCCATTAATTTTCTGTTACAATTTTTGCTGCACCTTCATCTTGTGGACACACCTGTGATTCTCATAGCCTTGTCCTGTCCACGATTTTAACCATGGCAGTAAACACATTTCCATCAAAATACACATCAAAATCATCTCCGGGCTGATTGAGGATCCGGCGGATGCTGAGAAGTCCCAAACCTCCGTCTTTTTTGCTGGATAAAATTTTTCCTCCATCTTCCCTGATCTTACCGGTATAAGAATTTTCCACCAGCATCATCAGGTGGTCTTCCATCCAGCGGGCTTTTACCCGGATGAACCGCCCTTCCTTCATCCTGAGACACGCTTCCATGGCATTTTCCAGAAGATTACCGATGACAATACACAACGTCAGATCATCAATGGGAACATGAGCAGAAAGATCCATATTGACTGAAAATTCAATCTTCCCCTGTTCCGCTCTTGATGCATATTCCTGCATGATACCGTTAACCGCCTGATTCTGACAGAATATCACATCTGCATTCTGTTCCAGTTCTTTCTGAAGATTCTGCAGATAACGGGTCTGCTGCTCCCGATCCATATGCACAAGCGCATGGATATGATGACGAAAATCATGACGAATAATTCTCACCTGCTCGATATGTTCCAGTGTCTGATTATAGTATTCTCTCTGCTGATTGATCAGTTTTCTGGCAAACTGAAGTTCTTCTTCTGTCTGCCTTCGTTCTATGACACCCAGAATACCGCTAAGAATCAGAAAATATACGGTCAGAATCATCACGCACATAATCAGGAAGAAAAACACATCCTCCAGCTCCCGATTGGCCAGAGATTCCCAGGTCAGAATGGAGTGGGTCTCCACATACAGCAGGAAACAGGACAATGTGGAATAAACAATAAGCAGCGCATATGTTCTGGCTGACAACTGTTCAAATAGAGAATGAAGCCTTTCTTTCATCCAGAACCGCGTTACGGTATAATAGCCTGCCGCCATCACCAAGGAAGTGATCACGCATAATTCTACGTGAGATAATAGTTCCTGCCTCCGAAAAAAATATGCTGTAAATTCTTCAAAGGAAATAGAGATCACCTCAAAAAGCCAGGCTGAAAAATAAAGAAATATTTTTTCAGACAGCTTTCCCTGGAAAAAGATCAGCAGTACCAAGAACAGCATCAGAAAAAAGGCCCCTCTGAAGATCAGAACTACTCCCTGCTCCACAGAAAACAGAGAATCAGCAGCTATCATGATCACCCACAGGTATACGGATATGGCAATAATATTTTCCCGGTCCCTGTATTTGGGTTCCAGGCATACAAATACAGGCATGATCCTTACAGCCAGATGGACCAGATCCTGAAGAACAACACAAACTTCTTCACTCATAACGATCCCCTTCTTTTGTTCAGAGCGTTTCCTTCAGACGATAGTGATAGTATGCATTTTTACTCTGCTTGTAAAAATTTCTGGATATGGGGATCATGATCCCTCCCTTCAGGCGGAAACAGGAATTCATCATCTCCTCCACCTGTTCCAGATTCACAAGGTAGCTCTGATGGCATCGAAGGAACATCCCATCTGACTCCAGATTCTCCTGGATCTGTGACAGCTTTTGACCAACACTCAGCACCTCCCCATCAGTCAGCATCACATATACCCGATGAAGCCGGTTCTCAAAGTAAGCCACCCGTTCCAGCTGCAGCTTCAGAGGCACCCGGTTATATGTCAAAGAAATAAATTTTTTTCTCTGTCCCAGTTTCTGTTCCAGCACCCGGTCCATGGTTTCCTCGAACCGTTCTTTTTCCACCGGCTTTAAAATAAACCCGGACGCATTGACACGGTATCCTTCTACGGCAGATTCCAGAGAGGATGTGATAAACACGATCACAGGATTTTTCACCTTTTTTCTCAGACTGCCTGCACCATCGATTCCTGATATTCCGGGCATCATCACATCCAGAAGATACAGTTCATAGGAATTATCAGAATTCAAAAGATCTTCCATGGAACCAAAGGCATCCACTGAAGCCTCCATCTGCCTTTCTTCAAAAAAACATTCTGTATAATCTGCTATCATCCGACATTCTTCCAGTGTATCATCACATACAGCAACCCTCAGCACTCGCTTCACCCACTTTTCTTGAAGTTATGTATGTTATCATTTTATGTTTAAAACTATGATTCGTCAAGTTCGGTTCAATCTTCATATTTGGTATCTTTTCTACATATTCTGTTATTTTCTTTATATTTTGCCTATGCTAAAATTTATGTATGACAATTATTTACATAGGAGGGTTTTGTATGGGTAATAATCTTTTGGTAACAGTCATTGTTGTAGTTTACCTGCTTCTGATGCTGTGGATCGGCTGGTACTCTTCCACAAAGATCACCAGCAACACCGATTTTATGGTGGCAGGTCGTCGTCTGGGTCCGATTCTGATGGCAGGTACTCTGGCAGCCACGGAGATCGGCGGCGGCAGTTCCCTTGGTGTTGTGCAGAATGGTATGTCAGGCTTTGGTCTCAGCGCCCACTGGTATATCACCACTATGGGAATCGCATTTGTAATCTTAAGCTTTATCGCACCAAAATTCCGTGCAGCGACCGTAAAGACGGTTCCGGAATATTTCCGCAGACGTTACGGAAAATCCTGCGGCCTTATCACCGCTATCATCATGCTGCTTCCGCTGATAGGTCTGACTGCCGGACAATTTATCGCTTCCGCAGTAATTCTTTCTACCATGCTGAATATTGATTATCAGGTGGCTGTTGTGATCGTTGCCGTTGTGGTAACTGTTTATTCCATCATGGGCGGTCTGTGGAGCGTTACTCTCACCGACTTTATCCAGGTATTCCTAATCGTGATCGGTATGATCATTGCCGTTCCGTTCGCCATGAATTATGCAGGAGGCTGGGGCGCTGTTACTTCTAATATTCCAGAAGGTACTTTAAACATGTTCAAGGGCTATGATCTGTTCGGCATCATCTCTCTTGTCATCATGTACACCGCCACCTTCTCCGTAGGGCAGGAAGCCGTATCTCGTTTCTATGCCGCAAAGGACGAAAAGGCAGCAAAGGGCGGCGCGTGGCTGGCAGCTTTGGTAAACTTTATTTACGCATTCATCCCAACGATCCTGGGCATCATCACTCTGGCTCTGATCAATATGGGCAAATTCAGTGCTGAGCAGTTTGCGTCTGTAGGCGCACGTTACGCACTTCCTGTACTGGCCATCAACACCATGCCGGCTCTGATCTGCGGCCTTCTGTTTGCCGGAATCATTTCCGCAACCATGTCCAGCTCCGACTCCGATCTGCTGGGCGCCGGTTCCATTTTCGCAAACGACATTTACAAAGCAGTTCTGAAACCGGACGCTTCCAGCGAATCCGTTATGAAAGTCACCAAGATCGTTATGTGCCTGGTGGGTATCGCATCCATGTTTATCGCTCTGTTCAATACTCAGAGCATCGTTTCCATCCTGATGTTCTGCTTTACCTTACGTGCTGCAGGTTCTTTCTTCCCATACGTTATGGGGCATTACTGGAAGAAAGCTTCTAAGGCGGGAACCATCGCTTCCCTGATTGCAGGAACCATTGTTGTCGTTTATCTGGAGCATGTATCCGGCGGCGTACTGTTTGGCATCAAGTTCAGTCAGCCCATCATCCCCGGACTGGTTGCTGCATTGATCGGATTTACCCTCTTCTCCTGCCTTATGCCTCCGGCTGAAGAAACGACAGAACTGGCACCGGAAGAAGCAGACTAAAAAGTAAAAAAGTGTCTCCGACACTTCAACTCCCCTGCCCCTCAATCTTGAGGGTCAGGGTTTCTTTTTGCTGCTATTTCGTTTATGATTCACTGCGGTGATCCATCTTTCGGTGATGCAATGTATGGCTGCCCTGAATGCGGAAAACTCACTTTTGTTCCCTTCCGCTGTCACAGCCGTTTCTGCCCTGCCTGTGGCAATAAATATGCCATGGAACGCACTACCAGTATGTCCTTTAAGCTGGTTAATGTCACACACAGACATTGTGTTTTCACAATCGACGAAAATCTTCGCGAATTCTTTCTCAAAGACCGTTCTCTGCTTGATTGTCTGTTTCATTCCGTAAACAGCGTGATCTCTCGTATGTTTCACAATCTGGACAAATCCAGGAACTTCACTCCCGGCTTCATCATGGTGTTACATACATTTGGCAGAGATCTGAAATGGAATCCCCATATCCACTGCCTCATATCGGAAGGCGGATACAGTGATGACGGCTTCTGGCGTCATGTCAATCCCTTTAATTACACATTATATAAAGAAGCATAATAATCCAATTACGATAATCCCGTCTATCATTAAAGCATAGGGATGTGTAGATAGCTCTAAAACTGTTTTAAAGCAATTCGTGGGTAAAGTTAACACATAGCTTTTCCACTGATTAAAACACACAAAATAGACAATTGCAGTTAAAAGGGCAATAGTTTCCAATGTTTTTACTATAACACTGCCAGTGCTAATTCTCTTTTTCACTCTGAAATTGGTTTGAGGAATTTTATCTGATGGGATCTGATGTATTAGCTGATTTAAAATTTTTCCCTCTAAAACGGATTCCTTAACCTCTGGTTCATCTTTTTCACTTGGTGATTGAAAATGTGCAAGTGAAATATGCAGAAAGCGTAAGCTACTATGATTTTTCTTATATGAAGCCAAAACGCTACTATTTCCGGCACTATATGCACCGGAAATAGCTACATTTTTAATATCAGGATTTTGAAATACATAATCTATTGCTTCCTCATAAACAGCTAAATCCACATCATCAGTTGGTGTCAGCCTCTCGAATTTATATTTGCTTTCTGCCATATTCGTCACATCCTCTCTTGTTTCAATACTCAGCACTAAGCAAAAAATCCGCCAAGTGTACGATTTTTACACCATTGACATTTCCTGCGGCCAATTCGTCCAACGTCACAACATATTTAGGGTAGTGATCCTTGATTTCAAGGAGATTGGCGATTTCCCGATCAGATTCCTCCGGCAACCTACGGCATACCTGAACGTAGATACGCTCGTCGCGCCGCACTGCCACAAAGTCAATTACTTTCGTTTCGTTTTTTCCGATATAGACCTCATAACCTCGACGCCGCAGCTCAAAATATACGATGTTCTCCAGCATAGCTGCGATTGATTTTGGATTAAATCCCATGATGCAGTATTTTAGGGACGCATCTGCCAGATAGAATTTTTCCTGGGTTTTCAGTACAGATTTTCCCTGCAAATCATACCGCTGGCAGCGATAGATCACAAACGCCTTTTTCAGCCAGTTCAGATAGTTATAAACCGCCTCCACCGACAGGGAACGCCCCTCGCTTTTGAGAAACTTCGCAATGGCATTGGCCGAAAAGGTCTTGCCCACATTTTCCACGATATACTTTACAACACGGTTAAATAAATCAAAGTTCGTGATGTTGTGCCGTTTTGTAATATCGTTCGTAATAACAGAGTTATAGATGCCCTCTACGATCTGATAGGCGGAGCGTTCGTCAAAGTTGCTCAGCGCCACAATGGGGAAACCGCCCAATCGCAGGTATTCGTTTAACAATTCCTTTGGAGAACGGGAATCTGATTCTTTGAATTCCAAATACTCAGCAAAAGATAACGTATAAACCGGAATGGAAATGTACCGCCCCGTCAAGTAGGTGGATATTTCGCTGGACATCAGCTTGGAATTGGAGCCGGTCACATAAATATCGGTGTTGGCATTCTCCAACAGACTATTGACCGCTTTTTCCCAACCTTCGATTTCCTGTACTTCATCCAGCAAAAGGTAGTAGCGCCCTTCGTCGGTCATTTGCCCCTTTATACCGTTATACATATCTTTGTCGGTCATACCATCATCAAAATCCTCCGACGTATATCGCATACTGATAATATGGTCTGCGGCAATCCCGCTTTCCAGCAGATCATCCCGCAGCATATCTAAAATTGTGGATTTGCCACAGCGCCGGATTCCCGCTAATATCTTCACAATCGGAACATCCCGATAGGTTTTCAGCGTATTCATATAGTTTGACCGGATAATCATATCGCTCGCCTCCTTATTCCTTACTCATAGTATATCGAAAAAGTTTGGAAATATCAATAGTTTTTACGTTCAATCCGTAAAAACTTATTGTGTGCCAAAACTTTTTTGTGTTGGATGGTTTGGATATGATGGATAAGGTGCCACATTTTTCTACGTTCGGGAAAAACTATACTAGACGTTTTAAGGATACAGATCTTTTTGAGCAGATATTTTCCCATATCCTGATGGAGTGTTATAAATTTAAGCTGGTTGACCCTGCTGAGGTTTTTGTAGATTCCACTCATGTAAAGGCAAGAGCCAATAACAAAAAGATGCAGAAACGCATTGCCCACGAAGAGGCCTTGTTCTATGAGGAACTCTTAAAAAAGGAAATCAACGAAGACAGGGAGGCTCATGGGAAGAAACCACTGAAAGGAAAGGATGACAAGGACGATGATGATAACGACAGTACACCATCGGCCGGAGGTGATCCTAAAGAATTCACAAATGACATCCCAAAAGATACGAAAACAATAAAGTGCAGCACTACTGATTCTGAAAGCGGATGGTTCCGCAAAGGAGAGCACAAAAATGTATTTGCCTACGCAATAGAAACTGCCTGTGATAAGAATGGCTGGATACTTGGTTATACTATCAACCCGGGGAATCAGCATGATAGCAGGACTTTTAAGGGACTGTATGATAAGATTAAGGATATCGGCATAGAAACACTGGTTGCAGATGCAGGATATAAAACTCCAGCGATTGCAAAGCTTTTGATAGATGATGGGATGAAACCTCTTTTACCTTACAAAAGGCCAATGACCAAAGATGGATTCTTCAAGAAATATGAGTATGTATATGATGAGTATTATGATTGTTATATTTGTCCCAACAATCAGGTGCTGACATATCGTACAACAAACAGAAACGGATACAGGGAGTATAAGAGTTGTGGAGCCGTCTGTGGGGAATGCCCTTATCTTTCACAATGTACTGAGAGCAGAGATCATGTAAAAACAGTAACCCGCCATATATGAATATACGACCTGTTATCTTGAATGACGAAGATCCTGAATACACTACAACAGGCATCTATTTCGGTAGTGAAGCTATTTTGAGAATACGAAACATGCTTGAACAGTGGCAGGAAATGAAAGAAAAATACGAGAATAACGAAATTACTAAAGAAGCCTTGCAGGATTGGAAAGCGAACTATCCAGAAAGCCTGAAAAAAGATTATGTTCCCTTTGAGGAAAGCAATGTAAAGTTCTATAGAAAAGGTATATCTGCTAAGATTCCACCGGATATAAAATAAGCACAGAAAAAGCACATAGCTGAAAGATTTTACAATCTTACAGTAATGTGCTTTTATTTGTATCAAAAATATTAAGGCAGATGTTTATTTTTTCCGTTTAGAAATATTCTTATAAATTAATATTCCCACATAAACTATAATATAAGCAATTGTATCATTTATAAATATATCTCTGTACGCATTAGGATGTAGTGTTAATGATTTCCTGAGCTGTCGCAGGACTGCTCTTACGCACTGTCATTAGGATG
>NZ_LNAM01000191.1:220-16540 GCF_001461035.1 Acetivibrio ethanolgignens | reverse complement strand
TATTATTTAATGCTTACTTTACTATTTTTTCAAAATATATTCCTGCTACAAACCAAAATCTATCTCGATAATCCCTGTGCTACTACATACATATACTCATCCAGGCTCTTTTCCATAGCTAGAGCCTCCTGAATATCAAGATCTACGAACTCACCATGTCTATAGGCAATCACTCGGTTGGACTTATCCTGCTCTAACAGGTCGACAGCCTTTGCCCCCATAATGGAAGCATAGACACGGTCCTTACAGGTCGGGCTTCCACCACGCTGAATGTGACCGATAACCGTTGCTCTTGTTTCTACACCAGTAGCTGCTTCAATACGCTTTGCCAATCCTGCAGAATCGCCAACGCCCTCTGCATTTATGATAATATGATGCTTCTTGCCAATCTTTTTCTTTTCCAGAACACTATCGATAATTCTCTCTTCATCTCCATCATAATGCTCATAAGTAAGGATTTCCTCTGCTCCACCTGCAATACCACACCAGAGTGCTATATAACCGGCTTTTCTTCCCATTACCTCAATAATACTACACCGTTCATGAGAAGTAGAGGTATCACGAATCTTATCAATTGCCTCCATTGCCGTATTAATTGCAGTATCAAAACCAATAGTATAATCTGTACAAGCAATATCCAAGTCTATAGTTCCTGGGATAGCAATCGTATTAATTCCGTTTTCTGCCAGTCTGCTGGCTCCCTGGAAGGAACCGTCACCACCAATAACTACCATTCCGTCAATACCATGCTTTCTGCAGATATCGGCTCCCTTCTTCTGCCATTCCGCATCACGAAATCTATGGCAGCGAGCGGTGTAAAGAACGGTACCACCTCGCTGGATAATATCTGAAACGCTCATCGCATTCATATCTACAATTTCCTCATCAAGAAGTCCGCTGTAGCCTCTCTTGATGCCTTTTACCTTCATGCCCTTTGCCAAGGCTGTACGAACGACTGCACGAATTGTAGCATTCATTCCTGGTGCATCGCCACCACTTGTTAAAATACCAATCGTTTTAACTTTATCTGCCATGTTCATCATCCTCCAAATTCTCTTTATACCAAGCTTTATTCTAACCTTTTTGCCCTTTTTTTTCAATACTCATTTCTTTTATACGGACATTTTCCGTACCAAAAATTTCGGAGAGTTTCGTCAAAAATTCGCTATCTGCCTTGCAATTTTTACTTTTAGGCAGATGTTTTATCGCTTTTTCCTGTTCCAGATAAATGCAGATACTGTCATTTCCGTCACAATCACTTAAAAGTTCATATAACATTTGTTCACTTTTTACAAATTCTTCTTTATTCTGGAATTTAATCCAAAGCTCCCTTGGAATATCATCAAAAGGTATCACCCTCTGACAGATCAGCTTCGCGTCCTTGTCCTCTTCTACTGTTGCCTTTCCGCGGATAAATACCTTTTTATCTGCTTCTAGAAAACGGCGGTTTACTTCATAATCCCGAGGAAAAACAATTACCTCAACTGTTCCCACCAGATCCTCCAGGGTAACGAAAGCCATTGTAGTATTTGTACGGGTAGTCTTAATCATCTTTCCGGTAATTATACCGCCAATGGTCTCTACTGCACCATCTCGCACCTTGGCAGCCTCACCCTCTTCACCCAGGGCAAAGTCCAGAGTCGTATGGGTAATATTTTTCTTCCATAGGGCTTCATATTCATCCATTGGATGTCCACTGACATAAATCCCCAGAACTTCCTTTTCAAAGCCTAATAGCACTTCTTTATCATACTCTCCCACATCAGGGAAAGTGATGTCAAATTCTGCCTTATCTTCTTCCGCTGCTAAATCAAAAAGGCTCAACTGGCCCTCCAGGTTATTCTTCTTCTCCTGATTGATACCATCTAAAAGCTGTGCATATATGCTCATTTTCTGCTTTCTTGTACCAGGAAGTGAATCAAGGGCTCCTGATTTAATCAGATTTTCAAAGGTACGCTTGTTAATCTCCTTACTGGACAACCGCATTGCCATATCCTTCATATGCACAAAAGGCCCATTAGCCTCTCTCTCTGCTATAATAGCATCAATCACCGGCTTTCCCAGTCCCTTAATGGCAGACAAGCCATAACGGATATTATTGCCGGATACGGAAAAATCACCATAACCTTCATTAATATCCGGCGGCAGAATTTCGATACCCATTTGACGGCAGTGATAAATATACTCCGATACCTTTTTAATAAAATCCATAACGGAGGTCATCAAAGCCGCCATAAATTCTACCGGATAATAATGCTTTAAATATGCTGTCTCGTATGCTACTACTGCATAAGCTGCTGCATGAGACTTGTTAAAGGCATATTTTGCAAAATCTGTCATTTCATCAAATATCTGGTTTGCCACCTGCTCGGAAATCCCCCTTGCTATACAGCCAGGTACACCCTCTTCTTCATTTCCATAAACAAAGTTTTTCCGTTCCTTCGCCATGACCTCTGCCTTTTTCTTACTCATGGCACGGCGTACCAAATCGCTTCGTCCATAGCTGTAGCCTGCCAGATCACGCACTATCTGCATAACCTGCTCCTGATAAACAATGCACCCATAGGTCGGCTCTAAGATTGGCTTAAGCTCCGAACACAGATAAGTAATTGTCTCCTGATTATTTTTTCCTTTAATATATTTAGGAATAAAATCCATCGGTCCCGGACGATACAGAGAAATTCCTGCAATAACATCCTCCAGGCTTTCCGGCTTTAGCTCCTTCATAAAGTTTTTCATACCGGCACTTTCCAGCTGGAACACACCCTCGGTCTTTCCAGCAGAAATCATCTCGTAAACTCCGGCATCTTCATAATCAATTTCATCTATGGACAGCGGCTTTTCTCCTGGTTTTTTCGCCTTATTCACAAGATTTACTGCATTCCTTATAACGGTCAGGGTACGAAGGCCTAAAAAGTCCATTTTTAACAGTCCCAGCTCCTCCAGGGTTGTCATTGTAAACTGAGTCGTAATCGTATCATCCGAAGCTCTGGAAAGCGGTACATACTCATCCACCGCCTCCTTACTGATAACAACGCCGGCAGCATGCATAGAGGTATGCCGTGGCAGTCCCTCCAAACGCATAGACATATCAATCAGGTACTTCGCCTGTTCATCGCTATCATACAGATTTTTAAGCTCTCTATTAACCTCCAGGGCACGCTGTATTGTAATGCCAAGCTCCGTTGGTATCATTTTTGCAATCAAATCCACATAAGCATAAGGCAGGTCAAGCACACGGCCCACATCCCGTATTACCATCCGGGCTGCCATTGTACCAAAGGTAACAATCTGTACCACTCTGTCCTTACCGTATTTGCGGACAACATAGTCAATTACCTCCTGCCGCCGCTCAAAACAGAAGTCAATATCAATATCGGGCATTGTAAGACGCTCCGGATTTAAAAACCGCTCAAACAGGAGATTATATTTAATCGGGTCAATATTAGTAATCCCCAGACTGTAGGCTACAATACTGCCGGCAGCGGAGCCACGTCCCGGCCCCACCGGAATGTCGTTGTCTCTGGCGTACTTAATAAAATCTCCTACAATTAAAAAGTAATCCACAAATCCCATGCCGTGAATCGTATCCAGCTCATACTGAAGCCGCTCGGAAAGCTCCTGCCAGCGGTCAGGGTAACGCCGCACCAGCCCTTCTTTACACAGCTTCTGCAGGTATTCCCAGGCAGTATAGCCCTCTGGCACATCAAATCTCGGCAGCTTATACTCACCAAAGATAATCTCTACATTACACCGCTCTGCAATTTTATGCGTATTCAAAAGAGCTTCCTTTGCATAAGGAAACAGCCGTTCCATCTCTTCCGAAGATTTCAGATAATACTGTCCGCCCTCATACCGCATCCGGTTTTCATCTGTCACCTTTTTCTGTGTCTGAATGCACAAGAGAATATCATGGGCCTTTTCGTCCCTATCATATACATAATGAATATCATTGGTCGCTACTAACGGTATCCCAGTCTCTTGATGCATCCTTAAAAGTCCCTGATTTACGGTCTTCTGCTCCGGTATGCCATGATCCTGCAGCTCCAGAAAAAAGTTGCCCTCTCCAAAGATTTCATTCAGACGAAGAGCCTCCTTTTTGGCTTCTTCATAAAAGCCCCGGCGGAGATTGCTTGCTACGCTGCCCGCCAGGCAGGCACTCAAAGCAATAATTCCTTCATGGAACTCTGCCAAAATCTCATAATCTACTCGTGGTTTATAATAAAAGCCCTCCGTGAAACCTCTGGACACCAGCTTCATCAGGTTGTGATAGCCCGTGTCATTTTCTGCCAACAGCACCAAATGATTATACCTTTCATCGGAGTTTCCTGCTTCCCGGTCAAAGCGGCTTCCGGGTGCCACATATACTTCGCAGCCAAGCACCGGCTTAATTCCTGCAGCCTTCGCTGCCCGGTAAAAATCTATTGCTCCATACATAACTCCATGGTCAGTAATTGCCAGACTGTCCATGCCAAGCTCCTTTGCTCTCGCTACCAGCTCCTTAATTTTACTGGATCCATCTAATAAACTATACTCTGTATGAACATGTAAATGGGTAAACTCCATAATTTTCAACCTCTCTTTTCCCGGTAGAGTAAAAAGGACTGTTGCACATCCTCTATACAACAGCCCTGCTAAAACATCTGTAATTTAAAATTCTATTCCTCTGAAGCCAGATATTTTTCAATCTCAGCTACTGCTTTTTCTTCATCGCTACCAGTTGCAGTAACCTCCACCTCTTCACCTGCTGCCAGGCCAAGACTCATCATACCCATAATACTCTTTGCATTTACTTTTTTGTCCTCACATTCTATGTAAATGCTGCTTTCATACTGACTGGCAACCTGTACCAGCAGTGCCACAGGTCTTGCCTCCAAACCGGTCGGAATCTTAATTGTGATTTTTTTGCTTACCATTACATTCTCTCCTTTTCTTCCCTTAGGTTATCAGCAATCTCACTGATTTTTCTCAATCTGTGGTTTACACCGGATTTACCGATGGGCGGATTAAGAAGCATACCTAATTCTTTCAGTGAAGCCTCCGGTTGTTCTATCCTAAGCCGTGCAATCTCCTCAAGGCCTTCCGAAAGTTTACCTAAGCCGATAGTGTTTTTTATATATTCGATATCATCCATCTGCTTTGCTGCTGCAGCTACTGTTTTATTGATATTGGCAGTTTCACAGTTGACCTGTCGATTAACGCAGTTTCTCATTTCCTTGAGAATCCGTACATTCTCAAGCTCCATCAATGCGACATGGGCTTCCATGATATTAAGCAGGTCCACAATCTGAGCCCCTTCCTTCACATACACAACATAATGATTCTTCCGTACCACTATCTTGGCATCCATATCAAAAAAATTGATGATATCCTGCAACTGCCTGGCTTTTGCCAGAACAGAGGTTACAATTTCAAAATGGTAAGTTTTGGACGGATCGCTCATAGAGCCACACGCCAAAAAGGCTCCTCGTATAAATGCTCTTTTACAACAAGCATTCTGTATGACCAGATTACTTGCCATGGAAAGCTCCTCCCGGATCTCTCCTTGTGCATCAATCAGCTTTGCAGCCTTTAGAATCTGCATTGACACATCCTTATCCCTTACCAGAACGGTATATACTTTATTTTTTTTCAGTCCCGATCCCTGTTTTACAGAAATCTCTGCTGAAATATGAAATGCGTTCCTTATTAAAATAAGATATTTTCGTGCAACTGTCAAGTTCTCTGTATGAATTTTTATAAAATACTCATCCTTTTCATTGATTGAAACGCTGCCACAAAGACTGATAATCGCCGCAATTTCTGCAATCTGACAGTGCCTGGCAGGACTTAACTGCTTTGACAGCTCTTCCTTTACATTTTTTGAAAATGACATAGCTCCTCACTACTTCTCTGCATCCCTGTGCTCCAGCTTCATTCCGTACTCCAGAGGCTTAAGCCTTTCATGAATAGCTCTCGCCAAAGTAACGGAACGATGCCTGCCACCTGTGCAGCCAATACCAATTACCAGCTGGTTCTTTCCCTCATTGATATAATTGGGTACCAAAAAGGTAAGCATATCCTCCAGCTTGTCTAAAAATACACCAGCCTCCGGTGATGACATCACATAATCATAGACCTTTTTATCCCTGCCTGTCTTTTCCTTAAGCTCTGGCAGGTAATACGGATTTGGAAGGAAACGGACATCAAAAATTAAGTCTGCATCTGCCGGGATTCCATACTTAAATCCAAAGGAAAGCACCGTTATAAAGAAATTGCGTATTCCACCTTCTCCAGCAGCAATCCGATCCACCTGACCTTTTAATTCCCTTACCAAAAGGTGGCTGGTATCAATGACATAATCTGCTCTGTGCCGCAAGAACTCCAGCTGTTTCCGCTCCAGTTCAATACCCTTGTCCACTCTGCCAACACCTGTCAACGGATGAGTTCTCCTCGTTTCCTTAAACCGCTTTACCAGTACCTGAGTACTAGCCTCTAAAAACAGAACCTCCATCTGATAGCCCCCTTTTTCCAGCTCTCCTAAGACTTCTCTAAGCCCAGCCAGAGCCTCACCGTTTCTTACATCAATACCCAGGGCTAATTTTTCAATCTGTCCGCTGCCCTCTGCCACCATCTCTACCATCCGGCCAAGCAAAGGCACCGGCATATTATCTACACAGAAAAAGCCCGAATCCTCTAGCATATGCAGAGCAGAGCTTTTTCCTGCACCAGACATTCCCGTTACTATAATACAACGCATTACCATTCTCCCACTAACCGTACTTCCGGAGCCAGATGCACACCGAATTTTTCAAATACGATCCGGTCAACCTCCTCCATCAGCTCCTTCACCTGCTCTGCCGTCGCCTCACCGACATTTACCACAAAGCCACAGTGCTTCTCAGACACCATAGCATCCCCAATGCGAAAGCCTCTGAGTCCGGCATCCATAATAAGCTTTCCGGCAAAATATCCCTCCGGCCGCTTAAAGGTACTTCCAGCACTTGGATAATTCAATGGCTGCTTTTCCCTTCTGCTTTGATTAAAGCCGTTCATCCTTTCAAGAATCTCCTCCCGGTTACCCTTTTCTAACTGAAAAGCTGCTTCTAAAACAATCCCCGGTCGTTCTGCAAGAATACTATGACGATAGGAAAGCAAGAGCTCTTCTTTGGAAAGCTTTTCTATTTCCCCATTCTCCCATAAAATTCTTGCCCAGAGTATGGTATCCCTCATCTCTCCGCCATAGGCACCTGCATTCATCATGACAGCACCACCTAACGTTCCAGGAATACCTCCTGCAAATTCAAGACCGGACAAGCTACCAGCCGCTGCCTGGGAAGCACATCTTGCCAAAGAAGCACCTGCCTGTGCCTTCAGCACGCCAGCTTCACTTATTTCAATGGCATCCATGCCATTTCCAATACAAAAAACCACACCACGAAAACCTTTATCACTCACTAAAAGGTTACTTCCGTTTCCTATAACATAAAAAGGTATCTCTTGTTCCTGACATAGCTGTACAGCTAAAGCCAGCTCCTTTTCATCTGCTGGGAGGGCAAAATAATCCGCCGGCCCGCCAATCCGAAAGGTTGTGTGACTTTTCATCGGTTCTGACAGCTTAAGCTGTCCATTTTTTAAACATATCCTTAACTGCTCTTCAAACTTTTCTTTCATGATTTTATCCTATGCTAATCCTGATTCTTTTATTCCAGAATCAGTCTGGCACTTCCATAGATACCTGCATCATTTCCAAGCTTTGCAAGCCGGAAATCCCTGTCCTTTAACGCAAGCATAACATTGTCATTGTAATATGCCAAAATCCTATCCGTCAGCATCTGCCCCGCCTTGGAGACACCACCACCAATAACAAAAACCTGTGGGTCTACCACATGGGCAATATGGGCTAGGGTCTTTCCCAAAATCTCGCAAAGATTTTCAACCATCTGGCTGGCAAAGGCATCGCCATGCTTTGCCGCATCAAAAATAGCCTTTGCTGATAAATGCTCCTTCCCCCGTAGCACGCTCTCTGCATTGCTGGCAGCCAGAGCCTTTTTCGTCTCATTTACCACACCGGTTGCAGAAGCATACTGCTCAAGACAGCCTTTTTTTCCACAGTTGCAGGCTACAGATTCATTAAAATTCACTGTAATATGACCAATTTCTCCAGCAGCACCATTACTTCCAGTTAAAATCTTGCCGTCACTGATAATGCCGCCGCCGACACCGGTTCCCAGGGTTACTAGAACAAGACTATTATAGCCCTGTCCACCACCCTTCCACATCTCTCCAAGAGCAGCAACATTCGCATCATTTTCTGCCTTTATATTATCAATACCAGTCAAGGATCTCATGATACTAACTACATCCGTTCTTCCCCAGCCCAGATTGACACATTCCACTACTACCTCATCATGGACAACTGGCCCCGGAACTCCAATACCGATACCGATAACATCATCAATATCCATATCCTTGTCATCCAGTGTCTCCAGAATAGAATTTGCAACATCCGGCAAAATATACACGCCGCCATTTTCCTTTCTGGTTGCAATCTCCCACTTATGAAGATTTTCTCCGTTCTCTGTAAAAAATCCAATTTTTACACTGGTTCCCCCAATATCTACACCTACACAAATTTTATCCATTTTCCTATCCTCACTCATGTTTTCTATTTTTTCATTAAATTATTTGTCACACGATTATAAAGCTCCCTTGCCGCATTATAGCCCATCTTTTTCTGTCTATAATTAACCGCTGCCGACTCGCAGATAATTGCCAGGTTCCGGCCCGGACGAATCGGTATGGAGTGACAAACTACCCTATTACCTAAGAACTCGGTATATTTTTCCTCCAATCCCAGACGGTCATACTCTTCATCTTTATTCCACTCCTCCAGCTTGATGACCAAATCGATACACTGGGTGTCCTTTACACTCTCTACACCAAACAGAGTCTTTACATCAATAATACCGATACCGCGAAGCTCAATAAAATGCCTTGTGATATCCGGTGCGGTACCAATCAAGGTATCATCACTTACCTTTTTAATCTCTACAACGTCATCCGTAACAAGACGATGTCCTCTCTTAATAAGCTCCAGAGCCGCTTCACTCTTACCAATACCGCTCTCGCCCATAATCAGAACACCTTCGCCATATACATCTACTAAAACTCCATGGATGGAAATTCTAGGTGCCAGCTCTACATTCAGCCAACGGATCACCTCAGCCATAAAGGATGAGGTAGTCTTATCTGTCTGTAAAAGCGGGATTCCATAGCTGGTAGCCATTGCAACAAAATCCGGAGGTACTTCAATACTTCGGCAGAATACAATACACGGAATCTTATGCTCCATAATCCGTTCCATCATTGCCATAGCTTTTTTCTTACCAAGCTCTTGCATATACGCCTGCTCAACATATCCAATTACCTGAATACGGTTGGAATCAAAATGATCAAAGAATCCTGCCAGCTGCAATGCCGGACGGTTCACATCACTTTGGGAAATCAGGATTTCTTCTACATTCACCTCAGGGGTACAGTTCTTTAGTGCCATCTTATCAATCAGCTTCTGTAATTCTACCGTATACATCCATTCCTCCATTCTGCTACATTGCCTGCAGCAAGTATATTTTTTATGCTTGTTTTATTTTAACACATTCCCACCCACTCTGCAATCATCCTATTGCCGGAAAAATTCATATACCTTCTGTGCAGCCTTAAGATTCATGGATGGGGCTTTTAAAATCTCCTCTACTGAAGCCTCCTTTAATGCCTCCAGAGACTTAAAATACTTAATTAAAGCCCGTCTTCTGGTCACTCCAATACCCTCAATATCATCCAGAATAGAATGCACCTGTGCCTTCCCCCGCAGAGAACGATGATACTCTATAGCAAAACGGTGCGTCTCATCCTGAATCCGGGTAATCAGCCGGAAACCTTCACTGGACACTTCTATAGGCAGCTCCTGATTTTCAAAATACAGCCCCCTGGTTCTATGATGGTCATCCTTTACCATGCCACAGACAGGAATCGAAAGCTTAAGCTCGGACAGTACCTCCAGGGCAACATTCACCTGCCCCTTGCCGCCATCCATCATAATCAGATCCGGGAAGCAGGCAAAGCTGCTTTTTTCTCCGTCTTCAGAAAGCTCCCTAAGCCCATGGGTAAATCGTCTTGTCAGAATCTCCCGCATACTGCCATAATCATCTGGTCCTTTGATGGACTTTATCCGGAATTTGCGGTAATCATTTTTCTTTGCTTTTCCATTTTCAAAGACTACCATAGAGCCTACCGATTCAAAGCCGTTGGTATTGGAGATATCATAAGACTCAATGCGGCATAAAAACGGCATGCCAAGCAATGCGGCAATCTCTTTTACCGCACCCAGGGTTTTTGCTTCTTCTCTTTTTATTTTTTCCGAATCCTTTTGAAGCACCAGGGAGGCATTTTTCTCTGCCAGCTCTACCAGTCGTTCTTTTTCGCCCTTTTTCGGTACACGGACATAAACCTTATGCCCCTTCTTTTCCGAGAGCCAATCTAAGATAAGCTCCTCCTCCAAAAGATTCTCCTGTAAAAAAAGCTCCTTTGGAAGATACGGCGTGCCGGAATAAAACTGCTTTACAAAGGCTGTAATAATCTCTGCCCGGCTCTCATCCTTTACCTCATTAAAATGGAAATGCTCTCTGCCAATGAGCCTTCCGCCACGAATAAAAAACACCTGTACAACAGCTTCTTCCCCTGCCTTAGCAACAGCAATGACATCTCTGTCCTCCTGCTCCTGGCTGGTAATTTTCTGCTTCTGGGCAATTTTTTTCACATTATTCATTAAATCCCGGTATTCCGCTGCCTCTTCAAAGGCGAAAGCCTCTGATGCTGCCAGCATCTTTTCCTCCAGCATAGATAATACCTGGGTATAATTTCCATTTAAAAATTCCACAGCCTGTCGGAAGGATTCGTTATAATCCTCCTTGGAAATATAGCCCTGACATGGTGCCTTGCACTGCTTGATATGGTAGTTAAGGCAAGGCCTCTCTCTGCCGATTTCCTTTGGAAGCCGGCGGCTGCAGGTGCGAATATGATAAATCTTCTGCATCAGGGCTATTGTATCCTTTACCGCCTCTGCACTGGTATAAGGTCCAAAATACTTTGCCTTGTCCTTTTTCATCTGCCGTGCAAACAAAAGCCTTGGGTATTCCTCATTTACAGTTGCTTTTATATAAGGATAACTCTTGTCATCCGTCAGCATCGTATTATACTTTGGACGATGCTCCTTAATCAGGTTGCATTCCAGCACCAAGGCTTCCAGCTCAGAATCTGTAATGATATATTCAAACCAGGCTATCTTTTCAATCATCCTGGCAATCTTAGGGGTCACATTCCGGCTTGGCTGAAAATACTGCCGTACCCGGTTTTTAAGGCTTACCGCCTTTCCCACATAGATAATCTCATCCTGCTTATTATGCATAAGATAGACCCCCGGCTTAGCCGGGAGCTTCTTTAATTCTTCTTCTATATTAAACATTTAATGCAGCACCTATAAATCCTTTAAATAACGGATGTGGACGGTTTGGTCTGGACTTAAACTCAGGATGGGCCTGGGTAGCTACAAACCAAGGATGTTCCGGAAGCTCTATCATCTCCACAATTCTTCCATCCGGTGACAATCCGGAAAGCAGCATGCCATTCTTGATTAAATCCTCTCTGTAATAATTATTAACCTCATAGCGGTGTCTATGACGTTCCTCCACAACCTCTTGACCATATACCTTATAAGCTTTGGATTCTTTATTCAGCACACATGGATAAGCACCTAATCTTAAGGTACCTCCAATATCCTCAATACCATCCTGCTCCGGCATCAGATGAATCACCGGATGGGTTGTACCAGGAGCAAGCTCTGCACTGTGTGCATCCTTAAAGCCCACAACATTTCTCGCAAATTCTACAATCGCCATCTGCATACCAAGGCACAGTCCCAGAAATGGAATTTTGTTCTCCCTTGCATAGCGGATTGCAAAAATCTTGCCATCAATACCTCTGTCTCCAAAACCACCAGGTACTAAAATACCACTGACATCAGAAAAGTACTCTCCTGCATTTTCCCAGGTAACTTCTTCAGAATTTATCCACTTGATGTTTACCTTTGCATGATGTGCTAAAGCCCCGTGCTTTAATGCCTCTACAACACTGATATAAGCGTCATGCAATGCTGTATACTTTCCCACCAGTGCCACTGTTACCTCCTTTTCCGGATACTTTACCGCATGCACCATTTCTTCCCATTCCTTCAGCTTCGGCTTTGGGCAGTCTAACTGCAGACTCTTGCAGATAACATCCGCCAGATGCTCCTTTTCCATAGCAAGAGGTGCCTCATAAAGAGTCTCTACATCCAGATTCTGAAGCACATGATCACTTGGTACATTACAAAACAGAGCAATCTTATCCTTAATACCATCCTCCAAAGGCCGCTCCGTACGGCATACGATAACATCCGGCCATAAGCCCATACCCTGCAGCTCCTTTACACTGGCCTGGGTCGGTTTCGTTTTCATTTCTCCTGATGCTTTTAAATAAGGAATTAAGGTTACATGAATCAGTACTGCATTTTCTCTTCCAACATCATGCTGGAACTGACGAATAGACTCTAAGAAAGGCTGGCTCTCGATATCACCTACAGTGCCTCCAACCTCGATAATAGCAATTTGAGTTTCAGAACAGCCGTCATTGCGGTAGAAACGGCTCTTGATTTCATTTGTAATATGAGGGATGACCTGTACGGTGCCTCCGCCAAAATCTCCTCTTCTTTCTTTAGAAAGAACTGACCAGTAAATCTTACCGGTAGTTACATTGGATTGCTTGGTGAGACTTTCATCAATAAATCTCTCGTAATGTCCCAGGTCCAGGTCCGTCTCAGCTCCATCATCGGTGACGAAAACTTCTCCATGCTGAATTGGGTTCATGGTGCCTGGATCAATATTAATGTACGGGTCAAACTTCTGCATGGTCACCCGATAGCCACGCATCTTCAGCAGCCTTCCCAGAGAAGCTGCCGTAATTCCTTTGCCCAGTCCGGAAACTACCCCGCCTGTGACAAAAACGTACTTTACAGCCATCTTATCCTCCTTTATGCTTATCCTTTAATAAAAATTTATTATATCGCGGTTTTTATAAAAAATCCAGTATAAATATAAAAAAAATGTAAAGCACTTGATTTTAAAATACGAATAAATTACAATACTAAGAGAATATCAAAAAAATAATAAGGAGGTTCCGTTTTCATATATGAACGAAAATAAAAATGGCCCTAATAACGGAAAAAACAACAATAACAACCGTACCGGAATTCTCGTCGCCATTATTGCTTCCCTGTGCACCCTCCTAATGGTGTCCATTATGAGCACACAGTTGAAGGAGAGCACACATAAGCAGATTACTTATGATGAATTTGTCCGGATGTTAGATAATGGCAAGATTAAGTCAGTAGAGCTTAAATCCAACGAGATTTCCATTACCCCGGTAACTTCTGAAAATGATTATTATGTCATTACTTACTATACTGGCTATGTAGAAGATGCCGATGCCCTCGCCAAGCGTCTGGATACCGCCGGAGTCATCTATGGAAGCGAGGTTGTACAACCTAGTAATACTATTCTTGACTTCTTCCTGGTCTACATTCTTCCACTATTGGCAGTCTGGGCTATCGTATGGTTTGGTTTCCGTATGATTTCCAAAAGCAGTGGTGGTATGATGGGGGTTGGAAAAAGCACAGCCAAAATGTATGTACAGAAGGAGACTGGTGTTACCTTCAAGGATGTAGCCGGTCAGGAGGAAGCGAAGGAATCCATGTATGAGCTGGTAGACTTTCTACACAATCCTGGAAAATATACAAAAATCGGTGCAAAGCTGCCAAAGGGAGCTCTTTTAGTAGGTCCTCCAGGTACAGGTAAAACCCTGCTTGCCAAAGCTGTTGCAGGAGAAGCTGGTGTCCCATTTTTCTCCCTATCCGGCTCTGACTTTGTAGAAATGTTTGTGGGTGTCGGTGCCTCCCGTGTCCGTGACCTCTTTAAACAGGCACAGCAGATGGCTCCATGTATTATCTTTATTGATGAGGTCGATGCGATTGGTAAAAGCCGTGATTCCCATTATGGTGGCGGCAATGACGAACGAGAGCAGACCTTAAACCAGCTGCTTTCCGAAATGGATGGTTTTGATACCTCTAAGGGTCTGGTTATCCTGGGTGCTACTAACCGCCCGGAGGTCTTAGATAAAGCACTTTTACGTCCCGGCCGTTTTGACCGCCGAATTATTGTAGAAAAGCCAGATTTAAAGGGTCGTATCGAAGTTCTAAAGGTGCATGCCAAGGACGTTCATATGGATGATACCGTAGATTTGGAGGCTATCGCCCTGGCCACCTCCGGTGCTGTCGGCTCTGACCTTGCCAATATGATTAACGAAGCTGCTATCATGGCTGTAAAGAGCGGAAGAAACACTGTTTCCCAGGCTGATTTATTTGAGGCTGTTGAGGTCGTTATCGCTGGTAAGGAAAAGAAGGACCGTATCTTAAGTGCAGAGGAAAAGAAAATCGTTGCTTACCACGAAATCGGTCATGCCCTGGTCGCTGCCCTTCAAAAGGATGCTGAACCAGTACAGAAAATTACTATCGTTCCAAGAACCATGGGTTCTCTCGGCTACGTTATGCAGGTACCAGAGGAAGAAAAATACCTGATGAGCCAAAAAGAGCTGCTAGCCGATATTATTACCTTCTGTGGAGGCCGTGCTGCCGAGAAGCTGGTATTTGATTCTATCACCACCGGTGCTTCCAATGATATTGAAAAAGCCACTAAAATGGCCCGTGCTATGGTTACCCAATATGGTATGTCCGATACTTTCGGCATGGTAAGCCTGGAATCCATAGAAAGCCGCTATCTGAATGGCAATCCTGTCTTAAACTGCGGTGAACAGACAGCAGCTCAGATCGATGCCGAGGTCATGAAAATCATGAAAGATTCCTATGACAAAGCAGAGGCTATGCTTTCTGAAAACCGTGAGGTTATGGATGAACTGGCTGCCTTCCTGACTGAAAAAGAAACTATTACCGGCAAGGAGTTCATGGAAATCTTCCACCGGGCCAAAGGAATGACCCAAGAAGAAAACAGCGAGAGTTTTTAATAGGATACACAAAACCAGCAGAATCCATTTATGCATTTTTCTGCTGGTTTTATCTCAACAAAGGGGTTTTATTATGCAGGCAGTTTTTGAAACTCTATTTGATGTTATCTATTTAGTTACCGTAATCAGCATGGGGCTTTACATGATTTTAAAGGCAAAGGAGAAGCAGTACCGTATGTTTGGCTTTATGGCTGTTATCCTTGGTTTTGGCGATGCCTTCCATCTGGTTCCAAGAGCCTATGCCTTTTGCACCGATGGTCTGGCAAATCACACTACCGCCCTTGGTACTGGTAAATTCATTACCTCTATTACCATGACCATCTTTTATCTGGTTCTCTACCACATCTTTAGAGAACGCTACCAGATTCAGGGTCGTCCTCTTCTGACTGTTTCCTGCTATGCTCTGGCTGTGCTGCGGATTATTTTGTGCTTTATGCCGCAAAACCGCTGGACCAGTACCGACGCTCCTTTAAGCTGGGGCATCTACCGCAATATTCCCTTTGCTCTCCTGGGTCTTATCATCATCGTTATTTTCTACCAGGAAGCCCGCCGACATAAGGACAAGGCCTTTCGCTTTATGTGGCTTGCCATCGTTTTAAGCTTTGGTTTTTACATTCCTGTTGTACTGTTTGCCGATACAATTCCAATGCTTGGCATGCTCATGATTCCCAAAACCTGTGCCTATGTATGGGTGGTGTATATGGGATTTGCGGAGATGAAGCGTAAATAAATTTTGGTTTATCGATTTGTTTTGATTTTTAAGAAACGAAAAGAGTGTTGGTATGATAGCTCTTAAGCTAGGACTACGAAGGGCGATAATTCTAAAAAAATGCATATCATTTACTACAAGTGACGAGTACTCGGACATTCGACCTCCTGTCTCAGGTCCGCTCAAAAAACCTCCGTGTTTTTTGCCTCTGTAGGCTATGCATTTTTAAGAATTATCAGCCCTTCTCCGTATAGCTTATTCACTATAATACCAACACTCTTTTTTGTCTCCTGAAATTCAAACAAATCTACAGTCCAAAATTTTCAATCACCCCACAAGTCCATTAGTCTGGTAAAACTAAAGTAGGGTAAATGCTTTTACCAGGCTAGGCTTTTGCGTGGTGTATTAGAAATTTTGGTTTTTGCATTGAAAGATTTTGCTTGCGATATTGCGGAAGTGAG
>NZ_LNAM01000191.1:0-210 GCF_001461035.1 Acetivibrio ethanolgignens | reverse complement strand
AAAGATTTTGCTTGCGATATTGCGGAAGTGAGTTCGAAAATCGCTCCTTAGATGTTCTTAAAATCGAAGGCTCTCCTGAGATTTTATATAGAACATGCGAGCTATCGCAAGCAAAACTTTGCAGAACCGTCTGCTGTATAAAAGAAATTACGTAACTATTCAGAACCACCCTTATTCAAAGATGAAATCTGGATGACCTGAGATTGCATT
>NZ_LNAM01000190.1 GCF_001461035.1 Acetivibrio ethanolgignens | reverse complement strand
TGTAAAGAAGAAAATGCAAGAAATCTTCCTTGAACAAGTCTCTGAAAAATGGTATACTCTAAACATATATTCGAATGTAAAATAAATCAAAAGGATGAAAAAAAATGGATACTATACTAAATGGTTTAAATACGGAACAAAAAAAAGCCGTTCTCCACAGGGACGGTCCCCTTTTAATTCTGGCAGGTGCCGGTTCTGGAAAGACAAGGGTACTGACCCACCGTATCGCCTACCTGATTAGCGAGCATGATGTCAACCCATGGAGCATCCTGGCTCTTACCTTCACCAACAAGGCAGCCAAGGAGATGCGGGAGCGTGTCGATAAAATCGTGGGCTACGGCTCAGAAAACATCTGGGTCAGCACCTTCCACTCTACCTGTGTACGGATTCTACGCCGCTATATTGAGGCTCTTGGCTATGATAGAAGCTTTACTATCTATGACGCGGATGACCAGAAGACCCTGATGAAGGAAATCTGTAAATACTTAAATATTGATACCAAAAATATCAAAGAGCGTTCCATCCTATCTGCCATTTCCTCTGCTAAGGATGAGCTGGTTTCCCCCGAGCGGTACGCTCTGAACGTACGCGGTGACTTTGTAAAGGAAAAATACGCCCAGGCCTACCATGAATATCAGAAACGTCTGAAGGCTAATAACGCTTTGGATTTTGATGACCTTATTTACAAAACAGTAGAGCTGTTTGAGAATCATCCGGACATCCTGGAATACTATCAGAACCGCTTTCTCTATATTATGGTAGACGAGTATCAGGATACCAATACCTCCCAGTTCCGTCTGGTGAGTCTCTTGGCCTCCAAATACCGTAATCTGTGTGTAGTAGGTGATGACGACCAGTCGATTTATAAGTTCCGTGGTGCCAATATACATAATATTTTAAACTTTGAAAAGCAGTTTCCGGATACTCTGGTAATCAAGCTGGAGCAAAACTACCGCTCTACCAAGATCATTTTAAAGGCTGCCAATGCTGTCATTCACAATAATATAGAGCGGAAAGATAAAGCTCTCTGGACCGATAATGAAGAGGGTGAGCTGATTTCCTACTGCCAGTTTGACACCGAATATAACGAAGCAGACTTTGTGGTAGAAAGTATCCAAAAGGAGACCTCTGACCATGGCCGGGCCTATTCGGATTTTGCCATCCTCTACCGCACCAACGCCCAGTCCCGTATCTTTGAGGAAAAACTGGTACGGAACAATATACCTTATAAAATCGTAGGTGCTATCAACTTCTACGCCCGTAAAGAAATCAAGGATATGCTGTGCTATTTAAAAACAATTGACAACGGCCAGGATGATATTGCCGTCAAGCGTATTATTAATGTTCCTAAGCGTGGTATCGGTCTGACCACGATTGATCGTGTTTCTGATTATGCCTTCCGCAATGAAATGAGCTTTTACGAAGCTCTCCGCCATGCCTCCCAGATACCAAGCATCGGCAGAGCCTTAGGAAAGCTTGAGTCCTTTGTCAGCCTGATTGAGATCCTAAAGGGCAAAACAAATGACCCGGCTTATTCCCTTGAGGATTTAATGAAGGAGATTTTGGATGCCACCGGCTATGTTGACGACTTAAAAGCAGAGGAGACAGTCGAAGCCGAAAGCCGTCTGGAAAATATTGATGAACTGTTAAACAAAATTGTTGCCTTTGAGGAGGCTGCTGATGAACCGCCGACCCTAAGTGAATTTTTAGAAGAAGTCGCTTTGGTTGCTGATATTGACAGTCTGGAGGACAGCACCAACGTTGTCGTTTTAATGACTCTCCACAGTGCCAAGGGACTGGAGTTTCCATATGTTTATATGTGTGGCATGGAAGACGGCATTTTCCCAAGCTATATGACCATCGTTTCCGATGATCCAACCGAGGTTGAGGAAGAGCGGCGGCTTTGCTATGTCGGTATCACCCGTGCCAGAGAACGTCTTTTCCTTAGTGGAGCCAGACAGCGTATGCTTAGGGGCGAGACACAGTTTAATAAGCCCTCTCGCTTTATCCATGAGATACCACGCTATCTGTTAAAGCAGAATGGGTCTTCTCTTCCACCACGGTTTGGTTCCCGTCCTGCTGGCAGCAGCTTCTCCGGAACCAGTCTTCCAAAGGGAAAGCTGACACCAAGCGGCGATGGAGGCATATTCGGAAATAACCCTTTTATTCAGAAAGGTGTCGGTAACCTTAACCGGCAAACGAGTCCGGATTCTTCTATCTTTGACAAGCCTAAGCCACGAAGAGTAACCCCAACGGCAGAGCCTGTCTCCGGCAGCACCCCTTCCTATCAGGTGGGCGACACGGTAGAGCACAGCCGCTTTGGTATCGGCATTGTATCAGAGCTTAACAAGCTTCCGAATGATTATGAGGTCACTGTCGACTTTGTGAACAGCGGTACGAAAAAGATGCGTGCTTCCTTTGCAAAATTGAAGCAAATATAAAATTTTTAAAAGCTATAGTAAAAAACCTCAAAAAGTGATATAATGATTTTATACCTATAGTATGGAAAGGACGTGTTATTATGAGTAATAAACTGGAGGATTTATTAAATGCAGCAAAATTAAATGAACTGATTCACAAAAAAGAACTGGAAGAGGAAAAAAAGTCCTGCATTATCTGGATTCTTGCTGTCATCGGTGCAGTTGCTGCAGTTGCTGCTATCGCTTACGCTGTATATAAGTACTTCATTCCTGACTATCTGGAGGATTTTGAAGACGACTTCGATGACGATTTTGATGACGATTTCTTTGATGATGAGGACACCTCTAAAGATGAATAAGACAAATAAAAAAAGACTGTTCTTAATTTTACACCAACTGCCAGATTCTTTCGAGATCTGGCAGTTGGTGTTTTGCATTTTTAAGGAAGTGCATTGGCGATAAGGGCCTGATACATCTCATCGGTCAGATCGCAGTCATAGAACAGCTTATAGTATTCGGTAATTTTTTCTTGAAGGTCATATTCAGTATACTCCGGATACAGCAGCTCACCCAGCCACAGCATACCTAAATACCGCTGTACTGAAGGAGGAGAGGATAGCCAACCATAAGGGCCGTAAGGGGTTTTATAATACTTGCCTTCCGTTACAGCCTTGATGCTCTTCCATTCTTCTGCTGCAGCAATATCAGCGTAACAGCTGTCCGGAGCAAAGATAATCACATCCGGATTCCATACCATAATCTGTTCCAAATCTACCTCATTACCTGCACCACTAGAGACCACATCCTCTACAACGGCCAAGTTATTGCCCATCAGGTTCAATGTTTCTGCATGGAAAGACCCCTGGGCAATGACATTGACACCCTTGTCTCCCAGACAGTAAAGGATGCTCTTTCGGGCGTTGTCAGCATCTACCTTTTCCATCATAGCTGTCATACTGGCATAGGTATTTTCACACCACCGGGCCAGTTCTTCTGCCTTCTCCTCCCGATCCAGCAGCTTACCCAGTGTACGATAAGCTTCCGGGGCAGTAGCTACGGTTGCATCAATGTGGATAAAAGGGATGCCAGTCTGCTCGGTCAGGGCATCCAGATCCTCGACAATGCTGCCTTTGGGCTCGCCGAGGTCAATAACCACATCCGGACTCACTGCTAGCAGAGCTTCCAGATCCAATTCTCCCTTGCCGCCATAAAGCTGACCAATTTCGGTCTTTTCAAAAATGTAGGCAGGCAGATACTGAGCCGCATCCTCGGAGTAGGCATTGCTAACACCTACCAGCATATCACCTGCCAGGGGCAGAATGTAGACCTGGGATAAAGGCCCGGAAATGGCTATAGTCTCAATCTTTGCAGGCACTGTCACGGTCCTGCCTGCAGAATCGGTAAACTCCTGGGTGGCAGAGCTAGCTTCTGTAACAGTTTCGGCAGGTGCCGGAGTGGTTTTCTCATTCTGTTTACCATCTCCACATCCGGTGAACACTGTTAGGCTCATACAAACTGCCATAATCAAGGTTAGAAATTTCTTCTTCATTTTGTTTCCTCCTAAGTTTATACTATAATGGTTTTTGGAATGCAGATTCGTGCACAATCCTGATACAGACTCACCACCTCAACATCGACACCATAGAGAGCCTGCATCGTTTCCTGTGTCAGCACATCTCCCGGCTTTCCTTCGTTTAATACCCGGCCTTTCTGAATGGTCAGAATCCGATCGGAGAACATATAGCTCTGCTCCGGATGGTGAGTGGTTTGGATGACGGTGTAGCCTTCCCGGGCCAGATTCTGAGCCTGCTCCAGCACCAGCAGCTGATTGCCAAAATCCAGATTCTCGGTGGGCTCATCCAGCATCAGGATGGGTGCATTCTGTACCAGTGCCCGGGCGATTAGCACCAACTGCTGTTCGCCGCCGGACAAACGATGAAAGCATCGGTCGGACAGCCGGGAAATACCTACCTTATCCATGGCCCAATGGCAGATTTCCGTATCCTTTTTGCCTGGACTCTGAAAGGTGGAAAGGCCGCTGGACCGGCCCATCAGAACAATATCAAAAGCACTGTAATTGAAAATCGGATGGCTGGACTGGGGAATATAGGCAATATGCTTTGATAACTCCCGAACAGAAAAGCTGCGGGCATCCACCCCATCTACCAAAACCTGTCCGGTATAGCCGGACAAAAGACCCAATACGCAACGAAACAACGTGCTTTTTCCGACTCCATTGGGACCGAGAATTGAGAGAACCTCTCCCCCTTCCACCTTGAAGCTAATATCATGAAGGACGGGGCGATCTCCATAGGAAAAGTTCAGATTTTTGACCTCAATGCTCATAATGTTCCCTCCTTCCGGTGATGAGCCACAGAAAAAACGGTGCACCAATGAAGGATGTGAGAATCCCAATGGGAATGCCGGCAGCAGTGGCATTTCGGGAAACATTGTCCACAATCAGCAGAAAAATACCGCCGCCTAGCATGGAGGCAGGCATCAGAAAACGGTAGTCAGAACCTACCAGCCGCCGCATCATGTGGGGAATCACCAGTCCCACCCATCCAATCATTCCGCTGACGGATACTGCAGAAGCAGTGACCAGGGTAGAGCAAAGGATAATCCACAGCCGAATTCCGGGTGCATCGACACCCATAGCTCGGGCCTCGTCATCGCCCATAGTAATGACATTCAGCTGCCAGCGTATCAGTAGCAGCGGAATCAATCCTGCCAGCATGGGCAACAGGACAAAGAGAATGTCCCCCCACTTGGCACCGCTAAGGCTGCCCATAAGCCAGTAGGTAATTTGGGGCAGCTGATTGTTAGGGTCAGCCACCAGCTTCAGAAAAGAGGTCCCCGACTGAAACAGAGAGGATACCATGATGCCTGCCAGTACCAATCCCAATACCCGGTCTCCTTTGGCGTGACGGCTGATGATGAACACCAGTGCTACAGTCAGCAGGCTTGCGGCGAAGGCTCCCAGGGTAATCCCCACACTGGAAGCTCCCAGTAAAATGGCCAGGGCTGCACCAAAACCGGCACCGGCAGAAGCCCCAAGGATATCCGGAGATGCCATGGGATTCTGGAAGACGCCCTGATAGCTGGCACCTGCGGTAGCCAGGCAGCAGCCTACCAGCACACTGAGAACCACCCGTGGCAGACGGATGTTCCACACCGCAGTCTCCACTTGTTCTGTCCAAAAAGGAGATACAGGAAAGCCAAGCTTGCTGCCCAGTACCCCCAGAAGCTCCCTCAGGGAAACAGGATACCGTCCCAGGGTAAAAGAACCAAGAATACACACTGCCAGAGCAAGAAGCATTATTCCCACCGTACGGCGGTGCTTTCTTTCAATTTCCTTCATAGGCATTCCCTCCTCAGAAGGAAGGGTATGCCCATGGAATAGGGTGAACCGGGAATTTCATGGATGATTTTAAGCTTCATCCCCTCCATATCGGTGATGACCAGTCCAGCAATACGGTCAATGCCCAGTTCCAGAAGACCGGGACACATAGGGCAGCTGGGCCCTACCAGAATGGTATAGGCATCTTTGCTTAGCTCCAGCAGATGGGGCAGGGTCTTATTCACCAGGGTGCTGGCAGTCATGATCACCACATCGCACTGAGGCAGCAGCCAGTCGCAGGCAGTGTCCAGATAATCTCCAGGCTGGGGGCTGCGTTCCAAAATCCGCACGCTGGCAGCCTGTGCATAGATAGATTGAAGCATATTCAGATGTCCTACCACACCGATGTGCTTTCCGCATAGATCCAGTCCGTCGGTGCAGTAGTTATCAAAAGGCTCGTAAGCGTCAAGCTGCTCCAGCCGTGCCGGAGTGTTGTAAAATGCATTAATGGCAGCCATGCCAAAGCCTGCTTCCGTCAGATTCCAGCTTTTTGCAGCCTCAGCCAGTTCCCGAAGAGGCATCCCGGTATAGTCACTGGAAAGCATCTTGGGAACGGTATCCCCCAGGGTGGTCATAGCCATGCCAAAAGAGGAACCGGTCTCCACCGCCGTCCAACAATTGCCCCTCATCGCATTCATAACAACAGCGTTCTCCTGGATACCCTGGAGCAAAACGTCATACAGCTCAAAAAAGTTCTTCATGAACATACACCTCCGCCCATTGCTTTGCCAAAAGCAACGCATTTTCATCAAACCGATTACAGGTATACAGCAACGTTTCTTCATCCTCCTGCAGCCATTTTCGTAGCTGGTTCGCTGCTGTCTTGTATTCTTCGGATAATCCCAGTGCCTGAATCAAAGCATTTGCCGGCCCTTCTCCCTTCATTACCCCAAGGATGGGAACATCCCTTGTCAATGCCTCTTTCAAAGAAGCTGCAAACTCCGTGCAAAGTAGCTCTATGCCGCCAATCTCATCCAGTACCAGAAGGTCCCCTCTCAAAGAAACTGCTCCCAGTGTCTTGAAAACTGCCATGTACATCTCCGGGTGCCCGGAAGAGAAATCCAGAAAGACTTCTTCTCTGCCGCTGCTAAGATCCAGAAGAGAAAAAGAGACCAGCTTGCCCTGCTCGTCCCGGATCCGCCGGGTGAGAAAGCCGCAACAGCTGCTGATCTTATTTCCAAGAGCCTGCTCAATTGCCGTGCTTTTTCCGCAGCCTATAGCACCGGTAAGAAACAGGC
Source organism: Acetivibrio ethanolgignens (assembly GCF_001461035.1). Taxonomy (GTDB): domain Bacteria; phylum Bacillota; class Clostridia; order Lachnospirales; family Lachnospiraceae; genus Velocimicrobium; species Velocimicrobium ethanolgignens. The sequence continues at coordinate 9,567 of NZ_LNAM01000190.1, read as the reverse complement.
GCCGTTTCACAGGCCGTTCCTCTCTGCCCGATGAAGGATCATCTGAGCAGCGATGGAAACGGCGATTTCCGCCGGAGTCTCAGCCTTGATATTCAGGCCGATAGGGGTGGTGACAAGAGCCAGTTCTTCATCCAGCAGACCATACTCTTCTTTTAACGTCTTGCGGACACCTGCTGCCTTAAAGACACTTCCAATAACACCACAATAAGCCGGGCAGCAGCGGAGTACCTGAGCCTGTACCAAAGTATCATAGGCATGGCCCCGGGTCATGACACAGACATAATCCTCGCTGCCAATAGTACAGCAATCGGAAATCCTGCAAAAATCTCCCAAAATGATCTCTTCCGCCGCCGGGAACAGATTGGGCCTGGTAAACTCCTTTCGGTCGTCCATAACCACACACCGGAAACCCACATGCGAAAGGACAGGTACCAGTTCCTGGGCCACATGACCACCGCCAAATATGTAGACCCTGCCAGAGGTGTTAATCTGCTCAATGTAGAGGTCTTTTCCATCCTCCTGAACACGGTGAGGATGCCGGGTCAGATGTTTCGCCAAAGCTTCCTCAGATTTCTCTGCCAGGAAAAGTTTCCCCCCTGCTGCAATATCGGAGATAAGCCAAAGGTCCTCTCCCTTGGCAAACCGCCTCTCTGCTTCCTCTGCCAAAGCTATTAGACTGGAATCTCCAGTTGGAATATAGTGGAAGAATACATTGCATGTACCACCGCAAATCATACCCAGATTCTGTACATCATCCTTGGTCAGGGTAAAATCATGACCATAGGAGCTTTTGTTTTCCAGAACCGTTTTGGCAATAGCTTCAGAACGGTATTCCACTGCACCTCCGCCGATAGTGCCGCAGATACGCCCCTGCTTACCAATCAGCATCCGTGCCCCGGCTCCCCGGGGTGTAGCACCGGAGGAGGCTATAACGGTTACCAGCACCAGATCTTCTCCTGCTACAAGTCTATCTTTCATTGTGTTTAGCATATTTCGCATAGAATTAGTCCTCCCTCGTCAATTTACATCAAATTCATCCGAAAAGCATTTTTCATAAAGCAGCTTGGCGTAATTTCTTAGTTCAGTCTGATAATCTAAAAATTTCTTAAGTAGCTGCTTACCCCTGTCAGACAGGACACTGGTTCCTCCAGTTGCTCCACCCTGGCTCCTAAGCAGCAAGGGATAACTAAGCTGAGACTCTAACGTGCGAATCAATGACCAGGCACTAGTGTAAGAGATTTGCATACGTTGGCAGGCAGTTTTCACAGAATTTGTCTCATCCACCAATGCTAACAATGTAGCGGTTTTGCTGTCCAGAAAAATAACCTCTCTTGCCAAAGCAACAGAAATTTCAGGCCGCACCAAATGAGCATTGTGGTACTCCAGCAAGGATGTAAAATCCCCTGGTGTATCCGCATCCTTCAAAGTACCGGGATCCTCCACATCCACGAAGGTAAGCTCCACACTACAACGAGACATGGCCCCTCTTAGCCCCATTTCACCGGTATCTTCTAAAAGCTCCGGAACCAGCTCTGCAGAAATAGCAACGGGATGTCCTCCTTTCCCCTGGCACCGGGGTAAAATAAGAGGTGCCGCAGGAGTCATCAGTTTGCTTACTGTATGAGCTGTAAATAACGGAACATCTACGGGAGTGAATAGCACCCGGTCACATTTATCCTTCAGATATTCCAATCCAATTTTGACCGAATCGAACATCTGGGTAGTTTCATACTGTTCATTTCTTAGGAAAATAATACCGTTGCCGGACAGATGCCGTTCCAACATCGTTGCATTAAAGCCTGTCACCATAACAATTTTTGTAACACCTGCCTGATGAAAGGTCGCAATAATCCGCTGTGCGGCAGAAATAGAACCAATATTCATCATTGGCTTAAAATCACTCATATGGGAAGACATACCTGCCGCAACAATCAAAGCAGCAATGTTCATATTTATGTACCTCGTCTATCACAAATAAGCGAATTGCTTATTTTTATTATTCGTATAAATATTATAGTGAGAATCCTTTATTTTTGTCAATAGGAAATTTTTCAACTTTTTCTCTCCTTCTTCATACAATACCTTATAAATCTATTTGAATTTTCGCAAAAAGAGGGTTCCTTATGTATGATATTTCAGTCATTGGCGGCGACATCCGCCAGATTTATATGATAAAGCGTCTCCTTTCCTGTCATCTTTCTGTAATCGCCTACGGCCTGTCCCATCCACTGATTGAAGGAGCAGTAAGCCAGGGTTCTACTATGGCTGCTGCCATACAGTCCAGTCCCGTCATTATCAGTGCTATTCCTTTTTCCAGTGATGGCTGTATGATTCCTGCCCTTACCTCTTCCTCTGATATGTCCATTTCATGCTTTCTGGACTCGGTTCAAAGCGGGCAGACCGTATTTGCAGGTATGTTTTCCAAGGATATTAAAGAGGCATTGACACAGAAAAGGGTATGCTTTTATGATTTCATGACAAACGATGGAGTAGCCATTTTAAATGGTATTGCCACTGCCGAGGGTGCTATTATGAAGGCCATTGAAAGTGGCTCCGGCAACCTCCACGGAAGCCAGGTGCTGGTTACCGGCTTTGGTCGTTGTGGCAAGGTGCTGGCAAAGAAGCTTTCCGGTCTTGATTGCTGTGTAACCGTAGCAGCCCGACAGGACTGTGACCGCTGTCTTAGCAGGGCCCTGGGATATGACAGTATTTCCTTTGAAGAGCTTCCCCACAGGGTTTCAGACTTCAACTATATTTTTAATACTGTTCCTGTCCTTATATTTGACAGTTCGCTTTTAAAACGGATATCTCCAGAAGCCGTGTTGATTGACATTGCTTCCCGCCCGGGAGGCTTTGATTTTAAGACTGCCAAAAATCTTTCCCTGAATCTCCATCATTTTCTCGGAATCCCCGGAAAGGTAGCTCCAAAAGCCTCTGGCGATATTCTGGTAGATTTTATTTTTCAGACAAATACGCTAAGAAAGAAGGTATAACTATGACAATAGAAGGAAAAAAGGTCGGCTTTGCCATGACCGGCTCCTTTTGTACCTTTCAGAAGGCCTTTGAAGAAATGGAAAGGCTGGTCAATGCTGGTGCTGATGTAACCCCTATTTTTTCTAATTCCGTGCAGGACATCCGCTGTCGTTTCGGCACAACGGAGGAATTCATGAAAAAAGCAGCGGAAATCACAGGAAAACAGCCGATACTAAGACTGGAAACAGCCGAGCCGATTGGCCCTAAAAGTCTTTTAGATATTCTGGTGATTGCTCCCTGCACCGGAAATACGCTGTCAAAGCTTTCCCTCGCCATCACAGACTCTCCTGTCCTGATGGCTGCCAAGGCTCATCTTCGTAATGAAAAGCCTTTGGTCATCTGCATTTCAACCAATGATGCTCTTTCCATGAGCTTTAAAAATACCGGTCTCCTTCTCAACTGCAAACATGTTTACTTTGTTCCTTTCCGCCAGGATAACTATGTAAAAAAGCCAAACTCCATGGTTGCCAATATGAGTCTGATTCTCCCGACTCTGGAGGCTGCTCTGGATGAAAAGCAGCTGCAGCCGATTGTACTTGCCCCGCTGTAGATTCTATGATAAACTACCCCTGGAAAGGGGGTAAATTATGTGATTATCTATTTCATTCTTATAAATCTGGCTGGCTTTGCCGTTATGGGTATCGACAAAGAAAAAGCTATCCACGGGCAGTGGCGGATTCCCGAAAAAACACTCTTTGGCATTGCTCTCCTTGGCGGCTCTGTCGGCTCCATCTTAGGAATGGAGGTTTTCCGGCACAAAACGAAGCATCTGTCCTTCCGTGCCGGAATGCCTGCCATCCTGATTTTACAGCTTACTGCAATCTACCTTATATTCCGTTAGCCAGGTATTAATCTGAATAAAATAGGCGTACATCTGTGGTGCCGCCATCAGCTGTCCAAACCAAGGCCGTCCATAATCGGACGGCTGTTTTAACATACCGAGCACCGCTTCACGATTCAAAATCCATCCAATTGGCTCCTCTTTTCTCTCTAAAAGTCTGATAAGCTCTATTTTTAAGGCTTTTTCATAAGCCGGATCATAGGTTTTCGGATACGGACACTTTTTCCTTCTTAAAACCGCCTCTGGTAAAACCTCTGACGCCGCATCCTTTAAAAGACTCTTTACCTCGCCCTTATGATATTTATATTTCCATGGTACACGATACAGATAGGATATCAGACGATGGTCTGCAAAAGGTACCCTGACCTCCAGACCCGAAGCCATCGTCATACGATCCTTTCTATCCAGAAGGGTTGTCATAAACCATGAGGTATTCAGATAGCTGATTTCCTTCTGTCGCTTTTCTTCTTCTGTTTCCTCTCCTGTCAGCGGTACCCGCCTCATAGTTTTCTCGTACTGGCAACGTACATAGTCCTCCACTGGAGCCTTTCTAAGTAGCTCCGGACTTAAAACCTCCTTTCTAAGCTCCAGATTTTTCGACCATGGAAAAACAGGGTTTTTATATACCTGCTCATCCCGGAACCACGGATATCCTCCAAACACTTCATCTGCACACTCTCCCGACAGGCACACGGTATGGTTCTCCTTAATTTTTCTGGCAAAACGAAGAAGGGAGGAATCCACATCTGCCATTCCCGGCAGATCCTTGGCACGAACTGCCTCATACAGTCCCTCCAAAAGGTCCTCATTTCCACATTCCAGATACCGGTGACGGGAGCCTATGGCTTCCACCATTTTTTCTACATAAGGCCTATCCTCCTCCGGTTGAAAGGAGGAAGCCTTAAAATTCTTCGTATTATCCTGATAATCAAAGGAATAGGTGTCCAGTCGCTTTCCCTGCTTTTTTAAATACCTGGCTGCAACTGCAGATACCACACTGGAGTCTAATCCTCCGGAAAGCAGGGTGCATATGGGTACATCTGATATCATCTGCCGTTCAATAGCATCAAAAAGGATTTCTCTTGTATGCTCCACGGCATTTTCATAATTTTCCTTATTATCTCCCGGCTCCAGCTCAAAGTAACGGCTAAGCTTACATCCGCTGTAATCCACATAAGCCATGTATCCTGGCGGCACCTCATAAATATCCTGATAAACACCGCAGCCCGGAGAACGTGCCGGTCCCAGACCAAATATCTCACAGATGCCATATTCATTGAGCACCGGTTCTACCCTTGGATGCTCTAACAAGCCCTTAAGCTCCGATGCAAAAAGAAAGATTCCATCCTTTACCGTATAAAACAACGGCTTCACACCAAAACGGTCTCGTCCCAAAAAGACGCATCTTTCATAGCCATCCCAGATAGCAAAGGCATAAATTCCATTTAATAGCTCTATCATCCTTTTTCCATATACCATATAAGCAGCTAATACTACTTCTGTATCTGAAGTAGTTTCAAAGAAAAATCCTTCCTTTTCCAGGTCTTTCCTAAGTTCTCTTGTATTATAGATTTCTCCATTATAGACAATCGCATATTCATAGCCTTCTCTGCGTTTTATCATCGGCTGTTTTCCTCTTTCCGGGTCCATAACAGCCAGTCTTGCATGGGAAAAGGCCGCATGCTCACTTACATAAGCTCCAAAATCATCTGGTCCTCTATGTAAAAGCCGCCGCCCCATTTTCTCTGCTATCTGCAAATGATATTCCCTGTTATTAAGCAGGTTTCCTGAGAAATCACAAAATCCACTGATTCCGCACATATTGTCTCCTTCCTTCTTTTTATTTTAAATACCTCTTTTTAAGTATATTCTCCTTCCAAAGAAAATATTAATTTTTCCTTGATTATTTTCTCCTTTCTTAGTACAATAGATAGGCAGGGGGTGTTACAATGCAGAAGATTAAGGAGCATATTAAAAACAACGAATATAAACCCGTCTATCTGCTTTGTGGCACGGAGGACTACTTAAAAAAGCTGTATCAGGATAAGCTGAAGGCTGGGATTTTAGCCGGCAGTGATGATATGAACTACAGCTATTTTGAAGGTAAGGAAACAGAGCCTTTAAAAATTATGGAGGCAGCTGATACCCTTCCCTTCTTTAGTGAGCACCGCCTGATTTGTGTTAAAAACAGTGGTCTTTTTAAGTCCTCTAATGATTTAGCTGATTATCTAAAGACTATGCCCGATTCCACCCATATTGTTTTCGTTGAAAAAGAGGTAGATAAAAGGAACCGTCTTTATAAGGCAGTCAAGGAGCTCGGCTATATTTCTGAGATGAATGGTATGGATGAGCGTAACTTAAAGCTCTGGGTTTCCACCACTTTGAAAGCTAGCGGTAAAAAAATCACCGAAAGCTCTGCCCTTTATTTTCTAAATAAATGCGGCACAGATATGGTGCTTCTTTCCCAGGAGCTGGAAAAGCTTATCTGCTATGCCTATGACCGTGATGTGATTAAAAATGAGGATATTGATGCCGTCTGCACAACACTGGTTACCGGCAAGGTATTCCAGATGATTGATGCCATCGCCTCCGGTCGACAGGGTCAGGCCCTTACCCTTTACTATGACCTTTTAACCCTCAGAGAAAAGCCTCTGTCGATTCTCTTTCTTTTATCACGGCAGTTTAACATCCTGCTTCAGGTAAAGGAGCTTTCTGGCCATGGCTACAACAACAGTATCATTGCCTCCAAGGTCTCCCTACCACCCTTTGCTGTGAACAAATATATCGCTCAGGCGAAGAATTTTTCTAAAACCCGCTTAATCGAGGCTTTAGAAGCCTGTGCTTCGATTGAAGAACAGATAAAAACCGGCCGGCTTAATGAAACCATGGGCATTGAGCTTCTCATCGTAAGCTACAGCCGGAGTGCTTAAAACACAATTTTATAAGCTATGCAGACGTATCGAAGTGGCCATAACGAGCCTGACTCGAAATCAGGTAGCCTTTCGGGGCACGCGGGTTCGAATCCCGCCGTCTGCGTTAAAAAGAGCTAAGGAGCTTCTATCATGGATTTATTTACTCTTTTTACTCTTGCGGTAGGACTTTCTATGGATGCCTTTGCTGTTGCCATCTGTAAGGGTCTGGCCCTAAGAAAATTTTCCCTAAAAAACGCTGCTATCGTTGGCCTTTGGTTTGGCGGCTTTCAGGGACTTATGCCTCTTATTGGATATATTTTAGGAGTTCAGTTCAAAAGCCGCATTACAGCCATTGACCACTGGATTGCCTTTTTTCTTTTAGGGTTTATCGGTGTTAATATGATAAAAGAAGCTATGTCCAGGGAAGAGGAACCAGCAGATGCTTCTTTATCTGCTAAGAATATGCTTCTTCTGGCCATAGCTACCAGTATTGATGCCCTTGCCGTAGGCGTAACCTTTGCCTTTCTATCGGTACAGATTATCTCTGCGGTATCCTTTATCGGTGTAACCACCCTCCTTTTGTCTATAGTCGGTGTTAAGGTCGGAAGTGTCTTTGGAACCCGCTATAGGTCAAAAGCAGAGTTTGCCGGCGGCATCATTCTTATTTTATTAGGTATCAAAATTTTAATGGAACATTTATTCTTCTAAGATACTGCCTTCTGTAGAAAGAGTTATTACCTGCCACGGGAGTCGTTTTCCACTGCTTTCCATGGCTTTTTTTACAGCCATCGTAAGACCGCCACAGCATGGCACCTCCATCCGCACAACAGTTACACTGTTAATTTCATTATTTTTTAAAATTTCACCTAGCTTTTCTGCATAGTCTACCATATCCAGCTTCGGACAGCCTACCAGGGTAATTCTGTTCTTTACAAAGGTATCATGAAAATCCCGGAAGGAAAAGGCTGTACAGTCTGCCGCAATCAAAAGGTCTGCTCCATTAAAATATGGCGTTTTCACCGGTGCCAGCTTAATCTGTACCGGCCAGTTCTTTAATGGCTGCTTCTGTCTTTTATTTTCCAGCACTGCTGCCTCATCGTAGGCTAAAGCTTCTCTTTCTACAAAGCGAATAGCATCCACAGGACAGGCCGGTAAACAGTCTCCCAGACCGTCACAGTAATCATCCCGCATAAGTGTTGCCTTTCCATCTACCATAGAAATTGCTCCCTCATGACAGGCTTTTGCACAAGCTCCACAGCCGTTACATTTTTCCTGGTCTATCTCAATAATTTTTCTTATCATAATAAGTATTCCTCCTTTAATTTCTTGACTTCTGAATTATACTATACTATAATTTCCCTTACAATGATGTTGTATTTCCAACGCTTTTTTGTTTTTATGAAAGGAGACTCTCATGATACCTATTTCCTATCTTTCTGTTTTAAAGCAGTCCTGTCTGTTTCACAATATATCCGAAAGGGAAATCGAAAAGCTTCTGTCCTGTCTTATGCCACAGCTGCGTACCTATCAGAAGGATGAATATATTCTCCATGCCGGTGATCTCTTAAATTCAGCCGGCCTGGTGCTGTCTGGCTCAGTCCATATTCTTCAGGAGGATTTCTGGGGTAATCGAAGCATCATCGGTACAGCCAGACCCGGGGAGGTATTCGGTGAAACCTATGCCTGCACCCCTTCCGAGCCTCTGGCTGTCAGCGTCATTACAGCAGAGCCGGTCAGCGTCCTTTTTCTCAGTGTAGCCAGACTTCTTCACACCTGTCCGTCTACCTGCAGCTATCACAGCCGCCTGATTTATAATCTTCTGGCTCTTCTGGCAGAAAAAAACCGTATGCTGACAAAAAAAATCGAACATATTTCCCGGAAAACCACCCGGGAAAAGCTTTTATCCTATCTGTCCGCCCAGTCCATCAGGGCTGGCAGCCCGGAATTTACCATTCCCTTCAACCGGCAGCAGCTGGCCGACTATCTGTCTGTTGACCGCAGTGCCATGTCCACAGAGCTTTCCCGCCTCCAAAGGGATGGCCTTTTAAGCTTTTCCAGAAATCACTTTATTTTGAAGACACCTGTATTTCCAGAATAATTCGAAAAGCATCTAAAAAAATATTCTTTGCAGTCTGCCGTCATCTTCAAGTCTTGAAAAAATGACGATTTTGTGGTAACAAAAAAAGAACTGCCCACACCTAAGCAGTTCTTTTTTATATTCACACTTTATATTAAGCAATTTTGTTTACAGCTACAGCTAAACGGGAAATCTTTCTAGCAGCTGTGTTCTTGTGATATACACCCTTACTGGTAGCCTTGTTAATCTCAGAAGTTGCATTTGCTAAAGCAGCTAAAGCAGTTTCCTTATCGTTAGCAGCAACTGCTGCGTCTACCTTCTTAATTGCGGTCTTTACCTTAGAACGAATCGCCTTATTTCTGTCTGTTCTTGTCTGAGCTACAAGAATTCTCTTCTTTGCAGATTTAATGTTTGCCAATGTTTACACCTCCAACTTTACTATGGTTTACTTTTATATTGCTGCACCAGACCCGGAGACACGGAACGTTCCAATGCAAACATACTCATTTAGTATAATAGACAAACAAAATTATGTCAATAGGTATTTTTGTTTTTTCAATAAAATCCCCTGAGTTTTGAAGTGAATAAAGATTAATAACCCGGCAGGTGCTTGTAATTGCTGGTATTTTTTTGTCAACTTTATCTATTTTATATATAGCGTAATCTAATGGAATATGTTATAATATCTTATATATCAGTTATTT
>NZ_LNAM01000189.1 GCF_001461035.1 Acetivibrio ethanolgignens | reverse complement strand
GATATCATAGCAGAATGACAGTTGTTTGTCAGTAACGCTGTGTTTTGAAGCACTTACCATAGAGACTTAAATACAAGCCGCAATTCCTCATTTTATGAGGAGTTGCGGCTTCGTTTTGTTTAAAGAAGATTAACGAACATAGAAAAAGCCCGTTTCAAGTTCTTCACTCAAAATGGGCTTGTGATACGCGTGTGATACACGGGTTTCTAATCTTTGGCATGTGGCCAGTTAATCTTCCATTCAAAATACTCTTCTTTGGTAATTTTACCGGAGGCTAAGTCCTCTTTTTTCTTTTTCCAGGTATTCAGGAAATCATCCAACAAAGAATAATCAAAACCAACAGCGATATGCTTTTCGGTAGGATCTTCGGGATTTACAACTTCGTAGAGGGGCATATTGTAGTGCTCATCCAGCTCAAAGAGTGCGTACATCACATCTTCCGCTGCGTAGAGGGAAGGTTCGTAGATGGAGCGGTAATTACAGTCTAAGGCTTTTGCCAGCTCCTGTATCATCTCTTCCTTAGGGGTGCGGTTGCCAATTTCGTACTGACGGATTCGCACATCGGATAAGCCAACAGCTTCGCCAAGCTGAGCCTGTGTCAATTTGCGGAAATTTCTAATTCGTTTTATTCGTTCACCAATAGCCATCGTGTAACTCCTTCCAATTACATAGTAACAATATCGTTTCTGATAATACAATAACATAAATGTTACTGTATAGCAAATAGAAAAATGAAAACTTTTTCGTTAACCTATTGACAGAAACGAAAATGCTACTGTATAATCAAAAACAAAAACAGTAACAATATAGTTACTAATTAAATGATGGGAGGTGAGTGACATGTGCAAGAGCGTACATAAGTTTTAGTAGAAAGGAGGAAGGAGTATGACGAAACGCTATTTATCTGCTAAGGAAGTTGCAGAACTTCTGGGAATTGCAGAATCAACCGCTTACGCAGTCATCCGTGGATGGAATAAGGAACTGAAAGCACAGGGTTATTTTACCAAGGCAGGTTCCGTTCCGAGAGCCTACTTTGAGAAGAAGTGCTACGGATATGGCGAAGCGCAATAGATGAACTTTGATAACTGAATAAGCCATACCCGGAATAATGCCGGGTGTGGCGACTACAAGAAAGAGAGGTAATGAGTATGCCGGTTTATAAGGACGAGAAACGAAATACCTGGTTTTGTAAGTGCAACTATAAGGATTGGCTTGGAAAGAGTAAGTCCAAGATGAAACGTGGATTTGCTACCAAGAAGGATGCCCAGCAGTGGGAACGTGATTTTTTACAGAAGCAGAGTGCCAGCATGGATATGAAGTTTGCTTCCTTTGTGGAAGTGTACTTTGAGGATAAGGCACCGAGACTGAAGGAGCGTTCCATAATGACGAAGCGGACACTATTTGAAACCAAGATCATTCCTTACTTTGGTGAAAAGCAGATGAATGAGATTACTGCGGTGGATATTATCAAGTGGCAGAATGCACTTCTGAATCAGGATTACAAGCCAACGTATCTGAGGATGATACAGAATCAGATGACAGCACTTTTTAACCACGCAGAGAAGTTCTATGATTTGAAAGATAATCCCTGCAAGAAGGTGGATAAAATGGGACGTCCCAATGCTAAGGAGTTAAACTTCTGGACGAAGGATGAGTACGAACAGTTTATTCAAGGTTTTAGTTCGGATGAGGAGATGTATCGGATTATCTTTCAGATGTTATTCTGGCTGGGATGCCGGGTAGGGGAACTGCTGGCACTTACCAGCCAGGATATTGATTTTGAAAACGGAACGGTGAACATCTCCAAGACTTATTACAGGAGGAATCAAACCGATTATGTAACACCACCAAAGACAGAGAGTTCTAATCGCAAGATTACAATTCCGAAGTTTCTGGCAGAGGAGATGAAGGATTTTGTGGACAGGCAATATGGATTGATACCGGAGGATCGTATCTTCCCCATTACGGACAGGGCAATTCAGAAGAAGATGAAGCAAAAGACGGAGCAGGCGAAGCTAAAGCCTATCCGTGTGCATGACCTTCGCCATTCACACATTGCTTTGTTAATAGAGAAAGGGATGCAGCCGTTGGTTATCGCCCAGCGAGTGGGACATGATTCCGTGAATACGACCATGAATATTTACGGACACCTTTATCCGAATAAGCAGAAGCAGGTGGCTGGTCATGAGAATGATAAGAGGATTTTACAACGTGCAGAATAACACGGTGAATGTGATTCACTATGATACCAACTGCATCATAAGTCTGGATTGTGGGAGGTGGGAGAGTGGTCTTCGGACCACCCCAAACTCCCAAGGACGGATGGATGCACTGGCGATAGATGACCCAGTGAAGTATGTGAGAATGATGCTTAGCGGGGAGATGCAGGTGTGGCTGGATGCATTGGATGATTGTTCTGTATGGTGAGTCACAAAGTGGCGTCATTTTTTAAAAAGGGAGACGAAAGTGACACACCTGTTGATAGAGGATTTCCGGTTGGTGCGGCATAAAAAATACTTCCCAGAGGGAGCACCAACATACAGCTGTGAATACCGGCTGCTGGCAGTAGATTTCACCAAATGCCGGTACGAGCAGATGTATCCGAGATCAAGCGACGGAACGCTTGCCCCGTTTGTGTTTGGGGTACCCCCAAACCAATAAAGGGATATTACTTTAGGGAAAGAGAAAGAAACGTGGAAACCCAAAGAAAGGAGGACATCGACATGAGCAGAGATTTCTTAAGGAAACTGTTGATTAAACTGAATACAGATAAGAAGAGAGGGATTTGATGTCAGGCAAGAAAGAAAAGACCATAAGTGGTGCAATGTACAGCGCACCTAATCTGGAGCACAATCTTAGAACCCATATTCCACCCAACTCCGTAGAGGAGCGGCGGCATTTGAACTGGGTATATACCAAGGATTCAGAGATTACTCTGCAACAGGTATATGAGAAGTTATTTGCTAAGCCGTATAAAGAGTGGAGGGACAGGGAGATTAAGAAAGGGCGCGGAAAAAGATTTCCGCCGACCTATTATGAGAAGATTGAGCAGGATAAGCAGAAGCACCTTTGCTATGAGATTATCTGGCAGATAGGGGATATGCGGGACACGGGTTTCGTATATACGCCGGATGATGCGAATCGTGCGCAGGATTTGCTTGATGAATTTGCAAAGTATCTGTTGGAACTGCCGGAGGTATGTGTGGTAACTCAGAAGGAGCTGGATGATCCAAATTGGAAGCCACCTTTTGAGGCTGGTCTGATTGTTCACCACATGGTTTATCATGGGGATGAAAATTCTCCCCATATTCATATGACCTATATTCCGTATACAACTAACTCCTCAAAGGGAGCACCAATTCAGAATGCATTTGCACAGACCTTTAAAGATTTGGGATTTCCGACTACCATGAGGCAGGCGGTAACTGAGACCGGCGATTTGGTCTGGCAGAAAGATGAAGACGGAAATCTGAAACCACAGATGAAGCGTGACCGTTATGGTGGAGCTGATTGGGTGGAAACACAGAAAGCAATCCTTCAGGATATGATGCTAAAAGAGTTTGGTTGGGAGCGTTTCTATAAAGGCTCTAATCCGAGAGGAAACCTTACTTTGTCGGACTACCGCAGGGAAAAGGCGGCAGAGATGGCGAAGGAAGAGGAACGGAAACTTGAGGATATAAAGGATAAGGTTACAGCCGGACAGGCTACCATTCAGGCACAGGCTGAACAGATGGAGGCAATGCTTGAATCTCTGGGGAAGGGAGCAGAGGTAGAGAGGCAGTTGTCAGTCAGAATCACGGATAAGAACGCTGAACTGGATGATGTACTGCGGAACCTTGCAGATAAAAGTACCGAGCTGGATGAAGTGAAGCAGGACCTGACAGATAAAAAGAGTGAAGTTCGAGAGCAGGAGCAGAAGCTGACGCTAATAAAAGAAGATGCGGACGAGGTGATTCAGAAAGCGAAGTTTGCAGAAGAACTTATCGATTACTTCAGGAATACTAATTCCGGTGACCGGGAGAAAGCATACTTTGAAAAGATGCTGGACCTTAAATACGAGAATGAGTGTCTGAAGCGACAGAATGAGGAACTGAAGACTGAGAATCGAACGCTGAAGGCGAAGCTGGAAAAAGCATATGATTTCATGAGGCAGTTTACTATTAATGGAATGAATATGCTGGAACACTTCCTGCGGAGTATCGGTGAGTGGGTACAGCAGAAGGTGGCTGGAATGAGTAGGTAAAGTGAATAAAAAGCTTAAAGCCACAATTGTTAGTAGCAAGATTACTAAGATTGTGGCTTACATAGTTATTCTATTTTTGCAATAAAAAAACTATTTGATCTAAATAATCTGTGGGGGATTTGTGCAACACCTTTCTTATAGGCATTATATGATTTGTATACTAGATAGTAGCTTGTGATACCGACATTATCAGTATAGGAAAATTTATTATTTGATATGTGTTTAATCATTGCTATGTCAGAGCAGTGGGGAATAGTCTTTAGTATTGCGGCGGACATATTTTTTACTATTATTCTATTTTCGATAGGCACTCCTTTCTATTGACCAATAAGTTGAATTGTGGGAGGAATATTATGCTGAATTTGGTGGTTTTTGAAACAGAAGAGGAACTCTGTGAATTAACGGGACTGACAGAACAGGAATTGTGGGAAAAAGGTTTTAATCTTGATGATTGGGAGATTGGTTTTCAGTCTGAAGTTAAATTGCATAAGACACCAACGGCAAAGGATATTGAGAATGGATATCGCGAGAATGAATTAATAGCGTTATTCGAATTGCCGGCACATTGGTTGATGAGTCAAATGAACAGTTATTGTGTTGGTGCAAATTATGTTTTTCTGGATGGAAAACATTACTATACAGTTCATCACGCATAAGACGAGTATGCACATAAGATATTTGGGTAAATAGTGGCGACATGTCGCCATTTTTTAGAAAACGGTTATTGGATGAAATTAGCAAAGGCAGAAGATATCATGCTTGCATAAAATGGATAGAATCCATAATATGCGAAAAAATATAATTGACATAGTTTTCGCCAGCGAATATAATATACTTAACAAAATAGAATTGATATATCCAAAACGTTAAGAAAGGAGAAAAGACGATGCTATACAATTATATAAAAGAACATTACAAAGAAGCGGAGCCGATTTTCTTTTCGGATTTGGAGCGAGAGGAAATTACGAAGTCTGCCTTAAATCAGCAGTTGAAGAAACTCTGTGATAAGGGATTGTTGCAGAAGTATGATACCGGAGTATATTTTATACCTAAGAAGTCTCTGCTAAATTCTACCATTGGTCCGAATGCGGATATGGTGGCGAGATATCGTTTTATTTCCAAAGGAGATAATGTTGACGGTTTTTATGGTGGCAATTCTTTTGCAAATCAGATAGGGATTACCACACAGGTTCCCCGGGTGGTGGAGATTGTAAGTAATAATACAAATTCGTCAGACAGAGAGGTGCGGATTGGCAACAGAAGATTTTATGTAAGGAAGCCAATTGTACAAATAACAAAAGAGAATGTGTATGTGCTACAGATGTTGGAGCTATTGAAAAATCTTGATGCATATTTAGATTATACTTATGATGAGGCACGGGAGAAATTTGCTGAGTATATCGCTATTCACGGAATCAAACGAAGTGATGTGGATTTGTACATCAGAAAATACCCGCTGGCGACATTTAAATTTTATTATGAATTGGGGTTAGATCATGTACTTGCATAAAGAAAATAGAGAATTATTTCGTGATGCAATCTTGTTGGCTTCACAGAAACTGGAAGTCAGTGAAGATATCGTTGAGAAAGATTATTATGTTACTTTGATTTTGAAGAAGCTTTCTACGATTGAATATCCGGTTGTGTTTAAGGGCGGGACATCTCTTTCCAAAGCATTTCATGTAATTGACCGATTCTCTGAGGATATCGACATTACATTTACAGAGCATCTGGGTGAAGCTAGAAGAAAGAAACTAAAATATAACATATTGAAGCCGATTGCGGATGAGTTAGGGCTTGTGATTCATAACTTCGACTCTATTGAAAGTGATAAAAATCTGAATCATTATGATTTTTATTATGAGTCAGTGGTAGGGGATAGAGTTATCAATCCAATTCCGCCTTATGTCAAGTTGGAAACATCCTTGATGTCCTATGCATTTCCTACAGAAGAAAAGGAGCTGGGAAATTATATATTGGATGCTCTCGGAACTGAAGAAGAGGAGTTTATTACAACATATGATTTGAGGACATTCCCTATGCGCGTTCAGTCATTGAACCGTACCCTGATTGATAAAGTTTTTGCTGTATGCGATTACTACCTGCAGGGCAAGGCCCACAGAAATGCAAGACATTTGTATGATATTTATAAGCTGACAGAGCATGTGGAGATTGACGATGATTTC
Organism: Acetivibrio ethanolgignens; assembly: GCF_001461035.1. Taxonomy (GTDB): domain Bacteria; phylum Bacillota; class Clostridia; order Lachnospirales; family Lachnospiraceae; genus Velocimicrobium; species Velocimicrobium ethanolgignens. The sequence goes on along the minus strand of NZ_LNAM01000189.1, from coordinate 10,382 downwards.
TTGAAGCTTGTAAAAGAAGTACGTGCCCACAGAATTGCTATGGGAAGCGAAATTGCTCCGGCAGCGCCTCTGGATGTCGATATTTTAGAGTTAGTCCGGAAAGTTTGTGATGAAGATTTTTACAAGGAAGATTATCGGGAGACCACACTCAAATTGATTTCGGATTCTTTAGAGTATGAGATGCTGAAGAAGCATTATAGGGAATTGGTGGAGAAAGTATTTGAGTAAATGTACACATAGAGATGTCCCGTGTGTATATTTACTATGAGTATCAAACTCGTATCACAACACCCAAAATCATATAAATTTGCCGTTTACATTCATTTTCGCCCATGCTATATTATTACATAGGTGGACGGAAAAAAGCGGATTATCGTGATACGAATCTGCAACACTTCCTCCGGAAAAAGCAAAAATAATAGGTAAAATACCCATAAAATGAGTCACAAAACGGCAAAAACCGTAACAAATAAGTTCCTAAACACGGCTAAATCAGACCGTGAGGGTGGTAGAACAGTAGGTTCAGGCCGTGTTGCTACAATTATTGAGTAATTAATAGAATTACAGTAAATCCGAGGCTCCCAAGGTTTTCCTTGGGAGCCTTTTTACGTCGTGTGTCCAGCGAAGCTGAACCACACTTGCCGGTGTAAGTTCGGTCACGGTAATCGCCAGTGAGCCGTTGCAGTCGACCCAAAGACCATGTTCAAGATTCTTACCTATGCTTATTCCCAACATATATATTCCTCTGTTCACATTAGTGATTCGACTAGTAACCATATTCAACGGATAAACTCTCAACAAGCCTGCGAATGTTCCAGAAATTTACGCTATCTTACATGTACACTTTTGTTGACATCATATTTAAAGCGTCGTATAATATTACCTAGTATCTTGTAAAGTATGGAGGGAAACTATGAATTTATTACTTAATAGCCTGTTATTAATTCATGAGTATGTGAAAAACTCCAGCAATATTTCTAACGACCAAGATCATCTGGAAAATATTATTGAAGATATGAAAAAAGAAATTATAAGACAGGAAGAGGAGCGTGAAGCACTTAAGAAGACAATCAACGCATACAGAAATGAAAAGGATTTTTTTCTTTCCGCAATGAACGCATTGCCTTATCCGATATTTATAAAAAATGAACAGGCAGAGTTTGTGTTCTTTAATGACGCGTACAAGAAGTATTTTCATATATCAGATGACGAATATATAGGAAAAACAGTTCTTTCGCTGGATTATTTGCCAATAGAAGATAGGGAAAATTATCAGGATGAGGATTTGAATCTTATACGAAATGGTACTATTACAAATTACACAAAGAATTTTCAACTTTCGGATGAGACAATCAGTGCTACACTATACTGGAGCTGTGGTTTTAGATCAAACAATTCTCAGAGGGGATTGATTGGCTCAATCGTAGATATAACGGCTGAGAAAAATCTGCAAGCACAATTAGGTTCAACTATTGATGAACTTACTGCGATAAATATTAAAATTGAAAAAGAAAAAATGCATGATAGTTTAACAAGCTTATATAATCGTTATGGATTATCCTTTGCTATAAATAGCCTGGATGCTATACGAAAGGATGAGAATTGTTCAATATGTGTTTTATTTATAGATTTAGATTGTTTTAAGTGCGTTAACGATATATACGGACATTTAGAAGGTGATAAAATACTTGTGGATTTTTCTAATATATTGAAGCAGACTTGCAGAGAAAATGATATTCTTATACGATATGGTGGCGAAGAATTTTTAGCTGTTTTAGTACATACAGATTTGAAAGCAGCCAAAGAAATGGCTGAAAGGATTAGAATCTGCTGTGCAACAAATTTAATTCTGCCGGACAATAAAAGCGTTACGGTCAGCATAGGAGTAGTGAAGTTCCGTGCAGAAGAGGATTTTGAGCATTGTTTATTACGAGTCGACAGTGCATTGTATGAGGCAAAAAAGAACGGGAGAAATCAAATTGTTATAAGATAAATGGACGGCTGGAGAGCGTTTGTTGGCATAGAAACCAATGAACGCTTTTTTATTCAATAGGAAAGTGCGTCCTATTGAATAAAAAACGCTCCGCTAAGGATCGCACTGCGGCGGCGTGGTAAATGTCGCTTTCGCGCCCCGCCGCAGGCGGAGAGTTTGCTTTGCAAACTCTTTGTTCTATTTCAAAAGATATAAAAAGTCTATCCTTTTGGCTAGTGTACTTTTCCTGCCCACCGATGTATAATATAAAAAATAGAGGCTGTCCCATTATTTGCCAAAAAGGGGTGACACATCATGAATCAAAAAACAGATTATCTGCCAGGACGAAACAGAGCGTCAAAGGACGCTCCTTTTGTGATGCCTTCCTACAGGCCGGAAGTGGATGAATATTATGTGCGTCCGAAGGCAGCATGGGATCGGATGAAGACGGCGAAAAACAGCCAGCAGACTGTATATATCTATGGCACCACAGGAACCGGCAAGACTTCCCTTGTGGCGGATTTCCTTGCCAGAAGACGATACTGTTATATTGACATGGCGAATACCGGAATGGAAGAGCTTGCAGACATCGTACAAAAAGAAATGCACAAGGCAAGGCAGAAAGAAAATGTGCCGAGGGTTTTGGTCATGGACGACCTGCATGCATTAGAAAGCCAGGAGGACAAGAGCCTTTGCGGGCAGCTCATCGAGAGCATGAGCTTATGTGAGGATGTCTGGCTGATTCTGATTTCCAGGGCAGCGGTGCCAAAATGGTTAAAGCCTGTCTTTGTCCGGAGTGTTTTTCTGATCTTAGGAGAAAAAGAATTATACCTGACCGAAAAGGAGCAGGAAAGCTATTTTGAAAAATGGGGGCTTTCCCTTACCCGGGCCGCCAGTGAAAGAGCACGGGAATTATGTGAGGGGGATCCGCTGGCACTTAAGATGGGGGCGGCGCTCTTTAAAAACATTCCGAAGGAGGAGGCGGCGAAAGATAAAACCGGTGCAGAGCTTCGTGCCATTGAGAAAGCCCAAAAGAATATGTGGGACTATCTGGAGGTGCATGTGTATGACCAGTGGAGCGTGGAGCTTCAGGAGTTTTTAGAAGCGGTATCCATCGTGGAGCAGTTTGACCTTGGGCTGGCACAGCAGATTACCAAGCATAAGGAATGCGGAGAGCTGATAGGGAGAGCACAGGAAGCCGGGAACTTTCTGATGGAATACGGGGAAGATGAAAGGACTGTATATGAACTGGTCACGCCCATGAAGCGGTCCATGCGAAGGAGGCTTTCCAGAAAATATTCACAAGATTACATCAGGCAGCTTTACTATAGTGCCGGGAGTTATTATGAGATAGAAGGAAATGTGACAGAGGCACTTAAGATGTATGAAATGTGCCACTGTGAGGATGGGATTTTCCGGATTCTGGTTGATAATGCGAGAAGGAATCCGGCGGCAGGAGATTATTTTGAATTGCGGCATTACTATCTGGCACTGCCGGAAGAAAAGATCAGGGAAAGTGTGGAGCTGATGGCGGGCATGAGCATGCTGTGGTCCATGCTGTTAAATGAAGAGGAAAGCGAACGCTGGTACGAGGAGCTTGCCGCCTATGCCAAGAAAAAGACCGGAGGTGCAAAAAGAGCGGCAAGGAGCAGGCTTCTCTATCTGGACATTGCCCTGCCGCACAGGGGGACGGTTCGGCTGTCTGACCTGCTAAAACAGGCGGGCATGCTGCTGACAGAAAGAAAAATAGACCTGCCGGAGTTCTCCGTAACAAGCAACCTGCCTTCCGTGATGAACGGCGGAAAGGATTTCTGCGAATGGAGCAGGAGGGATAAGGAGTTTTCCAATACCATGGGAAAAGTCCTGAGCCTTGTCCTTGGGAAATACGGAAAAGGACTTGTCAATATTGCCCTTGCAGAAAGTTATTTTGAGAAAGGAGGGGAGGACTACGAGGTGGCACTTCTTGCCGGAAACGGCAGGATGCAGGCAGAAGCCGGCGGAAAGACGGAACAGGTCTTTGTGGCAGCAGCGATTCTGACAAAGCTGTCCATCCTGAATAACCATATGGAGTCTGCCACAGATATGTTAGACAGCTTTCAGAAAAAGGCGGAAAAGGAAGCACCGCGGATTCTGCCAAATATCGGCGCCATGCAGGCAAGAATGGACTTATACGCCGGAAGGATTGGGCAGGTCTGCCAATGGCTGGAGAGGGCGCCGGATGAAAACATGGAGTTCAATGTGATGGAACGGTACCGGTATCTGACCAAGGTGCGGGCCTATCTGGCTGCCGGACGGAAGGAGCAGGCACTGCTTTTGCTGGAAAAGCTGCGTTACTATGCGAAGAATAGCCACAGAACCTACATAGCAATCGAAGTAAGGATGCTGGAAGCCATCACCCTTTACCGCATGGACATGGAGGGCTGGCTGGAGGCTTTGCAGGAGGCGGTGACAGCGGCAGAGGATTATCATTTTGTGCGCATCCTCACGAAAGAGGGAGCAGCAATCAGGGAGCTTTTAAAGACCCCAGCCCTTGTCTGGCAGGACCAGGCCTTTAAGAAACAGGTCATGGAGGAATGCGGACAGATGGCAGAATTCTATCCGGCATATTTACAGGAGAAACCGGAGGGCACGGTGGTCTTAAGTGAGAAAGCGCTGAGAATCCTCAAGCTGCAGGCAGAAGGCATGTCTGTGGAGAAGATTGCAAAGCAGCTTGGCTTAACCAAAGCGGGCGTGAAATACTACAATCAGGAAACTTACAAAAGGCTGGGTGTAAATAACAGAGCCGCCGCAGTGGCAGAGGCCAGAAACCGGAGGCTTTTGTGAAGTCAGATACAATATCAGGTAAACAAATTTTATGGGGCCTGCATCATGGCAGAAGCCCTGAGAATGGAGGTATAACATGAAGAAACGAAGAGGACGAAAGAAAGGATTAGCACTACTTTTAACCACCGCCATGGTGATGGGACTGATGCCCGGAACAGGTGTGTTCGGATTTGGTACTGCAATTGTTGCGTCGGCGGAGGTAAAGGATTCCGGCACTTTTGGCGAGGGCAATAGTTTTTCTTGGACACTGGATGATACAGGCAAACTGACCATTTCGGGCAGTGGTGCAATGGATGCTTGGGGAAAGTTGACTCCTTGGTATGAGCTTCAAGATTATATTCAATCCGTTGAAATCAAGGAGGGTATTACAACCATTGGAGAGAATGCTTTTCAAGATTGCGCATTCCTTAAAAGCATAACCATTCCTGCCAGCGTTACAACCATTAGAGATGGGGCTTTTAGGGGATGTAGAGACCTTAAAACTGTTTCATTTGGAAAAAATTCAGGGCTTAAAACCATTGGAGAGAGTGCTTTTCATAGTTGTTGGAGACTTCAAAGCATAGTTATCCCTGCCGAGGTTACTTCTATTGGACGTATGGCTTTTTGGAACTGTGAAAAACTTAAAAGCATAAATGTTTTAGAAGAAAATTTGAACTACTGCTCGGTTGATGGCGTATTGTTCAATAAGGCAAAGACCACATTGATTGCATATCCTGCATATAAGAGTGGCGATTCCTATGATATTCCGGATAGCGTTATTTCTATCGGAGAAGATGCGTTTTCCCTTTGTCTAGGTCTGGAAAGCATAACCATTCCGAATGGCGTTAGAACCATTGGAGAAAATGCTTTTCAGGGCTGTCTAAGGCTGAAAAGCATAACTATTCCGAATGACGTTAGAACCATTGGAGAAAATGCTTTTTTAGAATGCGTTAATCTTACCAGCATATTCTATCCCGGAAGTTTTAGTGGAAGGATTGATCATGATAAGATAACAACAGAGATAACATACACCCTTGATGGTGACAAGGTTACCATAACCTCAATCACATTGGGAGAAGGTCAGACCTCTGTTGCCATCCCTGACACTACCTGTGGTGTTCCTGTCGCTGCCGTTGCTGCGGATCATCAGTCAAAGGTCGGCAGTCACACGCATCGATTGGACAGCAAGGATACTTGTTCGATTTGCGGAAAGGTGCAATTAAAAAACATAAGTATTACCATTACAGAACCGAAGGCAACTGAAACTTTAGCAGAAGAAGCAAGAGTATCTACCACAGGCGTTGCGGCAGATTTGATCACTTGGCAGCCTTCCGGCACAAATGCCGGTTATAATAAAGTCTATACTGCAAGTGTAACACTTTCAGCGAATGAGGGATATATGTTTGCAGATTCTGTTGCGGTAACGGTGAACGATTTGGACGTTGATAGCAGTCATATAACAAAAAACGCAGACGGAAAAATTACTGTAACGTATCAATTTGCCAAAACGGATAAGGGAACACTCACGGCAAGCGATTTTACCTTTGCTGCACCCGATGACCTTGTTTATAACGGCAGCGCAAAGGCTGCTGCGGTTACAGCGGCACCTTCCGGTGTAGGCGAGATCACTGTAAAGTATTATGATAAAAGCGGTAAGGGTCTTGCTTCAGCTCCTGTCAATGCCGGGACATATATTGTGAAGATCGATGTTGCGGAAGGCGATGAATACAATGCAATATCCGATGTAACGGCGAGCGGGTGGACATTTACAATATCACCAAGGGTGATAACTGCCGCTGACCTTGAATTTGTTGATGCAGCTATCACAAAGGTATATGACGGAATGACCGATAGCAATGCAAAGGTATGGATCAAAGCGGGCGTTGTTGGAACAGAAGCAGTAGAGATAAGCGGTACATCCGTTTATGACAGCAAGGATGTAACGACTGCTTCAAAGGTAACCTTTACACCGACAGCCATCACAAGCGGAAATTATACCATTGCGGCTGCTGAAACCATCGAACATGAGGCTAAGATCACAGCGAAGCCCGTCACTGGAACAAATCAGACGCTGTTGGTGAAAACGAATCAGGCGAAGGATATTACTTATGATCTGAGTAAGCTGCTTCCGGCAGGAGTGACCGGAACAACAACCTATAGAGTTGGAGAATTTTTCAAGAAAGACGGTGTGTTGAGTTCTGAACCGGCGGATGCAGATATTACGGACGGCAAGCTGACACTGCATGTTGCACCTGTAGATAGCGCCGACAAGATATCCAGAGTTACAATTTTCTTTGTGAATGATAACTACGATATTTCAGAGACAAGCTTAACGGTTCAGACCACAGATAAAACACCGGTAACCCTTTCCGGCGTAAGTTGTGGCAACCGTGCCTATAACGGAACAGCCTACGCTTATTCAGGCGCACCGATATGGAAGACCGAGGATGGTACACCGGTAACCGGTGAAACTACGGTAACTTATTATAATTATAATGTGGGTGATCCGGTTACTCCGGTGGATGCTCCTACAAACGCAGGCAGCTACCGGGCAGTATTTACCATTAAATCCGCTGACTATGAGGGAACAGAAAACTACAGCTTTGAGATTACCAAGGCACAGATCACAGTAGCAGCAAAAAATAAGAGTATTTATGTCGGCGATGCAGTTCCGGTTCTGACGAACCCGACAGCCGGAACGGACTATACCGTCACAGGCTTATGCGGAACCGATGCCCTGGGCGGTGCGGCAGCCATGTCCTACGGACAGGAGCCTGACAACACAAAGACCGGAGCCTATGAGATATTAATCAGTGGTCTGACTGCTCCGGCAGGAGATAATTACACGATTACCTTTACAAAGGGAACGCTGACGATCACTGCAAAGCCTTCCGGCGGCGGTTCTATCGGCGGCGACAGTGCAGGTGGCGGCAGCAGCTCCGGCGGTTCATCCGGCGGTGCGACCGATGGAACCGGAGATAAGACAGAGGGTTCCGGCAATATCACAACCATCACGAATAAGGACGGCTCCACCACGACCACAAAGACCGAGACGGACGCCAAGGGAAATACTGTGACCACAACCACCAGGACCGATGCGGACGGAAACGTCACCGGCGTGACCGAGAAATCCGTCATTGCTCATATCGAAAAGAATACCACGGCCACCGTCACCGTAAAGACAGACGGAGACGGAAACGTCACTTCCGCCAAGGCGAGCATCACCAAGACCAGCGACAGTTCGAAGGTATCGCTGAGCGGTAAGGTGCTCGGACAGATCACCGAGGCTGCCGGAGCAGATACGAAGGTGCGTGTGACAATGACGGTCAAGGATAACGACGGCAAGACACTGTATAAAGTACAGGCAGATGCGAACGAGATCCTTCCGGGCGAGAAACTGTATATTTACAAGCGGGATACAAAGACCGGAACATACACCATGGTGAATGACAAGGAGTACAAGGTCACAAAGGCTGGAACCGTCACTGTCAACATGACGAAAAAAGCGACCTACGAACTTGTCACGGCAAAGGAATCCAAGGCGATCGAAAAAGCGATCCTTGCAACGGTGAAGCCTGCCAAGACCAGCAAGAGCCTTTCCGAAGGCAAGAAAACCACCTTCAAGTTCTCCGGCAAACTGGACATGGATAATGTAAAGAGCATCACCTATGCCACATCCAGGAAATCCATAGCAACGGTCACAAAGAAGGGAACGATCACGGCAGTGAACGCCGGAACCGCTGCGATCAGGGCCACCGTCACCTTAAAGAACGGCACAAAAAAGACGATCAAGATGACGATCAAAGTAAAATAGAGAATTTTATCACACCGGGTGGACGTTCGATGTCCACCCGGTTTCTTTTCGCGGGTGGAAACTTTCTTCTGGTGCTGATTGAAAGAATAAGGAAGGAGTGTTATAATATACACAGAAATAAAGGTATATAATATGCGAATGAGATTATGATGATTGTCAGCATATTGCGGCGGCGGTTATTTATGGATGTGATTGTATTATATCTTGGAATTTCAAGCATATTGTCAATATAAAGACAATCAGAGGAGTAAGAGCCATTACTCATTTGAAAGGATATAAGCCGATTGAGATTCTGAATCCATCTGTATTATTGGAAAGTGAGGGATGATTTATGGAAACATTAGTTATCAGTCCTGATTTTACGATTGAGGATATTCACAAGATAAGAGAAAATAACTACAATATCACAAAGGATATGACACCACAGGAAAGACGAGATTATTATAATAAACGTGGTATGGAAGTACACCGACAGATTCAGGAAAGAAAATTGCAGAAAGCATAAGAATCTAACACACATATTGCAGGGGCTGCAGCGATTACATACAGGTCAGCTGCCGAAATGCTTCTGCTTCTTTATAACAGGATACCATGCCCGGGTGAAATAGTTCCATGTATTGGATTTTAGCGGTAGGATTTGAGAAAAAGACTTTTTGTGATTGTGAAGCTCATTGAGCGGAAGGATTGCAGAAAGTTTTTTTATAAAATAAAATACATAGTTATGAAGAATAAATTTTTTATCGCAAGGATGAAAAAATAATGGTATAATAGATACAGGTATAATGAAAGAGGTGATATCATGAGTGAACAAGAAGAGCTTACATTTATGCAGACAAGACTTATTCGGCTTGCATCAGAAGAATGGCATATGCCAGTGGAAAGAGTTGTTGAATTATTTCGTAAAGCAGATGTATTCGACTATATTGAAACGGGGTATGGTATCTTTCATTGTGAAGGTGATGAAGCGGTGCTCGAAGATATTGCAGAATTCCTTGAGCGAAAGGGGATATCAGTAAATGCTTGAATTAACGAATGGATTGTATCTTTATCATGGAAGTTATTGTGAAGTGAGTCAGCCGGAGCTTGGCATGTGTTCAAAGAGAAAAGATTTTGGCAGAGGATTTTACCTGACTACTTCGCGAGATCAGGCTATCAGTTTTTTAAAAACCTCGATTGCGAAGGCTGTTGCAAATGGAAGTCTTGGGAAAAAGCAGGATTTTGGATATTTATCGATATACGAATTGAATTTAAACAATGAATTGGCGGTGCACATTTTTGATGAGGCAAATGAAGAGTGGCTACATTGCGTGGCGGCACATAGAAAGAAAAAGTTATTTGCAGAGTTAGAACTGAAAATGTCAAAATACGATGTCATTGTGGGGAAAATCGCAGATGATGCGACAAATGTGACACTAACTGCTTATCTTGGTGGTGCTTTTGGCACAATTGGAAGTCAAGATGCGGATGATTTTTGTATCAGGCAGTTGTTGCCGAATAAATTGCAAGATCAATATTGTTTCAAAACAGCTAAGGCAATTGGTTGCCTGAATTTTGTGGAGGGTAAAAAAATATGGCTGAAGTAACTATTTCGAAAGAAAAATTAGATTACACCATTGATTTGCTGATTACGATGACTGTTGAGGAAATTGCAGAGGACACCGGAAGCGATTTGAAAGATGTTTTATGCGATTTTTTATCTTCTAAAACAGGAAAGGCTCTCTATGATGATAGTACAAAACTGTGGTGGAATGGACCGTCATATATTGCAGAACTGTATATGGAAGAGCTGGCGGG
>NZ_LNAM01000188.1 GCF_001461035.1 Acetivibrio ethanolgignens | reverse complement strand
AGGATTTAATCTGCGGCAGGATTGCGACAGGAGAGAATTATAATTTGACGCGTGACAACTTTGTTGCTGTCGTTACTTGTGAGGAGGCCGGGGCTGACAAGCCCTCAAAAAGGTTTTTTGAGCTTTGTGTAAAAAAAGCCGGCTGTCGTCCGGAGGAATGCCTCTTTATTGGAGACAGCTTAAAAAAGGATGTGCTGGGACCAAGAAAAATCGGAATGAATTCAGCCTGTTATAACCGCTACTCTAAAGTGACAAGGGAAGAGGCAGGCTGCGTGATAGAAGACTATCAGACATATCTTACTGAGGTACTGCATAAAATACCGTAAGGCTTTTGGGGCGGTAGAAGGATTGAAAAACAGAAACAACAGGTCGGCTGTTTTCATAAGGATAGAGCTTATAATTTTAGGAGTTCTGCTCGCGGCAGCCGTTGTGAAGAAAATAAGAATCTATGCTGAAGAAAAGAGAAGTAATGTGACAGAGGATGATTATATTAAATGGGTAGATTTTGATGTCTCCTATGAAGCTCTTTGCAAAGCCTATGAGCTGGATGTGGAAACCTATGGAAAGGCGGTTCATGTAAACTGGATTGAGCTTCTGGCTTATACGGCAGCAAGAGAGGGTGGAAAGCTCAATTCCAGTGCAGCAAAGGAAATAGAGAAAACAGCAGAGCTTCTTATTTCCGGAGAGAAGACGATAGAAGAGCTGACAAAGGATATGAAATACTACTCCTATTACCTGGAGGCCTATACAGCTGTGCTGGATGAATATGTCGGAGAATATGAAATCCAGACTGCAGAGGGCTGGGAAAAGCATTATGGGCTAAAGGCCTTTTCTCCTGTTGCAAAGCATTTTCCCTATAATGATTATGACGATTTTGGCGTTTCCAGAAGCTATGGTTATCAGAGAAGGCATCTGGGACATGATATGATGGGGCAGACAGGAACCCCCATTATAGCAGTAGAGTCAGGGATTGTAGAGGCTCTGGGCTGGAATCAGTATGGTGGCTGGCGTATAGGAATCCGGAGCTTTGATGGAAAACGCTACTATTACTATGCTCATCTGCGGCAGAACTATCCCTTTTACAGAACCCTTGAGGAGGGCAGCACTGTGACAGCAGGAGATGTTATCGGATATATGGGGCATACAGGATACAGTACCAAGGAAAATACAAACAATATTGATGTAACCCATCTTCACTTTGGCATTCAGCTGATTTTTGATGAATCCCAGAAGGAAGGAAATGGAGAAATCTGGATCGATTGTTATGATTTAGTTCGTTTTCTAAGCCACAATCGTTCCGAGGTGGAAAAGGAAGAGGGAACGAAGGACTGGAAACGGATTTATGGAATGAAGGAATTAGGCATATAGGGTAATTAGTGCAGGTTATGAGACTTATGTTTCATAACCTGTGTTATTGTCATTGACAGCAGAAAAAAGAGCAAGGATAAAATACTATATTATGGAAAAAATCTTTTTAAAGGAAAGCTAACAACAGATAAGGAAAACCATTCTGGAGAAGGAATTTTTTTCACCTCGAAGGTGATGGATCACTTTGGGCAATATCTAGTGGAAAAATGTTTTCACAAAACAATACCTTTGAGCAAATAAATGATTTGGAAGCAGAGACAGAAAATAGTATGTAAATGCTACATAAGCTGTCAGGAACAATTGTTGTTATGGGGCTATCAAACAATGTGGATAGAACCTTAAGGGAGGTGTTTGATATGTATTCTACTGTAGATGGAGGATTTGATAATTTTGTGTTTTCCAGAAAAGGCATCCTGAAATTACGATGGAATGTATTAATACGAATGAAGATATTGACAGAATGATTCGACATGTAAAAGGATAGTTTCTGAAAGGGCTGCTGCTTTATGAATGAAAATTCGTGAAGTGGCAGCTTTTTTATTCGATGAGAAAGTTTAAAATACAAAATCTATTGCAATACGAAAAAAAATGTGTATAATAGGAGTTGTGTGTATGCGAAAAAAAAGTTTAGTATTTAAAAACAAAAGAAAGGGAGGAGAGTTATGGATATCGGTAAAAAGATAAAGGAGCTGCGGCTACAAAATGATTTAACGTTGGAAAATCTGGCATCCCGCAGTGAACTGACCAAAGGCTTTTTATCGCAGGTAGAACGTAATCTGACAAGCCCGAGTATTTCTACGCTGGAGGATATTTTAGAGGCATTGGGGACGAATTTGTCAGAATTTTTCCATGAGGAAGAGGAAGAGCAGATTGTTTTTTCTACAAAGGATTTTTTTGTAGATAAGCAGGAGGAATATCAGATTGAGTGGATTATCCCAAATGCTCAGAAAAATGAAATGGAGCCGATTCTTTTGACTCTTTTGCCGGGAGGAAAGAGCATGGAAATGATAGCCCATCAAGGGGAAGAATTTGGCTTTGTACTGAAGGGAAATGTGACCTTAATGTGTGATAATAAAAAATACAGACTAAAAGCGAAGGATACCTTTTATATGAGTGGTAAAAAAAATCATTATCTATGTAATAACAGTACAAGTGAAGCACTGGTTCTTTGGATTACCACACCACCTATGTTTTAGAGGAGAATAAGATATATGGAAAAAAAGAAATTAATTGAATTCCGTAATATTGTAAAAAATTTTGACGGACAGATTGTTTTGAAGGGAGTAAACCTTGATATTTATGAAAAGGAATTTGTCACTTTGCTGGGTCCAAGTGGCTGTGGTAAAACGACCCTTCTTAGGATTTTGGGAGGCTTTCTTGATGCCGATGAGGGAAGTGTCATGTTTGATGGAGAAGAAATCAGTAAGAAACCTCCTTATGAAAGAGAATTAAATACCGTATTTCAGAAATATGCCTTGTTTCCACATCTGAGTGTGTATGAAAATATTGCTTTTGGACTTCGGATTAAGAAGATGAGCCAGGACGTAATTGACCAGAAGGTTATGAAGATGTTAAAGCTTATCGGTCTGGAGGGCTATGAAAATAAGAATACAACTCTGCTTTCTGGTGGACAGCAGCAGCGTGTGGCGATTGCAAGAGCTCTTGTCAACGAGCCAAAGGTGCTTCTTTTGGATGAGCCGCTGGCTGCTCTTGATTTAAAGCTCCGCAAGGAGATGCAGTATGAGTTGAAACGGATTCAGCAGGAGGTAGGGATTACCTTTATCTTTGTAACCCATGACCAGGAAGAAGCCCTTACGATGTCAGATAAGATTGTTGTTATGCGGAATGGAGAAATCCAACAGGTAGGTACACCGGAGGAAATCTATAATGAGCCTGCTAACAGCTATGTAGCTAATTTTATTGGTGAAAGTAATATTATTCCGGCTACGATGCCGGAGGATTATAAGGTAAGGTTTGATGATATTACCTTTGACTGCGTGGATTTTGGCTTTAAAAAGGATGAGAAGGTAGATGTTGTTATCCGTCCGGAGGATATTGATATTGTAGATGTGGCTGATGGCAAGATGACAGGAGAGGTTTTAAGTGTACTATTTAAGGGAGTACATTATGAAATTATTGTGGAAACGGTTCCTGGTACTACAGTTACTGTAAATATGCACGTTATCCGCAATCATGATGTTACCAGTACAGATGGAAAGGAAAAAATCAGTGCCAATGATTTTTACGTGGATATTGAGGATTTGGAGAGCCTGGATGACAAGGAGATTATTGCTCGTTCCAATGCACAGGCGTGGAATCCGCAGACCGATGAGTATACCTCCATTGCTAAAATTGAATATGAATTAAAGGAGGAGCCAGGACGCTATCCGGTTATTTTCCATGCGGCAGGCGGTACTACGATAGAACGAAGTATTTTTGTAGTAAATCAGCCATTTGTAAAGAATGAAAAGGCCAATGAGGCTATCATGGCATTTAACTTCTTTAAATCCGTAGATGAAATTTTAGAATCCCAGGCACTGGATACCGATATCAAGACCTGGGCAAATGCACAGGGCTGGAAGCTTAGTGATGAGGATCAGAGCATTGATATCAGTGTTGACTATGATTTTGATCCGGAGGATGTAAAGGAGGGGATTTATAAGGTGACCTTCTCTACCACAGGCCGGGAATTTAAAATTCATACAACAGATTATACAGAGGTAGGTGCAGAGGTTGGTTTGACCTTCTTCCCAGAGGATATTCATGTTATGTCAAAGGTGGTATACGAATAATGAAACGATTTTCACAGTTAGCAATTCCATATATTGCGTGGGCAGCTATGATGCTGGTCTTACCTATGGCATTAATTGCCATGTATTCTTTTATGAACCAGGGAAATGCCATTATATCCTTTTCTTTTACATTGGAGCATTATGTCAAGTTTTTTACGGATCCCGACTTTTTACTGATTTTGTGGAGATCCCTTGCAATTGCCATAAAAACAACGCTTATTTGTCTGCTTTTAGGGTATCCCCTGGCTTATTATATTGCACGGAGCTCAGAAAAGGTGCAGAATATGCTTGTTTTATGCATTACAATTCCTATGTGGATTAATATGCTTGTAAGAACCTATGCATGGATTGGACTTTTAAGTGAGGGCGGTATTATTCAGAAGCTTTTAAGCTTTGTCGGTTTAGGAAATGTAGAACTTTTATATACAGAGGGAGCAGTACTTCTTGGAATGGTATATAACTTCCTGCCGTTTATGATTTTACAGATTAACACCTCCTTAAGTAAGATGGATCATTCTCTTTTGGAGGCCAGTGCTGACCTTGGAGCAGATAAGAATCAGACCTTTCTCCGTGTGACTTTGCCCCTTTCACTGCCGGGAGTTATTAACGGAATTACATTGGTATTTTTACCAGCAGTCAGTTCCTTTTTCATTCCGAAGCTTCTCGGCGGTGGGCAGTATTTCCTGATTGGAAACCTCATTGAAAACCAGTTTATTACCGTTGGTGAGTGGAACTTTGGAAGTGCCATTTCTATGATAATGGCAGCTGTTATGATGCTGCTTATGATGGCAGTCAGAAAAGCAGAGCTGTTTACTAGGGGAGGAAAGGAGGAAGAAGAAGCGTGAAAAAAGAAAAACATTCTTTAGGGAAAGTGCTGATAGTGTTGATGATTTTATTCTTCTATCTGCCAATCCTTTATATGATCATTTTTTCCTTTAATGAAGGAAAGTCTTTGACTCATTTTACAGGCTTCTCTCTTCGATGGTATCAGCATATGCTGGAATCCCGTGACATGATGGGGGCCTTGTATACGACCTTTAGTGTAGCATTGATTGCTACTTTTGTATCTACGGTAGCAGGAACTATTACAGCGATTGGATTAAGCAAATCTAAGAAAATTATCCGTGATATTATGAATCAGGTGGATAATCTTCCGATGATGAATCCGGAAATAGTAACAGCCATTGGTTTTATGCTTTTATTTATTACCTTTCGGGTGGAGAAGGGGTATGCAACGATGCTTTTGGCACATATTGCCTTTTGTATTCCTTATGTAATTCTTTCCGTTATGCCAAAGGTACGTTCTCTTGACCCGAATCTTGCTAATGCGGCGATGGATTTAGGAGCTACGCCATTTCAGGCACTGATAAAGGTAATTGTACCTCAGATTACGCCGGGCATTATTTCAGGTGCGTTGATTGCCTTTACAATGTCTGTGGATGATTTTATTATTTCTTATTTTGTAACAGGGCAGGGTGTAAAAAATTTAAGTATTATGGTCTACACCATGAGCAAGAGAGTCAATCCGAGTATTAATGCGATTTCCACTCTGGTAGTAGTTATTATTACAATTGTGCTTATTACAATTAATGCAGTACCGGTGCTTATGGCACGGCGGGAGAAAAAGGGAAAGAATGGTAAGGTTATTTTACTGATTCCGGTGGGAGTATTTGCTGCACTGGCTGTCGGGCTGGTTGCTTTGAAAAGCGATATTAGTAATATGGGGCTGCCATATGAGGGACAGACTCTTCATGTATATAACTGGGGTGAATATACAGGAGAAAATATCATTCGTAATTTTGAAGAAAAAACAGGAGCCCGGATAATCATGGAACACTATGAGTCTAATGAACAGATGTATATTAAGATAGCCAATGGAGAAGCCTATGATGTCCTTGTTCCAAGCGATTATATGATTGAACGGCTTATTAGTGAGGAGCTTTTACAAAAGCTGGATCCTTCAAGACTGGATTGTATGGCTGAACTTTCTGATGAGGTAAAGGGACTGCCATATGACCCGGAGAATGAATATTCTGTTCCATATTTCTGGGGAAATGTAGGGATTGTATACGATAAAACCAAGGTGGATATAGAAGACTTGGAAAAGGAAGGCTTTGCTATTTTCCTGAATGAAAAATACAAAGGTGACATTTATCTGTATGATTCGGAAAGGGATTCCTTTATGATGGCTTTAAAGTCTCTTGGATATTCGATGAATACCAGTGACGATGCTGAGCTTCAAAAGGCATACCAGTGGCTTGTTCAATGTGTGGAAACCATGGAACCGGAAATCGTTACTGATGAAATCATTGATAATATGGCTCAGGGAAGAAAGGCACTGGGAGTTATTTACTCTGGAGACGCGTCCTATGTCATGAGTGAAAATGAAAATATGGGCTTTTATTTACCAAAGAAAGGTACTAATCTGTGGTCAGATGCCATGGTTATTCCTGCTAATGCAAAGAATCCGGAGCTTGCTCATGAGTTTATTAACTATATAAGCAGCTATGAGGGAGCCTATGATAATTCCAGCTATGTAGGCTATACCTCACCTAACAGGGCGGTTGTAGAAGAGCTTTCCGGTGAGAGTGGCGACTACGAAGGAATCAATGCCTATATCCCAAGAACGGATAATGAGAAAGATGAAGTATTTCAGTTTGATGAGCAGACAAGAAAGCTTATCAGTAACCTCTGGAGCAAGGTGAAAATTGCGGCAAGTAATGTAAATTAATAGAGGGAATGATAGAGGGCGTGCCCGTTAAGGAGCACGCCCGATTTTTAACTTTCCTGTATATATATGCCTTCCACTCCATCATATTTCAAAAGCTCCTGCTCCCGGGAAGCTTCCCAGGTAAGGGCTACGCAGGTGCCGCAGGAAGAACTTAGATACCTGGGAATAGGCATAAGCTGGGCGGCAATCCCCTGCTTTTTCATGGAACGGTGAAAGCTGATGGCTGAAAAATGGGAGTGGAAGGTGACAATATAGCGGTTCATTTTTGTGTGAGGGATAAAGTATAGTATTCGTTATCTGTCACCTCAGCAGTTACATTGTAGCCGGCATGTCCAGCAAAGCGGGTTACGTTTTCTTTTGCAGCCTTAGTGTCCACTAGGATTGTATAGGCCGCTTCTTTTTTTGAAAGAGCCTTTTTTGCCATTAAAACAGGCTGTGGACAGGAAAGTCCTCTTGCATCAATTGTTTCCATAGAAACCTCCTGTTAAAAAATGTTGTATATGTATATATTTTAGTTATCCGTTGCTTCTCTGCTGTTAGCAAAAGCAATAATCAATAATACGATGAAGCCGATAATAACGGCAATTTTTCCATTAGTCGTAGGGCCGTCTGCAGAAGAAGCTAGCTTAAAGTTATGACAAAAGGCTGCACCTACCAAAAGACCAAGGATAGCTATTGCTGAGTCTGTATTGCCTTCACCGGCAAGTATGAACTGACGCAGTGGGCAGCCACCCAAGAGAACACAGGCAAAGCCTAAAAGTGCAGTTCCAAGGAAATTCCAGAGTCCATCTGTGTGAGCAATAGGCTGTCCGGCAAAGCCAGGATGGAAAAATCCTAAAGCAATATTAGCAATCATGGCAACTACAAAAAGGGTAATAAAACCAATGATTAATGTGGTTTCACGGAAAAGAAGGAAATCACGGATACCGCCAACCATACAAAAACGAGTACGCTGTGCCAGTGCACCAACGATAAGTCCAGCCAGTAAAGCTATAAAAAGAGGGGCATGCTTGGAGCCAGGGCCCTCCTGGCTGAATAATAAGAGGCTTGGTGCAAAAAGTGCAAGACCCAGCAGGAGAATGGCTACGATTGGCATAGAAGCTCCCTCCAGCTTGGAAAAATTATGAGTCCGCTTTAATGTGAAGCCCCTGTTCAGGAAAAAGATACCAAGTCCGATGCCGGCAATAAAGCCAACCAGACCTACAAGAGCATTTAAATCACCGCCAGCCAGACGTAAAAGCATACGGAACGGGCAGCCTAAAAACATCAATGCTCCAACCATGGCAAAAAAGCCAAGGGTAAAACGGGTAAAGGGAGAGCTTCCACCTCTTGGAGAAAATTCTTTGCGACCCAGAGCGAGGAGAAAGGAGCCCAGAATAAGGCCAATCAATTCGGGACGCAGATACTGTACAACCTCAGCACGGTGAAGACCGAGGCCGCCTGCAGTATCCCTGACAAAGCAGGCAAGGCAGAAGCCCATGTTAGCAGGATTACCCAGGTATACCAGGGCAACTGAAATAATGCCGATAAGTGCGGCAGAGATAATAATGTTACGCTTTTCGTTCATTTGAATCCTCCCATATGTATAATGTACTTGTATAAAATTACTGTACCATATATAATAAAAAGTGGGAAATTGATTATTTATATCAGAGAAAAAGATTTATAGGAAAAAACTATAAAAGGAGAAAAGGTATTGGAGAAAAAAAGGATAGGAAGGATTTTATCACCTTTGGGTATTTTAGGATACTGCATTGGAGAAGACGGTTTGGAGAGGCTTTGGTTTGATGCGGAAAATGAAAAAGAACTGGAGACAACAGGGGCTTTAAAGGAGCTTGATAGCGTGGAAATGGAGCTGAAAAAGGAACTTTCAGAGTATTTTAGCGGCAGGAGGAGGGAGTTTGCGATACCTCTGGCACCGGCTGGAACTTTATTTCAGAAACAAGTGTGGGAGGCTTTGCAGCAGATTCCTTATGGAGAGACACGAAGCTACAAGGAAATTGCGGAGGCAATTGGTAATCCGAAAGCCTGTAGAGCGGTAGGTATGGCGAATAATAAAAACCCAATTCCAATCATTATACCCTGCCATAGAGTGCTTGGAAGTAATGGAAGCATGGTTGGATATGCTGGTGGCCTTGCGATAAAGGAACAGCTACTAGGCCTCGAACAGAAATCTGTTGAATTGCTGTAAAATTTCTATTATAATAAAATAGTCAAGAGGTTGACAGGAGGTAATTTTTTGAAAAAAGTATGGGTAATTGGTTCTGTGACCGCCATGATACTTTTAATGATTGCTATTGGCACCTTTGAACAGGGATTTTATAAGGAAAATGGGGCAGAACAGGAGTTTATTGTTAAAAAGACAGAGGAAGAATTGAAAGTTCAGGAAGAAAAAGATAAACAAAAGAAACCTTTAGGAGACAGGCCGGAAGAGGGCTGGTTGTTTGGACTGAGTAATTTGGGGAAGGATTCGGATTACTACAATAAGCTGGAGCTGACATTGAATGAATATATTCATGGCGGCGGAGACAGGCTTATTTCCATGGATTCGGAGGATGACATTAAGCTTCAGATACAGCAGCTGCAGGAGATGGAAAGGATGGGGGTAGATGCGGTTTTTCTAAACCCTGTTGACAGCGGTGAATTATTGCCGGTATTAGAAGAACTGAAAAGGAACAATATACCGGTAATTATGATGGAACAAGGAATGAAGGATACAGAGCAGGTAGTAGCTTTTGTGGATTCTGATAATTTCAATTCCGGTTTTATTTTGGCTGATTATATGGTTAATAAATGTATGCCCGGAAAGGATGTATATAATAAAGCAGGAGTTGCCATATTTACAGAGTATGCGAAAAATTTTGGAAAGGAAAAGAGATATGGCTTTCGTGCAGCTATCGGAGGCAGCTATTTCCGTGTAGAGAAGGAGATTATTACATCCCATGATGAAGAACTGATACGAAAAGAATTCCAAAATCTACTAGAAGAAGTAGAAGACCTGCAATATATTTTTTCTACCTGTGATGAAATAACGCTTGTACTTTTAAAGCTTTGTGAAGAAGAAGGTTGTGAAAATCTTAAGATATTCAGTGTCGGAGGATCACCAGAGCTTAAAAAAATCATGGTTGACGGAAATAAAAACCTGGAAGCCTTTGCAGCAGAAAGCCCTATGAGCCTTGCAATGGATGCTTATAGCGTGATGATGCAGTATCTGGATGGACAGGCTGTAAAAAAACAGTATTTAACAGAAACCTTTTTGGTAAACAAAGATAATATAAAGGAGTATCGTATAGATACCTGGCAGTAATGGAGAAATCTGTTGCTGCCTTTTTTATTCAATAGGAGGGTTAGGTGTTTTATAGTATAAAAACGCTATAAAAAGCCCATAGTAAAAAGAAAAGGAGTTTTTCTATGTGGGGAATAGTGATTGCATTAATTTCAGGAGCTTTGATGAGTATCCAGGGGGTTTTTAATACAGGAGTGACAAAGACAGCAGGAGTATGGATTTCGGCAGGTTTTGTTCAGCTTACGGCATTTTTAGTCTGCATTGTGGCATGGTTTGTAACAGGAAGAGAAGGAAGCGTGGGGGCCTTGGTCCAGGTACCACATAAATACATGCTGCTGGGCGGGGCGATTGGAGCTTTTATTACATTTACGGTAATTGAAAGCATGAACCGTCTGGGACCGGCAAAATCGGTTATGCTGATTGTTATTTCACAGCTGATAGTGGCATATCTGATTGAGCTTTTTGGAATTTTTGGTGTGGAACGGGTCAGCTTTGAATGGAAAAGACTGGTAGGTATGGTAATTGCTATTATTGGTGTAATTATTTTTAAATGGGAATAAATTAATACAAAAAAACTATTGTAATCCCCAGACTAATTGGATAGAATAAAAGTGGTATCTTACGCTGGAAAACCTATAAAGGGCATACGGGGAACAGGAGTTGGATACATGAATTATAAAAAAACAGGCATTTTGGTTGTAATTCTTTTATTTTGCGGAATGGGAATCTTTTACAGCTGTATTTCTTTTCGGCAAAAAGGCCAGGAAAATATAGCAGAAGAGATAGTGGAGGAAGTTGCAGATAATCCGAAGGAACTGGAGGTACAAGAGGAGCCAGAGAAAGGGGCAGAGAAAAAGCAGCTCTGCGTTCATGTCTGTGGCGAGGTAAAACAGCCGGGAATGTATCAGCTGGAGCCAGACAGCCGGGTAGCTGATGCAATAGAAGCAGCTGGTGGTTTTACAAAGACAGCCAGAGAAGCCAGTGTTAATCTGGCAAGATTTCTTAAGGATGGTGAACAGCTCTATGTATGCTCTGTGAACGAAGAAGCTGGAGATGACAGGGTAAATATTAATCTGGCCTCAAAGGAGGAACTGATGCAGCTTCCTGGAATCGGTGAATCTAAGGCGGAGGCTATTCTTGCCTACCGCAGACTTCATGGGAACTTTATATCCATTGAGGATTTGACGAAAATAGAAGGAATCAAGGACGGTGTCCTACAAAAAATAAAAGATAAAATTACGATTTAATAATTGAAAGGCAGGAATATCAAGTGGGAAAGAAAGTATTAGTCGTCGATGATGAAAAGCTGATTGTGAAGGGAATCCGATTCAGTCTTGAACAGGATGGCATGGAAGTAGATTGTGCCTATGATGGAGAAGAAGCACTGGAGGCAGCAAAAAGGAAAGAGTATGATATCATCCTTTTGGATGTTATGCTGCCAAAGCTCAATGGCTTTGAGGTATGCCAGCAGGTAAGGGAGTTTTCTGATGTACCTGTTATCATGCTGACAGCAAAGGGGGATGATATGGATAAGATTCTGGGATTGGAGTATGGTGCTGACGATTATATTACAAAGCCATTTAATATTCTTGAGGTAAAGGCAAGAATTAAGGCGATTATGAGAAGAAGCGGTGCCAAGCAGTCCCGTGAGGATTCCGGCAAGGTTGTGATAATAGACGAGTTAAAGGTAGATTGTGAGGGAAGAAGGGTCTATATCAACGAAAGAGAAGTGAACCTGACTGCTAAGGAATTTGATCTTTTAGAGCTTCTGATGATGAATCCGAATAAGGTCTATAGCAGAGAAAATCTTTTGAATCTTGTCTGGGGCTATGATTATCCAGGGGATGTGAGAACGGTGGATGTTCACATCCGGCGTTTAAGAGAGAAGATAGAAGCAAATCCAAGTGAACCAAAGTTCATACATACAAAATGGGGTGTTGGCTATTTTTTCAAGAATTAAATCTAAATTTAAATTCCTGAAAAGTATGAGGCTTCAGACCTTTTTTGTTATGTTTTTGGTAGGAATGCTGCCAATATTACTATTTTCCAGGGTTTTGATTAATACTTATTATGATAAAGCCATTGATGGACGTGTCAATGAGCTGCAGGAAAAACGAAATATTATATCCAATCTGTTGATATCTTCTAACTATTTTGCAGGTGCTGTGGATGTTTCTGAGGCAGACAGGGAAATTGAACAGGTGGCAGAGGCTTATCGGGGAAGGATTGTTATTGTCGATAATTCTCTACATATTATAAAAGATACGTATGGCCTGGAGGAAGGAAAAATCATTATTTCAGAACAGGTGCTTGAGTGTGCTAAGGGAAAAAGCAGCAGCTATGTAGATGACAGAGGACAGTATGTAGAGTTTGTGACACCGATTACCAACGTAGCTACAAAGGAAAACGTAGGTATTATTATTATGAGCTTCTCTACAAAGAGTATTTATAATCTGATGGAGACTCTTTATGGAAGGGCATATACGCTATCTATAATTATCGGAGTTGTTGTGGTGATTTTTTCTTACATCTATTCAACTATGCTGACGAAGCCCTTTGCCAGAGTGGCAGATAGTATTGACCATGCGACAGAAGGCTATTTGAATGAGCCGGTATCGATTGGCGGCTATAATGAGGTTGAGAACATATCAGATGCCTTTAACCGCTTGTTTGCAAGGCTCCAGAATCTGGAGGATTCCAGGCAGGAGTTTGTTTCCAACGTATCTCACGAGCTGAAGACACCGATTACCTCTATTAAGGTGTTGTCGGATTCCCTTTTGAGCCAGGAGGATGCTTCGGCAGAGCTTTATCGTGAATTTATGGTGGATATTGCTGAGGAGATTGAGAGAGAAAATAAGATTATCAATGATCTCCTGTCCTTGGTAAAGATGGACAGGAAGGCAGGAGAATTAAATATTTCAGCGATTAATATCAATGATTTGCTGGAGCAGATTTTAAAACGGCTTCAGCCGATTGCCAATAAGAGAAATATTGAGCTTATTTTTGAAAGCTTCCGTCCCGTTACTGCAGAGGTGGATGAGGTGAAGCTTTCTCTGGCAATTACAAATCTGATTGAAAATGCAATTAAATACAACTATGATGATGGCTGGGTCAGAGTCTCTCTGAATGCAGACCATAAATTTTTCTATGTAAAGGTAGCTGATTCCGGGGTGGGTATTCCGGAGGAACTGCAGAACCATATTTTTGAGCGGTTTTATCGTGTAGATAAGGCCCGTTCCAGGGAAACTGGTGGTACCGGTCTGGGCTTATCTATTACCCGGAATGCTATTTTGATGCACCGTGGTGCAATCAAGGTATACAGTAAGGAAAAGGAAGGTTCAACCTTTACTGTAAGAGTTCCGTTAAATTATATTGCATAGAAATGAGGATGAATATGAGAAAAAGAGGTTTTATCTGTATTCTTGCAGTTCTTATTCTTGCAATGGCGGGATGCAGCAAAAAGCAGACTGGGAAGGATAAGATAACAGAGGGTACAAGGTACTTGTATTATTTGAACAATGCGGAAAATCAGCTTGTAGCTGAGGAATATGAGGTGACATCTGCTGAGAATGATACGCAGGGATTGGTAGGAGAATACCTGGAGGCACTGATGACGATTGCACCGCAGAACCGTAGCTATAAAAAGGCGGTTCCGGAAAGTGTGGTGATTACACAGGTTGGAGCTATTGAAAATGAGCAGCTGACCCTTTCCTTTAATTCAGAATACAAAAAGCTTTCTGTAACCCAGGAAATTTTGTGCAGGGCAGCGATAGTAAAGACATTGTGCCAGGTTGAGGATGTAACATATGTAAGCTTTCTTGTAGATGGACAGCCGCTAAAGGACAGTCTGGATAAACCAATTGGATTTATGACAGCGGAGGATTTTATTGATAATACAGGTGGAGAGACAAAGTTTGAGCAGAACGCTATTGTTACCTTGTATTTTTCGGATAAGACAGGAAAGCAGCTGGTGGAAACCAGAGTGAAGATTCGCTATGACGGTGCGGTGCCGATTGAACAGCTGGTGCTTGAACAGCTGGTTAAGGGGCCGGGCAGTATTGCGGGAGTAGATGAAAATGAGGTGTTTGCTACCATTCCGGAGGGGACAAGGCTGTCTAAGGTTACGGTAAAGGACGGTATCTGTTATGTGGATTTTAATGAGGTGTTTTTAAAGAAGAGAGCAGAGATTTCTGATGAGATTGCTATTTACTCTGTTGTGGACTCACTGATTGAAATTCCGGCAGTTAATAAGGTGCAGATTACTGTAAATGGAGAAGCAGTACCTGTTTTTGGAGATGGATCGCCACTGGATATTCCTTTTGAAAGAAATCTTGATATTGTGAGAAAGGAAAAGCAGCAGTAAAAGGGGGGAAGGCAGCGATAAGACGACCTTTGGTATGGGCAGCACTGGCGGTTTTACTGCAGTGCTGCCTTTTTAAAACATATATTTTTTCTGTTTCGCCAGAGCCAGGGACAGAGCCGGTTACGATTCGAGGAACCGTAACAGATATGGCAGAAACCTCTTCAGGCATGAGACTGGTGATGGATCATATTCTTATTTTTATTTCTGAGGAACATCTGGAGGCTTTGAAGTTTGAGGATAAAAAGCTTTGCCCAGGCTGTAAAATACAGGTCTTTGGAAATCTTGAAGGCTTTTCTTTGCCCGGTAATCCGGGGCAATTTAATGAATTTTCCTATTATAAAAGCAAAAATATAAGCTATTTTTTATGGGCTGAAAAAGTAATTCTGCTTTCAGAGGCTCCTTTTGGAAAAAAAGGAATTTTTCATTTGAGGGAGCGGCTCAGAGAGGTTTATTTTGAGCTTTTGCCTGAGAAAGAGGCTGCTATTCTGACAGCTATGGTGTTGGGAGAAAAAT
The DNA here is from genome assembly GCF_001461035.1 of Acetivibrio ethanolgignens. Lineage (GTDB taxonomy): Bacteria > Bacillota > Clostridia > Lachnospirales > Lachnospiraceae > Velocimicrobium > Velocimicrobium ethanolgignens. The sequence goes on along the minus strand of NZ_LNAM01000188.1, from coordinate 1,781 downwards.
CAGGGCTACCGGGAGAAGTAAGGAATATTTACCAACAGGCAGGCATCGGGCATTTGCTGGCGATTTCTGGTTTACATATCTCGATTGCAGCGATGGCGGTTTACCAGCTGGTTTTGGTGCTTAAGGGGAGCAGACGTCTGGCAGCAGCCTGTGGCATGGTTTCTTTACTTTTTTATGGAACGCTGACAGGCTTTAGTATTTCGACCAGCCGGGCTGTGCTTATGATTTTACTGGCTCTTATAGCAGAGCTTCTGGGAAGAGCCTATGACAGGGAGACAGCCCTTGGATTTAGTGCTGTCTGGATATTGCTTCAAAAGCCAGGTCAACTGTTTCAGAGTGGATTTTTACTGTCCTTTGGAGCTGTACTGGGAGCGGGAAGCTTATATCCTGCTTTGGAGCAGTGCTTTTTAAAACAGGAAAAGGCTGAAAAATCACTGTTTACAAAGGGGCTCAAATGGTCGAAGCGTGCTATTTTGTTTCAGCTGGCAGTTTCTTTTATTACCTTACCTGTAATTTTATGGTTCTATTATGAAATTCCGGTATACGGTATGTTTTTAAATATTTTTCTGGTGCCGCTTATGTCCCTGGTTACAGGAGGTGGGCTGCTTGCCGGAATCGCAGGACTTTTCAGCCTTACTCTGGGCAGATTTCTGGTGGGTGGAGTCTGGGGGATTTTAAAGCTTTATGAGACTGCTGCAGAGTTTTCCATGACACTGCCAATGGCAGTATGGAATCCAGGACAGCCTCCTTTTTGGAAAATTCTTATCTATGGCTTGGGACTTCTGGGAGTCTTTTGTTACCTGCAAAAAGAGAGTAAAAAACGGTGGTTAGTGACTTTTGAGCTGCTGCCTTTGGTACTGCTGCTTCTTTTGCCACAGAAGATTTCTGGCATAGAGCTTACCTTTCTGGATGTGGGACAGGGAGATGGAACCTTTATTTCCTGTGAGGAAGGAATAGATATGTTAATCGATGGTGGAAGCAGCAGCGAAAAGGCATTGGGAAAATACCGGCTGCTCCCTTTTATAAAATGTAAGGGAAGAGGCAGAGTGGATTATGTTTTTCTTTCTCATTTGGACGAGGATCATATAAGTGGAGTACGAAAGCTTTTGGAGGAAAAACGGGTGGAATGTCTGGTGCTTCCTGCGGACCGTAAAGGAAGTGAGGCTGCAGAAGAAATAGCACAGCTGGGGAAGGAAAAAGGAACCAAAGTATGGTGGATACAGCCAGGTGAGGCTATTCAAAAGAAAAAGTTTAAGCTTACCTGCCTGGCACCAGATAGGCTTTATAATGGAACCAATGAGAATGCAGCATCCATGGTACTTTTTCTGGAATATGGTGCTTTTTCAGCCCTTTTTACCGGTGATTTGGAAAAGGAAGGTGAGGAGGCTCTCCTTGTAAAGCAGCAAAAGGAAAGTTGTCTGCCGGATTGTGATGTTTTAAAGGTAGCTCATCATGGTTCGGACTATTCTACCAGCCAGGAATTTTTGAATGTAGTAAAGCCGGAAATTGCAGTGATTTCCTGTAGCAGGAATAATTCTTACGGACATCCTGGGAAGGAGCTTTTACAGAGACTTGCTTTTGCAGGATGCTGCATATATCAGACGATGGAGAGTGGGGCGGTTACAGTAGGATCCGATGGGAAAGGAATATGGGTGAAGGAATTTCGATAGGATTTTATTGAAAAAACAAAAATACCTATTGACATAATTTTGTTTGTCTATTATCTCAAGTTTTGAAGCAAAAACGGCGCAACCATTGAAAACACTGGGATGCGCCCTTTT
>NZ_LNAM01000187.1 GCF_001461035.1 Acetivibrio ethanolgignens | reverse complement strand
GGCAAAAAACACGGAGGTTTTTTGAGCGGACTTGAGACAGGAGGTCGAATGTCCGCGTATACGGTAGAAGGGGTCTATGAGAAGTTGAAAAATAATATAGCATAGAGTGCTGCTGCGAATATGGCGTATGTAGCAGCTTTATTTTTAACTTTCATGTTCGCTACCTCTTTTACTATAGTATTGTAAAATTTATAGCAGGCATAAAATATTTAGTCAACGTATTTTTCACAAAATATTTGCTTTAGATGAATAAAAATTCATAATAAGTGCATAAAAATTTAAAAAATGGCAAAAAATAATTGACAATACAGAAAAGAAACTGTAAGATAGAGCCCATATCAATGAATTATATAATAACAAATCGTTGATCAGGAGAGTACACTGGATGGAATCTACAGCGAGGCAGTGGAGAGTGGAAGTCTGCCAGAGAAAGTCTTGTGGAAACGCACCTGTGAGAGCCTGGGTGAATTCATAGCTCAGGACGGGTTTCCCCCACGTTACGGGATGAGAGGCCTTGTTGGAGGCAACTGGAGTGGTACCGCGTGTAATAGCGTCTTCGGAGCATATTGTTCTGAAGACGCTTTTCTTTTTTATTCGATAGGAGGGTTTGCTTTATCGAATAAAAACACTCCGCTAAGAATGATGAAAAAGGAGGAGAATGGTCATGAAAAAGGAAAAGAAGGACATTAAAAAAATTGTATTGGCTTATTCGGGAGGATTAGATACCTCTGTTATGATTCCGTGGCTTAAGGAGAATTATAACAATGCAGAGATTATTGCTGTTACCGGAGATGTGGGTCAGGCAGATGAGATGGAGGGACTGGAGGAAAAGGCTATACAGACCGGAGCTAGCAAATATTATGCACTGGATTTAAAGGATGAATTTGTAGAGGACTATATTTTCACCTGTCTGAAGGCAGGGGCTAAATATGAGGATGCGTATCTTTTAGGAACTGCCTTTGCAAGACCGGTAATTGCAAAGGGACTGATTGACATTGCACTTAAAGAGGGAGCAGATGCCATTTGCCATGGCTGTACGGGAAAAGGAAATGACCAGGTACGTTTTGAACTGGCAGTCAAGGCCTTTGCACCGGATATGACGATTATTGCACCTTGGAGAAGCTGGGAGTTAAATTCCAGAGAAAAGGAAATTGCCTATGCAGAGGCTCATAATATTCCATTAAAGATTAATAGAGAGACAAATTATTCTAAGGATAAAAATATCTGGCATTTGTCTCATGAAGGGTTGGATTTGGAAAATCCGATGAATGAGCCAAAATATGATGAGATTCTGGAAATGAGTGTAACACCGGAAAAGGCACCAGATGAACCAACCTACATTACCCTCCATTTTGAGCAGGGAATTCCGACTGCTTTAAATGGGGAAGAAATGTCAGGCCAGGAGCTTTTATTAAAGCTCAATGAAATTGGAGGAGCCAATGGTATTGGTATTCTGGACATGGTAGAAAATCGTCTGGTAGGTATGAAGAGCCGTGGTGTTTATGAGACACCGGGAGGTACTATTCTTTACAAGGCTCATGAGCTTTTAGAGACGATTACGCTGGATAAGGAAACACAGCACTATAAGCATCAGATTGGCGTAAAATTTGGGGAGCTTTTATATAACGGACAGTGGTTTACGCCACTACGGGAGGCTCTGTGTGCTTTTGTAGATAGCGTTAGTGAGTCGGTAAATGGGGATGTAAAGCTCAAGCTTTACAAGGGAAACGTGATTCCGGCAGGGATGTGTTCGCCAACCAGCCTGTATTCAGAGCAGATTGCAAGCTTTGGTGAGGATGACTCCTATGACCAGAATGATTCCGCAGGCTTTATCAATCTGTTTGGACTTCCAATTAAGGTAAAGGCAATGCAGGAAGCAAAGGCAGCGGCAGAGAAAATACAGACAGCTGTCACAAAAAAACAGTACAAAGGCAAGGAGACACTGATATGGCATTATGGGGAGCACGATTTGAAAAAGAAGCAGATGAACGCCTGAATGATTTCAATTCCTCTATTCGTGTAGACCAGGTGATGTACCACCAGGATATCAGGGGAAGTATCGCCCATGTAACGATGCTTTCCAGGCAGGGGATTATTCCGGAAAAGGATAAAGAGCTGATTATTGAGACGTTGGAGGAAATTGAAGCAGACCTGGAGACAGGAAAGCTTGCGATTGCTCCGGCGGCAGAGGACATTCATATGTTTTTAGAAGCAGAGCTTACAAAACGCTGTGCAAAAAAAGGAGCAGAGGGGGCAGGAAAACGGATTCATACAGCCAGAAGCCGGAACGATCAGGTAGCCCTGGATGTGAGAATGTATGGGATGGAGCAGTGCAGGGAAGTAATAAAGCTATTGCGGGAGCTGATAGAGGTACTCTGCAAAAAGGCATCGGAGCATACAGAGACGATTATGCCGGGCTACACTCATCTGCAGAGGGCACAGCCGATTACCTTTGCCCATCATCTCATGGCCTATGTAGAGATGTTCTGCAGGGATACGGAGAGACTCTGGGATGCTGTAAGAAGGTGTAATGTGCTGCCGTTAGGAAGTGGGGCTTTAGCAACAAGCACTTATCCCATTGACCGGGAATATACAGCAGAGCTTCTGGGCTTTGACCGTGTGTGTGAAAACAGCCTGGATGGTGTCAGCGATAGAGATTTTGCCATGGAGATGGCAGCGGCTTTGAGCATTATTATGGTGCATTTCTCCCGTTTTAGTGAGGAGATAATTTTATGGAGCAGTTGGGAATTCAAGTTTATTGAGCTGGATGATGCCTTTGCGACGGGCAGCAGTATTATGCCGCAGAAAAAGAATCCGGACGTCTGTGAACTGATACGAGGGAAGAGCGGAAGGGTCTTTGGAAATTTACAGGCACTTTTGACAATGATGAAGGGGCTGCCACTGGCCTACAACAAGGATATGCAGGAGGATAAGGAGGCCTTGTTTGACAGCTTTACTACGGTTAAGCTGTGTCTTACCACGCTGATTCCAATGCTGGAGACATGCCGGGTGAATAAAGAGAATATGCGGCAGGCAGCAGCGAAGGGCTTTATCAATGCCACCGATTGTGCTGATTATCTGGTACGCAAAGGGCTTCCTTTCCGGGAAGCTTACGGCGTTGTGGGCCGGCTGGTACACAGTGCGATGGAAAAGGAGAAGGTTTTAGAGACTCTGACAATGGAGGAATATAAAGAGGCAAGCGAGCTGTTTGAAGAAGATATTTACGAGGCTATTTCGCTGGAAACCTGTGTAAAAAACAGGAGGATAACAGGCGGTCCGGCACCGGAGATTGTAAAAAGGCATATTGAAAATATCAGAAAGACATTTTTTTGACATTTTTCTTATTTTGGAGTATTCTATAAGAACAGTAGTTTTTTTAAGCTGCTGCTGGAATTTGGGTGCTAAGGAGGAACGCTAGTAATGAACAGCAGAGCAAAAAAGTTTTTATCTTTTTATAAGCCTTATATGGGGCTTTTCCTGTCTGATATGGTGTGTGCCTTTACGCTGGCGGGGATTTCACTGGTAAATCCATTGATTGTACGGTATATTACCAATGATTTACTGGTGAATACCCCTTATGGAGAGGCTGGAGCCATTATTTTAAAGCTGGGTGGATTGATGCTGCTTTTAGCTGCAGTGCAATTTTTTTGCAATTATTTTGTCAACTACCAGGGACATATGATGGGAGCAAAAATGGAATTTGATATGCGAAATGAAATATTTGAGCATTTTCAAAAGCTTTCCTTTAATTTTTATGACAATCAGAAAACAGGACAATTAATGTCCCGGGTGACCAATGATTTGTTTGATATTACAGAGCTTTGCCACCATGGCCCGGAGGATTTGGTGATTTCTATAATTAAATTTGTAGGGGCCTTTGTTATTCTTCTGCAGGTCAATGCAAAGCTGACACTTATTGTATTTGCCTTTATCCCGATGATGTTTGCATTTATTTTAATTATGCGGAAAAAGATGCACAGGGCTTTTAAAAATAATCGTGCCAAGCAGGCAGACATCAATGCACAAATTGAAGATAACCTGTCTGGTATCCGGGTTGTGAAATCCTTTGCTAATGAGGCCTGGGAAATGGAGAAATTCCGGGAGGGCAATTTAAAATATCTGGGATGCAAGCGGAACAGTTATTTTTATATGTCTAATTTTCATTCAGGACTTAATTTCTGTATTTCTGCTATTAATATAGCTGTGGTTATCGGCGGAGGTATGTTTATTACAGGAGGCTCTATTTCACTGGGGGATTTAGTAACCTTTCTTTTATATATTAACAATCTGATTGAGCCGGTGCAGAAGCTGATTAACTTCACAGAGCAATTCCAAAACGGTATGACCGGCTTTGAACGTTTTATGGATATTAAGGAGATTGAACCGGATATTGCAGATAAAGAAGGAGCTGAGCCACTGGGAAAGGTGAAGGGAGAAATTGTTTTTGACCATGTAGCCTTTAAATATGAGGATGGTGTTTCAGAAGTATTCCGTAATATTGATTTGAAGGTACGGGACGGTGAGTATATTGCTCTGGTAGGACCGTCTGGTGTTGGAAAAACGACCATGTGCAGTTTGATTCCACGGTTTTACGAGCCGACAGAAGGAAAAATATGTATTGATGGAAAGGATATTCAGGAGGTTACACTTAATTCTTTACGGAAAAATATCGGTGTAGTACAGCAGGATGTTTATTTGTTTGCAGGAACGATAATGGATAATATCAGATACGGCAAAATGAACGCTACGGAAGAGGAAGTTATCAAGGCGGCAAAAAATGCGAATGCCCATGAGTTTATTATGGAGCTGCCGGACGGATATTCTACCTATATCGGACAGCGGGGCGTGAAGCTGTCCGGCGGGCAAAAGCAAAGAATCAGTATTGCCCGGGTATTTCTTAAAAATCCGCCAATTTTGATTTTTGATGAAGCAACATCGGCATTAGATAATGAGAGTGAAAAGGTAGTACAGGAGTCTTTAGAGCATCTGGCAAAGAACCGTACAACGCTGGTGATTGCTCACCGGCTGACGACAATTCGGAATGCAGAAAAGATTATTGTGCTGACGGAGGAAGGAATTGCCGAGCAGGGAACCCATGAGGAGCTGATGGCACGGGCAGGGATTTATCAAAGCCTGTATGTAGTGAACAGGTAGAGCCTGGAGGTGCTTTGGAAAAATTGCGACTTCTGATGCAATTCTTGAAAAGCCGGGAAGGCTGACTGTAGAGGAATTTAAAGAAATTAAAAAGCATATTTAACAAATAAAAAAGACCTGCTTTGAAATGATTCTAAGCAGGCCTTTCTACTATTCAGCTTCTTCGGAAGAGGTATCTTCGTCACTTGTCTCCTGCTCTTGTGGAGCTTCCGCTTCTGGTTCTTCCTGAACAGAGGTCTCAGTTTCTTCCTTATTGAGATTTAAGGTTACATATTCACGGTTCTCTGAAGCTGCCGGAGTATCAGCTTCTCCTTCATCATTAAAGTCAAAATCATCAAATTCGTCTTCAAAATCGTCAAACTCATCGGAAGAATCCTTATTGATTACATTTTTTACAAGGTAATATGCACTTCCGGCAAATGCTGCAACGGACAAAGCCGCAAACATAAATTTACCAAACTTTTTCATAAAAAACTCCTTCCTCTATACAAAATATTAATTTATATTATATAGCTTATTCCTAAAAAAGAAAAGACTTATTTTAAAATCAAATCTAAAACTTTAATAAAAATCCCCTAAAATGAGGAGAGGCCCGGCAGAAGGTAACGATTCCACCGGGCTGTTTATGAAAAAAATCTATATTAGCACTAGCTTTATTGGCTATCTTTAGTATATACAAAAGATGTGACTAAAGTTTGATTGGAGTCTTAACAAATTATGAACAAATCGCAAACTTTTTGTTCATAATTTAAAGTCATAATTTTATTTTTGGGGAATATATTGAAGCAGAGGGCATTAAAATAGAACGGAGGGAGAAAAAATGAAGAGGGACAAAATCGGAGCAGTTATAAAAGGCATATTGGGGGCATACCTGTTGACAGGTATTATTCTTTTGGTGCTGGCATTTCTTATGTATCGTTTTTATCCTTCAGGAGAGCTCCTTAAGATGGGAATTGTATTTACATATCTGTTTTCCTCCTTTGTTGGCGGATTTTTGGCAGGCCGACAGGGAAAGGAACGAAGGTTTCTGTGGGGAATGGCAGCTGGATTTGTTTATTTTATAATTTTATTTTTAGTATCTATGGCTCTTGGAAGTGATGTATTTGGAAATTTAGGTACGACAGTTACTATATTTATTATGTGTACTCTGGGTGGTATGCTGGGCGGTATGATTAGCTGATGACAAAAAATAAAAAAATACTTTTATTATAGAGAAAACTGTGATATAATCATGCTGTATGTGTAGGATTTGGAAGAAGGAGGATTTTATTATGAAGCACGTTAAGACATTACATACAAGAAACTTAAAAGAGAGTATGAAGAAGGGTGGCTGCGGTGAGTGCCAGACATCTTGCCAGTCTGCTTGTAAGACCTCTTGTACAGTAGGTAATCAGAGCTGCGAGAATAAGTAAGATTACGAGAGAATATCGCTGCACAGTCCCTGGACTATGCAGCGATATTCTCTTGACTGCAATAATTTTAGAAAGGGGAACCATTATGGTACACCAGTATAAAAATAATGGCTATAATATTGTGCTGGATGTGAACAGCGGAAGTGTTCATGTGGTAGATGATATCACCTATGATATGATTGAGCTTTGGGAAAAGAAGGACAAGCAGGTTATTTTGGCAGAGGTGAAAAAACGATATCCGGAAGAAGCCAGTGAGGAAGAGCTTCTAGAAGCCATGGATGAGATTGAAGAGCTCATTAGGGATGGAGCCTTGTTTTCAGAGGATATCTACGAAAAATACATCCATGACTTTTCTGAAAGAGAGACTGTAATTAAGGCAATGTGCCTGCATATTGCTCATGACTGTAATCTTCGCTGCAGCTACTGCTTTGCAGACGAGGGTGAGTATAAGGGAAAACGCGGTCTTATGTCCTATGAGGTAGGAAAACAGGCTCTGGATTTTCTGATTGCGAATTCCGGCAGCCGAAAGAATCTGGAGGTTGACTTCTTTGGCGGTGAGCCGTTGATGAATTTTGGAGTAGTAAAGCAGCTGGTTGAATACGGAAGACAGCAGGAGAAGATTCACAATAAAAACTTCCGTTTCACCTTAACAACGAATGGTGTCCTTTTAGATGACGATATTATGGAATTTCTGAATCAGGAAATGGCAAATGTGGTTATGAGTCTGGATGGACGTCCGGAGGTACATGATAAGCTGCGTCCCACTCCAAATAAAAAGGGAAGCTATGCACTGGTAGCACCGAAGTTCCAAAAGCTTGCTAGGCTTCGTAAGCAGAAGGATTACTATGCGAGAGGAACCTTTACCCACTACAATCTGGATTTTTCCAGGGATGTGCTGCATCTAGCAGACCTTGGTTTTACCCAGGTGTCTGTGGAGCCTGTGGTAGCACCGGTAGAAGAACCATATGCTCTGGGAGAAGAGGATATTCCGAAGATTTGCGAGGAGTATGACTTGCTGGCAAGGGAGCTGATTAAGAGAAAGAAAGAGGGAAGAGGCTTTAATTTCTTCCACTTTATGATAGACCTGACCGGCGGTCCATGTGTTGCAAAGCGGCTTTCCGGTTGTGGCTCGGGAACAGAGTATCTGGCGGTAACTCCGTGGGGGGATTTATATCCATGTCACCAGTTTGTTGGTAATGAAGATTTCCTGATGGGAAATGTATTTGATGGCATCAAACGGACGGATTTGCAGAAACAGTTCAAGGGCTGTAACGTTTATTCCAAGGAAAAATGTAAAAACTGCTTTGCCAAGTTTTACTGCAGTGGCGGCTGTGCAGCCAATGCCTTTAATTTCCATGGAGATATCAATGATGCGTATGATATTGGCTGTGAGCTCCAGAGAAAGAGAGTGGAGTGTGCCATTATGATAAAGGCTGTTGAAGCAGAAGAGGAGGAAAAATAAATGAATGACAGGAAGAAAGGTATACTGCATATTGCCTTGATTTTAGCAGCAATTGCAGTGTGCAGCTATGTAGCAATGGTGGGTATTGGAAAGGCCCACAAGGGAAGCGTAGGAAATATCCGTCTGGGACTTGACCTGGCCGGTGGTGTCAGTATTACCTACCAGGCAAAGGGTGATAAGGCTCCAAGTCAGGAAAAGATGGATGATACCGTTTATAAGATGCAGAAGCGTGTAGAAAATTACAGCACAGAGGCACAGGTTTATCAGGAGGGTGACCGCCGGATTAATATTGATATTCCAGGGGTTACTAATGCCAATGAAATTCTGGAGGCTCTTGGCAAGGCTGGCTCTATCCAGTTTGTCGATGAGTCCGGTAATATCATTATTGATGGTTCCCATATCGTAGATGCTCAGGCAGCGACACAGACCAGCCAGATGACAGGCTTAAATGACAATGTAGTCCAGCTAAAGCTGAATGCAAAGGGGGCAGAGCTTTTTAAGGCTGGTACGGAGGCTAACCTCGGAAAGACGATTGCCATTGTTTATGATGGAGAAGTAATTTCTGCTCCTTCCGTAGGTGTTGTAATTGAAAATGGTGAGGCTGTGATTCAGGGGCAGAGGACTTATGAAGAAGCAGAAGAGCTGGCATCTATTATTCGTATCGGTGCTCTTCCTTTGGAATTAGAGGAAATCCAGTCTCAGACGGTAGGTGCTAAGCTTGGTCTGGAGGCCATCAATACAAGCTTACTGGCTGGTATTATTGGATTTATCTGTATTATTATCTTTATGATTGCGTTATACCGGATTCCGGGTGTAGCAGCAAGTATTGCTTTAATCCTGTATATCACTGCAGAAATGGTAGTATTAAATGGTATGGATGTAACCCTGACCCTTCCGGGGATTGCAGGTATTATTCTTTCAATTGGTATGGCAGTGGATGCTAATGTTATTATTTTCACCCGTATCAAAGAGGAGCTGGCAACTGGCAAGACAGTTCGCTCCTCCATCAAGCTGGGCTTTGACAAGGCTTTATCTGCGATTGTAGATGGTAATGTAACTACCCTGATTGCAGCAGCAGTTCTCTGGTTTAAAGGAACCGGTACAGTAAAGGGCTTTGCACAGACTCTGGCAGTTGGTATTGTTTTATCCATGATTACGGCACTTTTTATAACCAAGCTTTTATTAAATGCTTTTTACAGTCTGGGCTGTGATGATGTGAAGTTCTATGGTGTCCAGAAGGAAAGAAAGACCTGGAATTTTGTCGGTAATGTAAAGAAGACCTATGCAGTATCTCTGATTTTAATTGTAGTTGGTATTGCAGCACTTTTTGTAAACAGAAGCCAGATTGGCGGTGTTTTAAATTACGGTCTGGACTTTAAGGGAGGTACCTCTACAGAGATTACCTTTAAGGAGCCGCTGTCTGATGAGCTTCAGAAAAAGGTTGAGCAGACCTTTATGGACGTTGCCGGTTCTACCGTTATTATTGATAAGATTGAGGATTCCAATACACTGCGTGTCAAGACCGATGAGCTTTCCTTAGATAAACGTCAGGCTTTGGAGAAGACTCTGGTAACAGAATACGGTGTAGATGCAGGGAACGATATTAAGACAGAGAGCATCAGTGCGACTGTCAGCAAGGAGATGAAAAGTGATGCGGTAATTTCCGTGATTATTGCAGGTATTTGTATGCTTATTTATATCTGGGTTCGTTTCAAGAACATTTTCTTTGGTGCAGGAGCCGTTTTTGCCCTTCTCCATGACGTTCTGATTGTACTCATGGTATATGCGGTATCCCGGATTTCCGTTGGTAATACCTTTATTGCATGTATGCTTACAATAGTTGGTTATTCTATTAATGCGACAATTGTTATTTATGACCGTATCCGTGAAAATAAGGCAACAATGCTTAAAAAGGATACCATGGCAGATGTTGTTAATTTGAGTATTTCCCAGACCTTCTCACGAAGCATCAATACCTCCATAACAACATTAATCATGGTTGTTATGCTGGCAATCCTGGGTGTTGAGTCTGTTCGTGAGTTCGCGATTCCGTTAATTGCAGGTATCGTAGCAGGTGGCTATTCTTCCATCTGTATCGCTGGTACTCTGTGGTATTTCTTGAATGGAAAAGAAGGAAAAAAAGTAAGCAAATAATATGGAAAAATGGTTTATTAAGAATAAAAAGGCAGATTTTGCCCTGATTGCCAAAAGCTTTGGCATCAGTGAAACTCTGGCTCATCTGGCAGTAAACCGTGGGATTACAAGCGGGGAAGCTCTAAAGAGCTTCCTCGCTCCATCCCTTTCAACTCTTGCTTCTCCAAAGCTTTTTAAGGATGGAGAAAAGCTTGCGTCTACAATAGTAGAAAAACTGTCAGAGGGAAAGAGAGTACGGATTATTGGTGATTATGATGTGGACGGTGTAATGTCCACTTATTTATTATACCGGGGGTTAACCTCCTGTGCAGAAGCTCTTGGCAGTGCTTCTGTAATTGACTATGAGATTCCGGACAGGATTAAGGATGGCTACGGAATTAATATTGATCTCGTTGAGGTAGCCTGGGAAAACGGAGTAGACACGATTATTACCTGTGATAATGGCATTGCAGCTAAAAGCCAGGTGGCTTATGGAAAAGAAAAGGGCATGACAATGCTGATTACAGACCACCATGATATACCGATAGAAGAAGGAGTACCGGCAGCAGATGCCGTGGTAAACCCCAAACAGGAGGATTGTACCTATCCCTTTCCCGGACTGTGCGGTGCCGGAGTAGTATTCCAGCTTTTGAGACTGCTTTTTGAAGCATGTGGAATTCCTATAGAAAAATGGGAAGAGCTTGTGGAATTTACCGCGATTGCAACGGTTTGTGATGTCATGGATCTGGTGGAGGAAAACCGGGCGATTGTGAGTGTTGGCTTAAAACGGCTGGAACATACCAAAAACATTGGACTTAAGGCTCTGATTCTGGAATGTGGTCTGGAGGGCAGTGAATTGACTGCTTACCATATGGGCTTTGTTATCGGCCCTTGCATTAATGCAACGGGCCGGCTGGATACGGCAAAAAAAGGCCTTTCTCTTTTAATGACGGAGGATGAAAAAGAGGCAGCCAGGCTGGCAAAGGAGCTTCGGACTTTAAATGAGGAGAGAAAGGTATTGACGGAGGAAGGACTTAAGGCGGCTGTTTCCCAGGTCGAAAACAGTCCTTTTCTGCAGCAGGACAAGGTTTTAGTGATCTATTTGGCTGACTGCCATGAAAGTCTTGCAGGTATTATCGCCGGGCGTCTGAGAGAACGCTATAACAAGCCGACAATTGTTTTAACCAAAACAGAAAAGGGAGTTAAGGGCTCCGGCCGTTCTATCGAGGAATACTCGATGTTTGAGGAATTAAGCCGTTGCGGGGAGCTTTTGACAAAGTTTGGCGGCCATCCGATGGCAGCCGGTCTTTCCCTGGAGGAGGAAAAAATAGAAAAACTTCGCCAGACGCTGAATGAGAAGACAACTTTAACGGAAGATGACCTGATACCAAAGCTGTCCTTTGATATGGTACTTCCTTTCCGGAAAATTTCCCTTTCTCTGATTCGCGAAATGGCTCTTTTAGAGCCTTATGGAAAAGGGAATCCCAAGCCGAGGTTTGCTCTGAAGGATGTGGAGCTTAAGAGGGCTTTTGTTATCGGCAAGAACAAAAATATGTTACGGCTTCAGGTAAAGCAGGCAGATTCTCCTATGTATACGGCTATGCTGTTTAGTGGCTTTGAGGTCTTCCAGACAATGCTTGCAGAAAAGTATGGGGCTCTTGCTTTTGACAATCTCCTCTCAGGGAGGGCAGAAGGATATCAAATGGATATTTTATTTTATCCGGATATTAATGAGTATAATGGGTATGAAAATATACAGCTGGTGGTGGAGAGCTTCCGGTAGTGTAGGAAATTTAGTTTTACAAACATAGAACCGGAGGTATTTCAAGGACGGAAAATAGTCATGGAATACCTCCGGTTTTTGTTGCACTTTCTGTTGCTTTACAGCACTTTATTTTTTGTCATATTGGCTAGGATGTCCTGTTTTATCTCTCTGATTTCCGGGAACGAGTCAAAGAAGTCCAGTTTTTCCTGCTGAGCTTTTGTAAGTGCCCACTTTGGGGGAAGTACATAATAGGAAAAGCATTCTGCAAAATCCTCGGTACAGCTGGTAGAAGCATAGCTGTTAATAAAGCTGTCACTGTGTCTGAAATAGAATAAGTGATTTTCCATATTGGCAAGCCTATCAAAGGCAAAGGATTTCCAGAACTTATCGTAAAATTTAGAAATATAGGAATTCTTTTTGCCTATCATATAGGTTTCCCGGTAAACATCAAAATCTTCAACCATAGAATCTGAATTAGTATATTCATTTGTATAGAATACCTCAGAGCTATTTAAGGATAAATAGTGGCCATATTCGTGAATTACGGTATTGGCAAATTCCAGCTTATCCGCCATATCTTCTGGGTCAATACTGATTTGCCAGGTTTTTCCGTTATCATCCAGCTGCTGTACGAAGGCTAGAATTCCATTGAAGCCATCGCTGGAAACAGCAAATTCCTTAAAGTTCTTTAAAAGAGAATCTGGGATAACACGGCGAAGCTCGTTCCAGGTATTCTGATATTTTTTTAACTGTTTTTTAGAAAGCTTCTTAATTCCTGTCCCGGTTGGATCCTTATATTTTATGGAAAGCGTCGAAGGATTGATAGTAAATTGGGCGATAGTTCCATTATCAGCGGTGAGGATATTATAGAATACTTCTTCTGCTTTCAGTGATTTATATTTTAACAGGATGGCATACAATTCATCCAAAGCTTTTTCTGCGTCAGCAGAAGCTTCGGTATAGGATTGATATAGCTGTGTTATTTTTTTGTAATCCTTTTTGGACAAAACAGATTTAATATTTTCAATAATCGGATTTTTTTTCGAGGTTCTCTTTGTGTAAGCCTCAGTTAATTTCTTGGCATCTTCTGCTGAGTTTGGAATATATTTTACGGTAAGCTGATTCAGATAATCGTTTAGCTTGCCGTAAAATATATTTTCTAAGCGGTCTGGGTTATACAAGGCTTCATCTCTTCGTAATTTTTCAAGACTTACAATTTTTGTAAGGATATCGTAGGCTGCTTTTCTTTCCTCGTTGGTTACTTTGGTATCCAGAACACCTAAAAGTAAGGAAAGCCGTTTGTTTACACTTTCTTCACTTACGCCTTGGGCTAGGAAGGAAGTGGATGCTAAGGGGGCAGCTTCCTGAGCGTAGGCATGGACAGGAACGGAGCCTCCTAATAAGGTTAAAATGGTAAAGGCGGTAATAAGGCCTTTTGAAAGAAAATAATTTTTATGAAACATAATATACTCCTCTCTTAGAATTACTTTGCTTAAGCATACATCAATTATATATGGAAAAGTATGGATAAGTTTTAAAAAAAACTAACATTTTTTTGACTATTTATTAAATGGGACTCTAGTATTATTTCAAAAGCCGAAATATCTGTTCCGCTGTCAAAGTCATATTATAGAAAGTATTTTTTGTAGAGAGGATTAGTTACATCTATTTCCTTCCTTTTTATCTGAACGGTGGCCGCTGTTTAATTCAAAATCTTTTTTGATAACATCATTATATACTGCGATTACTTTATAGAATATCTCAATTTCTTCAGTTGTACATTTTTCCTGCAGTTGGGACATTGTTTTTGCAATATCATTAATATCAAAAACTTTATGTGCCTGGCTCATCCTTGCACCATACGGTGTTACATACAGATGGATGTTCTTAGCATTGCCTTCTTTTTTTCTTTTTGTAATCAGTCCCCATTTTTCAAGTCTTCCAAGTATTTGGGAGATAGCTCCTTTTGTTTTATCCCAATATTTTATCAGTTCAGCCGGTGTTGTCCCAGGGTTATCTTCAATATAGGTCAATGTATGCACTTCAATCATGGTAAGTGCCTGATCTCCGTAATATTTGTGAGAAGAGTAAATATACTCATTGTAGTGCATAACAAATTGATAGAGATTACTGATGCGGCTGTTTAAAATTTTGTATGTCTCATTAACCATTGTTGTGTTCTTGGTATTATTGTTCATTTCTTTATATCTCCTTATATTATGATGTTGTGGTCAAACGCATAAATAAATTTACCCCTATGCCTATAGTACCTTGAAAAATTCCTGCTGCCTAAGTGTTTTCTTTGAATGACATGGAGGTTACCTTCTTTCCTAAGATATCTCTATTATACAGCAAGTAAACCATTTAGTCATGTATTTATTACAAAACATATGAATTTTTCAAGGTACTATAGCAGGGCTTTTGACCCCAATATCATAATATCATTTAACCATTAAACTATAAAATGTGCTAAATTTGTATAAAAATCAAAAATAAATAGTATAACAATTAAACAAAAAATATTGACAAGCTATAATAAAGGTGATATCATAAAAATACAAAAATGGTTTAGCGAATAAACCAAAAAAGGTGTGCAGAAATAATAATGAAGGAGGAAACAAAATATGAGCGGAAAGTACAATTTTGATGAAAACATCAATCGTCGCGGCACGTCATGTCTGAAGTATGACTTTGGAATGAAACGTAAGGGGAGAGAGGATCTTCTTCCTCTCTGGGTGGCAGACATGGATTTCAAACTGCAGGATGAAATTCTTGAGGATTTTCACAAACGGATTGATCATGGAATTTTTGGATATACAGATCCGGATGAAGAGTATTATGCAGCACTTGATCGGTGGTTTTCCGTCCATCATGGATACCATATTGAGCCTGAAACAGTAACTGTCGGATGTGGCGTAGTGTACGGGCTTGCAACTGGTGTGAAAGCATTTACGGAAGTGGGAGATTCAATAATTATTCAGCAGCCGGTTTATTATCCTTTTCGCGAAGTGATTGAGGACAATGGGAGAAGGTTCATCAACAATCAGCTTCACTATGAGAATGGACGCTATACAATTGATTTTGAGGATTTTGAACAGAAGATTATCAATAATAATGTAAAAGTATTTATTCTCTGCAATCCGCACAATCCGGTTGGCAGGGTCTGGACGAAGGAAGAACTAGAGCGTCTTGGAGATATTTGCTTAAAGCATAATGTCATTATTATGGATGATGAGATTCATTGCGATTTTTCGTTCCCAGGCTATAAGGTGACAAGTTTTATGACTCTGGATAAAAAGTATCAGGAGAATCTGGTGCTCTATACATCACCAAGTAAAACTTTTAATGTAGCAGGTCTGCAGCCTGCCAATATTATTATTAAGAATGAGAAACTCCGTGCAAAATATCGTAAGGCAAATGCAGCTACCGGGTACAGTCAGGGAAATATTATGGGAATGCTTGCGGTAAAATCCGTATATACCAAGGGCGATGAATGGGTAAAAGAACTGGTTGAGTACATCACCGGCAATATGCAGTACTTCAAAGAGTTCGTAAAAGAGAATTTCCCGAAAGCCCATTTTGTTGAACCGGAAGGAACCTATCTCCTCTGGGTGGATTTTTCCGGTTATGGTTTTACAGACGAAGAGCTGGATCATATCATGGTTGAAGAAGCACGTTTATGGTTGGATTCTGGTAAGATTTTCGGACCGGCAACAGCTCAGTTTGAAAGATTCAATGTAGCGTGTCCTCGGGCAACTGTAGAGCAGGCACTGAAACAATTGAAAGCGGCGATAGACAGTCATCAGAAGTGGGATTAATAGTCATTGTAAGAAAGGAGATAATGAGATGAAACAGATTTGGAATACCTATAAATCCTCCATATTATTGTTAGGCTCCATGGTAGTTGGTGGCGTGATTGGATTTTTCTGGGGTGAAGGAGCAGCAGTTCTTCAGCCGGTTGCCGATACCTTCTTAAATCTTTTGTACTGCTGTGTAGTTCCTTTGATTTTCTGTTCTTTGACAGCCGCGATTGCAAAAATGACGGATCTTTCAAAACTTAGAAAAATTTTATTTATTTTCCTTGCAGGAACGATCATTACTGGAATTATAGCCAGCCTTTTTATGGCAGTACCTTGTTTGTTTATTGATCCGGCAAACGCTAATATTGATTTTAGTTCGGAAGTAGGCGACATGACCAGTTCCATGAATTTTCTCGGTATGTTTACAGTTAATGATTTCCCTCTTCTGTTCTCTAGAAATAATCTGATGGCATTGATTGTGTTTACGGTTATATTTTCAATTGCAATTATTATGGCGGGAGAAAAAGGAAAGCCTATTGTTGCGACAATGGATTGTATGACTAAAGTTGTTGTTAAGGTAATCGGGATTGTGATGAAAATAGCACCTCTTGGTCTTGGATGTTACTTTGCAATTTTGATTGGGAAATATGGAAGTGAAGTTGTTGGACCGCTTGGTAAGGCTATTGTAATGTATCTTGTTGTGATTTTTGTGTATTTTCTTGTCTCTCAGACGGTAGAGGCATATATCGGTGCCGGTATGGAGGGCGTTAGGAGATGGTGGAAGACTGCAGTTCCTCCTACACTTACTGCACTTGGTACCTGTTCTTCCGCGGCAACCCTTCCGATGAATATGATTCAGGCAAAAGAGATTGGTATTCCGAATGAAATTGCAGATCTAGCAATTCCCCTTGGAGCGAATTTACATAAAGACGGAGCATGCATAATTCAGATTATTAAAATAGCATTTCTCTGTTCAGTATTTGGTGTTCCATATGCAACCCCACGCAATATTGTTTTATCCATTGTAATTGCGGTGATTGCATCAGTTGTTATGGGTGGAATACCTGCTGGTGGATACGTTGCAGAAATTTTTATTATTTCAGCGTTTGGGTTCCCGACTGTGTCAATTCCGATTATGGTTCTTATTGGAACAATTACGGATGCACCTGCCACAGCAGTTAATGTCACGGGGGATACCGGGCTTGCTATGATTATTGCCAGATTTGTGGAAGGAAAAGACTGGATGAAGAAAAGTGATGAAGTAAAGACTGCATGCAAAGCGGAAAAATGAGAAATGCTATTGTTTCTCCGGCAGCTCCGGCTGCGATTGGTCCATATTTTCAGGCAATTGAGGTAGGAAACTGCCCAAAGGTGCAAAGGTTGAAATTGAAGTAGCAGCAGTCAAATAGGATAGCACAGAAAAACGTATTTTGGACAGGAGCCGAATCGGAACAGAGATTTGGTTCCTGTATTTTATTCAATAGGAAAGTGCGTCCTATTGAATAAAAAACGCTCCGCTAAGGATCGCACTGCGGCGGCGTGGTAGATGTCGCTTTCGCGACCCGCCGCAGGCGGAGAGTTTGCTTTGCAAACTCTTTGTTCTATACATTTGGATATATCTGAATTCCGGAGATAATGGATTGGTTTATAAGCATTTGATGATAATATTGCAGATTCTCTTTTTAATTTTTAATTGCACTGCCTGTATTTTTTTGATAGAATAAAAAAGACGGAGTGAATTGTCGGGGAAGATAAATAAGAAAGGGAGAAAAGAATGAGGAAATTTTTTGAGGGAAAAATTTATTCGGCAGCGGGTTATCTGGAAATGATGATTTCTGCACTTTTGGTAGTTGTAATCCTTGTTTTGACGATTCAGCTGGCAGGAGAGGTCTTTTACATGGATAGCTACGAAATGGGCAGTGATGTACTGAGTGATTTAATGGGGAAAGCACTCAGTCTTGCAGTTGGCGTGGAATTTGTTAAGATGCTCTGTAAGCATACGCCGAGTACAGTTATTGAGGTTCTGATGTTTGCTACGGCACGTCAGATGGTAGTGGAGCATCTGTCACCGATACAGACATTGATTGGTATTATCTCAATTGCTATTTTATTTGCAACCCGGAAGTTCCTGTTTTGCAGTTTTGATGAGGTAGAAAAGACCGTATATCGTGGTACGCAGAAGGCAAGACTGATTAATGCCCTGCTAAAGCTGGATATACCATGTGAAGGTGATGAAACTCTGGCAGACGTAGTAAAGAGAGAGCTTCAGGCACGTGGAGAAGAACTGGGAACAGGAGCCTGTGTGTATTACCATGGGTATGCACTCAGAATAGCGAAGATTTATGATAATAAAGATATTACTCGGGTAGAGGTTATTCGTACTACAAACAGTTAAAAAAGAAGCTGGGGCAGCATCCTTTTCAAAGGGTGCTGTCCCAGCTTCTTACTCCTAAAAATTAAACTGATACTTTTCGATGATGTAATTAACTACATCATCCGGGTCTAGCGACTCGCTTTCAATTACTTCCTGCTTTACCTCGACGAGCTTTTTGCTGCTGTCGTTGGTGTAAAGGTGTCTGTCCAAGGTTTCGTTTACCATTTTAGTCCCTCCATTTTTTGAAGCAAAACAAGTAATCAACTTTTAAAGGTCTGTAAAATACAATATAGCATAGAAAGCTGTAAAAAAACAAGCATAAAAATGCCAAAATTTATTGACATAAAAACCAAAATTATGGAATAATATACAATAGTACAAAATAGCATTCTGGTGATATGTCAAGAACTTTTTGAAAAAGATTTTGATATGTTTTTCAG
>NZ_LNAM01000186.1:9647-101473 GCF_001461035.1 Acetivibrio ethanolgignens | reverse complement strand
TCATTAGAATTTTCAGGGTTGTTTCACTGTTTAATTATCAAGGTTCTTTGTTGTCTGCCTTGCGGCGTCAACGTTTTATATCTTATCACATCGTAACCGCTTTGTCAATAGTTTTTTTGAAAAACTTTTAATTTATTTTCTCTACTGTTTTCATGTCTCAGCGACAACGAATATTATCTTACTACTTTTTTCTCTATTTGTCAACAACTTTTTTTATTTTTTTCGAGTTTTTTTTGAGCTGTCTTTTTTATACATTCTTCCTACTTTAATATCAGTCTTTCAATATCAGCTACGCTCTCTGCAATATAAGCTGCTCCAGCAAGCTCCAGCTCCTGACGACTTCCAAAGCCATATAATACACCCATGCACCTTATTCCGACCTGTGCTGCACCAAACACATCATGCTCTCTATCGCCAATCATCAAAACCTCTTCTTTGTCTGTAATATCACAGCTTTCCAGGGCATATTCAATTACTTCAGCCTTTTTTGTCCTGCTTCCATCCATACCAGCTCCGGCAATATAATCAAAATAATCATACAAGCCAAAACGCTCCAGAATACGCCTTGCATATTCTTCTGGCTTAGAGGTCGCTACTACCAGCTTTTTCCCAGCCTGCTTTAAAGCAATAAGAACATCCTCCATCCCCGGATAGACCTTATTTTCAAAAAGCCCTGTATTCTGATAATACTCTCTATAATAAATAACAGCTTTTTTGGCTTCTTCCTCAGAAAAGCCATAATATTTCATGAAGGAATCCCTTAGCGGCGGGCCTATGAACTTAAGCAGCTCCTCCATCCTCTCTTCCTGAATCCCAAATTTGGCAAGGCTATACATAACTCCCTTTGTAATTCCTTCTGAAGAATCAGTCAGGGTTCCATCTAAATCAAAAAATAAATACTCTTTTTGTATCATACTCTTCTCCATACTTTCCTGTTACACAAATTACCAGGGACGAAAAAGTCTGCGGCTTATTTTGTCCCTGGCTCGGTCATTCATATTAATCTACTAAGGTTCCTCCCGGAAAATCCTTTGTAATAGTTAAAAGCTCAACATCCTCATCATCCTCTAAAGAAGCACACATAAGCATTCCATTGGATTCAACGCCTCTGAATTTTGCTTTCTTAAGATTGGTAACAACTACAACCCGCTTTCCGATAACCTCTTCCGGCTTATAGAACTCTGCAATGCTGGAAACAATCTGTCTTGGCTCTTCTTCTCCTACATCTACCTGAAAAATCAGTAGCCGGTCTGCGTCCGGGTGCAGCTTACAATCTACAATCACACCCAGCTTAAATTCAAGCTTGTCGAAATCATCGAACTTAATAATATCCTTCGCCATAACAACTTCCCTTTCTGTATGTATTTGTCGGCCAGGCCAACCTGATACCCCCTATTATAACGGATACCTGTACTTAATGCAATGCCTGCTCTAAAAAAAGACCTTTGCCAGCTTTAGGATAAGATTGCTTTGGTAAAGGGTTTTCAGAATATGGCTGTCTTCTATCAGTCCCAATGCCGTACCACCCCATGCCGTCTCCCGGAAAACAGTTATAATAATAAACAGAGTCCATACCATAATAATTCCCCGGAACAGTCCAGCCAGCAGCCCTGCTGCCTTATTAAGTTCATTGATAATTGGAAGCCTGCTTATAATATCCAGTGCCGCACAAGCATATTTTAATATGAGCCAGCACACAAAATATCCGATTAAAAAGGCAAATAAAGGTGCATCACTTTTTAATACTGTATTGATATAAGGTGCCAAAAAAGATGCCGCTGCTGCCGCCACCAGCACAGAAAACATTTCAAAGACAGTTTTTACAAAGCCATCTGCCCCACCTTTTATCATATAACCAGCTATAATAATAATAACCGCTATCACAAGCCAGTTTAATTGCTCGACATCCAGATTCCTTCCTAAATCTAAAAGCTTATCTGCCTCCATTAGTTTCCTTCCTCCAAAAGCTTTACTTCTTCTATATTATTTTCATCAATAAAAATATAGCGGTCCTTCTTTTCTGTCGGAAACATATAAAGAATATTTTTATCAAAACTACAGGACAGCTTTACGGAACCGCCCATTCGAAGCACATGACAGGATAGCTTGGAGCGAAAAATAATATCCTCACCAATCAGCTCTGCCTCATCATACTCCCAGGCAACCGGAAGCTCCAGCTTTTTGCTGCCGCTAAAGCCATACAGTAAAAGCTTACCATCTGCTATATATCCGATAGAATTTCCATTATACAAGACACTATTAAGCTCTACTCCCGCATCCAGCACCGCAGTCTCCTCAGGAAGCTCCTGCATAGAATAAAGAATCAGTCCCTTATTAAGCATCAGGCATACCGTATCATTGTCCAGGAATACAACTCTAGCCACGACATCACTGCCGTAGTCCACACCACCTACAATATTGTTTACCTTATCTTTTCCTACTTCATCAAAATTATAGAAAGTCACCTTACTTTTTAATTCACCGTTTTTTGTTGTTACATAAGAAGTCACCAGCTTTTTACCATCCTCTGACAGGCTGATATCTACCGGATAACCATCATTTCCTGCATTCGTCAGAATCTTTACCAAAAGCGACTTGCTGC
This sequence comes from Acetivibrio ethanolgignens, assembly GCF_001461035.1. Lineage (GTDB taxonomy): Bacteria > Bacillota > Clostridia > Lachnospirales > Lachnospiraceae > Velocimicrobium > Velocimicrobium ethanolgignens. The sequence goes on along the minus strand of NZ_LNAM01000186.1, from coordinate 98,871 downwards.
CCTCATATGGGTTATGAATCTGAATTTCGTTAGAATCCTCACCCTCCAGCACCAAAGCCACAACTCCCTGCTTTGCTACCTCTGCTTCCAAAATCGGCAAAAGTGTTGTAATTCTTGTTCCCGAATCACTGCCATTAAACACATAAGCTTCCTTTCCTCCGATATCTGCAATGACAACATAGGAGCCACAGACATCAGCCGCCGGATTATTGAGCTCGTAACTGCCGTTCCACAAAGCATTGCCTTCCGTATCCATTGCTGAGGCTCCATCTCTTGTATATTTTAGAATAGACCCATCTTTATAAGGAAGATATTTTACCGTATCACTGTCCTGCCTTGGAATCGAGGTTACTGTTTCGTATGCCGTATATTCCCGATTAATCAGGCTGTTAATCAGATAACCAGCAAAAACTGCAACTGCAAATATTGCAAATACAGTTGTAAATACTACTGTTCTTTTGTGCTTCTTTCTTTCTCTTTCTATTCGTTTTTCATCCTTGCGTTCCATTAAACTATCCATACAACACACCTTATCTTTTTGCTAATTGCTAAAACTACTTTACCACAATTACCTTTATTATGGAAGAAGTAATTTCTGCCCAATATAGATTTTATCCCTGTCATCAATCTCATTGAGCTCCTGAATCTCCTTAACCATATCCAGTGTGTTGTATTCCTTCAAGCTTATAAAGGCCAGAGTGTCTCCTTCCTTTACCGTATAATAATTCTTTTTTGCCACTACCTCCTTAGTCTCAGCCTCACTCTCTTTAGCCTCTTCTTTTTTGATCTCAGCCTTCTTCATTTCCTCATTGCTGCTCACATGAGTATTTCCAGGCAGTGTTTCCACCACTACTGGCTGCGATGTATTTTCACTTACCTTATCTGAAATTACATTCAATGTTGTTTCCATACTCTGCATCTTATCATGACTATCTAACATCGTAATTCCAATTACGAGAACTGCTGCTGCCAGAACCATACTAGCCCCATACATCAACTGTAGCAGACGGTGCTCCGGCGTACGCTCCTTTCTTTGGGGTTTTGCTGCTATCGTTTCTCTTACCCGCTTCATGGCCTTATCCTCAAATAATGGCTCTTCGCTTGCTCCATCGCTTTTTCCAATCATGTATTCCTGCATGGCCTCATTTTTTTCATAGTAAATATAAAAGCCCTCCTGCTTTTGTAAAAGTCCATTTTCCAGTAAATAAAAATGCTCCTCCTTTTCTTCTCCATCATAAAGAAACAATACCTTATGTCCACCGCCGAAATTCTCTCGATAAAGTCTTTGTATCCTCTCACTTGGTGCTTCCCCGGAGGCCATTTGAATCAGGAGGCAGCCCACGATTTCAAGCTCGGAAAAATGAGTCTTTATCTCCTCATAAACCTGGGACCAGTTTTCATTGCTAAGTAGCAGTGATGTTTCGATTGCAAAATCCTCTACCAGTACAGCTCCACTAATAAATAAAGGTTCCTCCTGCTTTTGGGGCTCCTTCCCCAGGAGCACCGCTAGCTGTGGCTCTGCTTTCTTTTTCGTCTGCTTTCTTGCGAAGGTAATTACATAGTCCTCTATGTATAGCTTTTTCTCCGGCATGGCTCGTCCAATTTGTCTTACATTCTTAGGCAGTTTTAATTCTTCTGTCATTTTCCTCTCTGTCCTCTCTTTTTTTCTCCATCTTAACACGAAGCTTCCCAGGAATTTGTCAAAATGGAAAAGAATACTTTCTTTCATTTCGCCCTCTTTCCTTCTTTTTCCTCCTTCTTTTTTCTTTCTCACCAGTCTTTTTCCACCTTTGTCATATTCCGCGGCGGTTTTTCTGCGTAATTTTTTCCATTTAGGGAATACCTTTATTAAATCAATCTAGGAGGCACTATGAATTCGACATTAACAAAAAAAACAGACATTTATTATTATGATGCAAATAGAAAGCAGGATATCCCAAAATTTTCCCAGATGCTTACCTGCTTAATAAAAAATAAATTAAAAAGACAAAAGGAGCTTGTTCTTTTGTGTATCGGCTCAGATCGGGCTACCGGAGACTGTCTTGGTCCCATCATAGGCTACAAGCTCTCTCATCTTAAGCATCCTGGTTTTTTTGTCTATGGTACACTTTCCGAACCGGTTCATGCGAAGAACCTGGAGGAAACCATACAGAAAATCCGTCGGCTACATCCCTTTGCCACCGTTATTGCCATAGATGCTTCTCTCGGTTCCAGCCGGCACATTGGCTGTATTACTCTCGGAGAAGGCTCTCTATGTCCTGGTATCGGTGTGGATAAGGTACTTCCGGCAGTCGGCGATATCTTTATCACTGGCATTGTAAACATTTCCGGCGTCTTAAATAATATGGTATTACAAACTACCCGGCTTGACGTCGTGATGCAGCTAGCCGACTTTATTTGTCTTGGTATAAAATATTCTATAATTTCTTCACTAATCCTTTAGAAGTTTTAGATTTTTTTTAGGGTTTATACACACTATTGTCACAATTATTGGGTATACTAATAATCGTAAGAGGTTTTCATACATTTGAATTACTCTCCCCCTCTCATTAACCAAAACAAAAAGGAACGGCATTGCCGTTCCTTTTTGTTTTTCTTAATTAATATCCGAACGTTATCATAAATGATACTTTGTTCCTCTGCCATTTCCTTTAATCTTCACAACTCCTGCATTCACCATTCTTTTTAAAATTTCTGTAACCTTACTTTTTCCATATGGCACACCAGTCATAATTTCACTAATTGGCTTAGGTAGCGTTTCACTTAAAATTTCATATACTTCCCTTTCTTCCTCACTCAATCCAAGCTCTGTTTAAACAACATTTCTTACCACGTAACGGTAAATATAGTATACTTTCCTAATTTCTCTGGCGGATAATACCCAACTCTATTCGCTCCTGTTATATCACATATAATTTGTAAATCTGGTAATCCCTCCTCCGGATACAATACTGTCAGTTCATGCTTTCCTTCTGCATATGCCTTTCTTACTGCGTCGGCAAAATCATTTACCGAAGCAAGCTTTGTATCATAGCCATAGTAAAGGTATTTCGTTCCATTGCAAGCTGGAAAATCTTTTACTTCCCATTGATGATCCAGCAGCATAATCTCATCATTCATAAACAAATAGCGATAAAGTAATTTCTGCTCTCCGCCTTCCATCACCGGGTCATCCCAGGTACAATCCACATGATACCATTTCCCGTCACTCAGCTTCACCAAATTCCAGCCGTGATCTCCACCCGAAATCATTTTGCAGGGAATGTCCAGCAAATGCATAAAGATAAAATAGGTTTCTGCATATCCCTGGCAGACCGATTTGTTCCTAAGCAGTACCCCCCTAACATCAAAGGCGGTATCTGGCAGCGTCCCACGATTATAATTTTCATAATCATAAGCATTTAAATTAATAATGTAATCATGGATAGCCTTTGCCTTTTCCTCTCTGGTCATACCCTCATGAATGGTCTCTGCTATAATCTGTTCTATTTTTTGACATACCTGCTTCTCCTCTGCCGTCAAATTCTTTTTGTCCTCATACGCCAGGGCATTAATATATTTTTCTACCCGGCTGTGCGTGTAAATATCTTCATCCATCGGCTTATATGGGGAACTTGACTTCTTTATTACATACCTTCGTGTAACTACGGCACTCTTCTGGTTACCGCTAATACAGCACAGCTTTAATACGGTTGTCCTTTGAAAAGTCAACGGCTTTTTATATACCCTGGACTTGGCTGTAGGTATTTTCCCATCCGTTGTATAATAAATTTTCCCTCTGGCTGCCTTATTTTCAATAGTTACCGTTACCTTATTTTTATAGGTTCCTGCTTTCTTAGAAACCACCGGAGCAGAAAGTCTGGCTGAGGCAGCCTCCACTACCGTACCTCCTCCGTTCTCTGAAAAAGATGCCACAAAAGGGGCCGCTGCAAGCAGTAGCGCTACCGTGGCCCCTAACATACATTTTTTTATCTGTCTTATAATCATAAAATTATCTCCTCTATAGTTCAACCCGTCCCTCCAGTGCCCGGAGCAGCGTTACCTCATCAATATATTCCAGATCACCACCTACCGGTACGCCACTGGCAATACGGCTGACCCTGATCCCCGTCGGCTTAATCAGCTTACTGATATACATCGCCGTCGTTTCACCCTCCAGGCTGGAATTTGTGGCTATAATAACCTCGTCCACATCTCCCTGCAGCCGCAGCATCAGCTCCTTTAAACGGATATCTCCGGGACCGATACCTAACATCGGAGAGATAGCACCATGCAGCACATGGTACACACCTTCATATTTCTGGGTTTTTTCATAGGCTGCCAGGTCTCTTGGATTCTCCACTACCATAATCTGCTTTTTATTTCGCTTATCACTGCTGCAGATTGGACAGACTTCCTTATCTGTCAGAGTACAGCACACATTACAATAACGGATATTAGCCTTTGCTTCGGTAATCGTTTTTGCCAGACTTTCTACCTGCTCCTTTGGCATATTAATAATATGAAATGCAAGCCGCTGTGCCGATTTGCTTCCAATACCCGGAAGTCGGGAAAGCTCCTCAATGAGCTTGCTGATTTGTGCACTATAGTAATCCATTAGAACGGAAAGCCTCCGCCCAGGCCGCCAAGACCACCTGCAATAGAGCCCATTACACTAGCAGAGTCCTCCTCCATCATGCGAAGAGCGTTATTAGCTGCGGCTACGATTAAATCCTCCAGAGTTTCAATATCATCCGGGTCAACAGCCTCTTCCGAAAGCTTTACGCTAACCACCTCTTTTTTGCCGGAAACAGTAACCTTTACAGCATCTCCACCGGCAGTTCCTTCATAGGTCTTTTCCTCTAATTCCTTTGTTTTTTCCTCCATCTGCTTCTGCATTCTCTGTGCCTGCTTCATCAGATTATTCATATTACCAGGCATTCCTCCTGGAAATCCACCTCTTTTTGCCATTTTTATTTCCTCCTTTAATTAATCTTCATATTCTACAGAAACTCCCTTTTTTTCAAGAGCTCCTACAATATTTCTTAAATCCAGCTCAGCGGTAGCTGTAGTATCCTCTGAGCCTGCATATCTGGTTTCTACCTTTATTTCCTTTTGAATCCGCTTGCGGATTGTCTCTTCAATATCTAACAGATGCTCCGGTGTATCAATAAAATTCTTTTCCAGCTCATCCGTAAACTGAAGAATCAGCACATTACCTTCACCGGCTATCGGTCTTGCACTACCCATCATGGATTTTACTGCCGGTGGAAGCTGTGCCATAATAGCACCCCAGTCCTTCCCAACTGCCTTTAAATCCTCCGGTACTGCATTTGCTAGAGCCTCTCTGGCTTCAGCAGAAAGTACGGGAGATGCCACAACTGCCTGACCTGCTTCTGCAATTCCTGAACCATTCGTTCCAGGGACAGCCCCTGCCGGAATAAAGCTTCCATCCTCCAGTTTTCTTTCTATCTGACGAATCCTGTCAAGAACGGAATCATAGCCTTTTTCCATCTCTGGACGACACAGCTTAATCAATGCAATCTCTGCCAGTACCCGTTTCTGGCTGGCAAACTTTAACTGGTTAGAAAGCTCTGACAACACTCTGATATACCGCATCAGCGTATCGGCATCACACAAAAGTGCATCCTGTCGTAGAATGTCCTGCTGCTCGCTGGATGCATCAATCATATCCATCGCCATATCCGAGGTCTTTATAAGTAAAAGGTTCCTCAAATACCAGGTAAAATCGGTCGTAAACTGGCCAAGCTCTCTGCCGTCAATAATCAGTTTTTCCAGAAGCTCTAATGCTTCTACCGCTTCACCACGGGCAATATGGCGGAACATCGTACCAAACACCTCGGTATCTACCGCTCCTAAAACCTCCAGCACTCTGTCATAGGTAAGCTCCTGCCCCAGATAGAAAGCAATACACTGGTCAAACAGACTTAATCCATCTCTCATGGAACCGTCTGCAGCCTTTGCTACATAACGGATGGCTTTTTCTTCTGCCTGTATGCCCTCCTTATCTGCCAGCTCCTGTATTCTCGCTGCAATCGTATCAATGGTAATCCGCTTAAAATCATATCTCTGGCACCGGGAAAGAATCGTAATCGGAATCTTGTGTACCTCCGTCGTTGCCAGAATAAAAATAACATAAGCCGGTGGCTCCTCCAAAGTCTTTAACAATGCATTAAAGGCTCCTGTAGAAAGCATATGAACCTCATCAATAATATAAACCTTATAACGGCCTTCTGTCGGAGAATACTGAACCTCATCAATAATCTCTCTGATATTGTCCACACCATTGTTAGAGGCCGCATCAATCTCTATCACATTCATCGAAGTCTGGGCATTGATTACTTTGCACATGGCACAGGAATTGCAGGGGCTTCCATCTATCGGATGCTCACAGTTCACTGCCTTCGCCAGTATCTTCGCTATCGTAGTTTTTCCGGTTCCTCTTGTTCCGCAGAACAGATAGGCATGACCAATCCGGTCTGCCCGTATTTGGTTTTTCAGAGTCGTAACGATATGCTCCTGTCCCTTTACATCTTCAAAAGCAGCCGGACGGAATTTCCTGTATAACGCTGTATATGACATAAACCTTACGTCCCTTTCTAATGATTTCTCTCCAGATTTACAAACTTGGTGTACTGAGCCTGCCAGCCCAGCTTTACCGTACCTGTCGGGCCGTTACGTTGCTTACCGATAATAATCTCTGCTACACCTGGCTCCTCGGTATCCTTATTATAGTAGTCATCACGATAAATAAACATAACCACGTCGGCATCCTGCTCAATCGCACCGGACTCACGAAGATCGGAAAGCATCGGCCGTTTATCCGGTCTTTGCTCTACCGCACGGCTCAACTGGGAAAGTGCCACAATCGGAGCATTAATCTCCCTCGCCAGAGCCTTCAGTGAACGAGAGATATCCGATACCTCCTGCTGTCTGGATTCTGTTTTCCTGTTGCCAGTCATCAGCTGTAAATAATCGATGATAACCAAGCCCAGGTCATGCTCCAGCTTATACTTCCGGCACTTGGAACGCAGCTCGGAAATGGAAATACCCGGCGTATCATCAATAATCAAACCGGAGCTTCCGATTTCCTTTACACTCTCTACCAGCTTTACCCAGTCATCATCCTTTAGCTCACCGCTTCGGATAGCCTGGGAATCTACCTTGGAATTCATGGCTAACATACGTTTTACCAGCTGGTCCTTTGACATTTCCAGGCTGAATATCGCCGTTGTCTTTTTATCCTTTACTGCCACATGCTCTGCTATATTCAATACAAAAGCCGTCTTTCCCATGGAAGGACGTGCCGCTACCAGAATCAGGTCCGAAGGCTGTAAGCCTGCCGTCTTATAATCCAAATCATAAAAGCCAGTAGACACTCCGGTTACCGTACCCTTTGTCTTAGAAGCCGCCTCTATGCTTTCTAGGGACTGCAACACTATTTTATCAATCCCCACAAAATCACCGGTAGACTTATTCTGCACTACATCGAAAATCTGCTTTTCCGTGTCCTCCAGAATCGCATCCACCGGCTCGCGGCTCAAATAACATTCATTGGCAATACCCTCTGACACCTTAATCAACCGCCGGAGCACAGCCTTTTCCTTTACAATATTAGCATAATACTTGGCATTTGCCGAGGTTGGCACCGCTGCTACCAAATCACGAATAAACTCTACACTGCAAAGCTCCGGTGGCAGCTCCTTTTCCTTCAGACGGTCCTGCAGGGTAACCAAATCAACCGGCCGCCCCTCATTGTACAGCTCTGTCATAGTTCCAAAGAGAACGCCATACTGCTTCTGATAAAAATCCTCCTCAATCAGAATCTCCGAAGCCGTCATAATGGCGTCCCTATCCATAATCATAGAGCCAATGACCGAACGCTCTGCCTCATCGCTATGGGGCAGAATTTTTTTAATCAATGCCTCGTCCATCGTATTCTCATCCTTTACTGCTCAGATACATGCACCTTAAGACTTCCGATTACCTTTGGATGAAGCTTAATTGGCACTTCAAAGGTTCCCGGACTTTTAATAGGTTCAGCAAGCTGCATCTTTTTCTTATCAATATCGTAACCCAACTGCTCCTTGGCTGCTGCTGCAATTTCCTTGGTAGATACAGAACCGAAGGTTCTTCCACCCTCACCAGTCTTGATAAAAAGCTCTACCTTTTTGTCAGCAAGCTCTGCTGCAAAGGCCTTTGCCTCCTCCAAAATCTCCTGTGCCACCTTTTCCTCATGAGCCTTCTGAAGCTTCAAATCGTTAAGATTCTTAGAGGTAGCCTCTACCCCCAGCTTCTTTGGCAGAATAAAGTTTCTTGCATAGCCGTCATTTACCTTTACTGTCTCACCCTTTTTACCAAGGCTCTTTACATCCTGTAATAAAATAATATCCATTATAATTCTCCTTCCTCATTCATATCGTCTAAAGTTTTCCGGACAATATCCTTTGCCTCTTCTATCGTGCAGTCCTTAAGCTGCGCACCGGCAACACTCATATGTCCACCGCCGCCCAGCCGCTCCATAACCAGCTGCACATTCAGCTCGTCAATAGAACGAGCACTAATATAAATTTTATCATTGAACTCCGTCAATACAAAGGAGGCCTTAACTCCTGAAATGTCCAAAAGCTCATTTGCCACCTGAGCACCCAGGACCGTCGGACTATCCATACCCTCTGCCGCACAGACGGTAATTGCATAGCACCCCAGATAGACCTCCGTATGTTTAATCGCCTCTGCCCGGATCTTATACTCCTCCATGTCGCTGCGAAGTCCCTTTCGGATACGGGTAACATCTGCACCGTGGCGTTTTAAGTATGCTGCCGCTTCAAAGGTACGCACCCCTGTCTTTGTTAGGAAATTGTTGGTATCAATCATAATACCAGCATACATGGCATCTGCCTCTGGCTGCTTTAGCTTAATTCCATCGTCAATGTACTGTAAAATCTCTGCAACCATTTCACAAGAGGAGGATGCATAGGGCTCTATATAGGAAAGTACTGCATTCTCAATGACTTCACCAGTCCTTCTGTGGTGATCCAGAATAACAACGGTCTGGGTCTGATGAGTCAGCTCTTCACATTCTGTATAGCCTGGACGATTTACATCCACAACCACCAAAAGGGTATCATTATCAACTATCTCCTTTGCTCTTCCCCCGGTTATAATCATATCCTCTTCATAGTCAGGATTGTTCCGAAACCGCTCTATATTAGGTCGCACAGAAGCCGTTATTTCGTTGATAACGATATATGCCCTCTTTCCAAGAGTTTTGGCAATCCGATATACGCCAACAGCTGCACCAAAGCAATCCACATCACCTACAGAATGTCCCATAATAACAACCTCATCCTTGGCTTGTACCAGTTCCTTCAGAGCATGAGCCTTTACTCTTGCCTTCACACGGGTATTTTTCTCTACCTGGACACTCTTTCCTCCATAGTAGGATATCTTTTCCTTTTCCTTTACTACCGCCTGGTCACCACCGCGTCCCAAAGCTAAATCAATGGCTGCCCGGGCATACTCATAGCTTCCCAAATAGGAATCCTCATTAACGCCCAGTCCTATACTAACGGTAACCGCCATCTCATTACCAATATTTACCGTCCGCACCTCCTCCAGAATAGAGAATTTTTCATTCTGGAGCTGGGGCAAATATTTCTGCTGAAAAACAAAGAAATACTTATCCTTCTCCATCTTCCGCAGGATAGCATCAATGTTCTGCATATATTTACTTATCTTCCGGTCTACCAAAGCTACTAACAGGGAACTCTTTACCTCATCCATACTGTCCAGTGCCTCTTCATAGTTATCAATATAAATCAGGCCGGATACCATTTTCCGGTCATGGTTTTCCTGAATATACTGTAAAATCTCTGTCTCATCATGTAGATACAGATTAATCAGGCAGCTGTTATCGCACAGCTTCTCTAAGTCTCTTCCCAGCCCCTTAGCATTTTCCTCTGCATCTTCCTCCAGCATAATCTTGCGAAGCACAATTCGGTAATTTCTTTCTCCTATCTTTACATGGGCCTCTTCATCCAGCTCACCTTCTGGAAAAAGCTCAGGATTTAGCTCTGGGATTACATTTGCAATGTTTCTTCTGCCGGCCTTTTCATCTTTAATAATATCAAGAAATTCATCATTAGCCCACAGAAGATGCCCCTCTGTATCCATAACACCCAAAGGCAGCTCCATCTCACGCAGCAGCTGTTTCTGCACCTTTCCATAATCTGCAGCATAGCCAACCATGTCTTTTAAAAGAGTGGATCTTTTTGTCAGAAACAAAACAAGTGCAATCAAAAAATACAGAAGGGTATAAGCACCCATAATAAAACCAGCCTTTTGGTCTATCACCAAAATACTGATATTCATGCATATAAGCAGTGGTGTTAAAAGCAGCGGCCATCTCAAATAAGATTTAATTGCTCTATTTACTCTTACTTTCTTCTTCATAATCAATCTCCCATTTATGAATACAAAGCTACGGAGTACATTATACCATTTCTAGCTCAAATTTAAAAGCCCTTTTTAAATTAGTGCTTTTGTTTGAATTGACTTCACCCTTCTTTTATTATAAAATGATCACAAACTATTTTAATTCAAACCAAGGGAGGGTTTTTCAATGAAATTAAAAAAACTGACCGTCTGTCTTCTGGCTGCCGTACTCAGCTTTTCTGCATTTGCACCAGCTGCACAGGCCGTTGAAACTACAACACCTATCACTACAGATTCCACACAGGGTATCGTTCCCGGCGAGGCAGCTTCCTTCACACCCGAAGCTTCTTCTTTTACTTCTTATACAGTAACTCTGCCAGCCGGTGCAGAATCTGTTATCCAGGAAATCAATATGGAGCATGCCGGATATATTTATATTCCTATGTCTATTGCCGGTACCGAAAAGGGCATTACTGCACAGCTTTATTCCGATGCTTCCTGTACAGAAAAAACTGGCTACAGTAAATATTTAAGCTCCGGCACTTTAGAGGCTACATTGTCTGCACCGATTACAAAGGCCGGTACTTATTATTTACAATTTACTTACAAGGGAACAAACTCCGATGTAGCCGTTACAATCAGTCCATACTGCTACAATAGTGAGACAAGAAAAATCAATGTCAAAGAGGATGTTTACAGCTTCTCCGGTAATAATGAATTACTTTACCATGAAATCAGTATTCCTAAGACCGGTTATATTAAAGTAGCTGCAGATTCTGATAACTATGTTGGCTCCACCTATGTCACTCTTTATAACTCCAAGAAAGAAGCATGCTCCAATAGCGTTTATTTATCAAATACATCAAAGGGTGGTGTAACCTATTTTGCTGTCAAAAAAGGTACCTACTACATTGCCTTAAAGGGTACTTCTTCCAATATAAGCCATTTAAATTATTCTTTTACCGCAGTAAGCGAAAAAAGTGGTTCCTCCAAGAAAAAGGCTATAGCTATTTCCAAAGGAAAAACTGCAAAGGGTGTAGTGCAATCCGAGGATTCCATAGAAAAATATGATTACTACAAGATAAAGCTTACGAAAAAGCAGGTGCTGTCCCTGACCATCACTGCAAAAAGCTGTGACCAGTTAAAATTTAAGGTTATTCCAGCCAGCAGCAAATTAACTATTTTCGGCGACACCATTCGTATCTATGATAGTAACAAGGTTTCCTTTAAATCTAAAGACAAGTTTCCAGCTGGCACTTACTATATTCAGGTAGAAAAGGGCAGCAAAACTACTTCCGGCTACTACACGATTAAATTTAATTAATAAAGCATACTCAAGGGGAGTGTCGCAAAATAACTAAAATCTGGTTATGGAGCGATGCTCCTTTCCTATATTTTTCCATAACATCCGTCGTATCTCTCACTCCCTGCTGTGCAGTAAAATCAGCAAGTGAATATACATATACATCTTCTTCATCCTTATGAACAAACCAAATCTGCTCCTTCCGGAACATTCTCTTACAGTCCATAAGGTTAATATCATGTACTGTAAATATCATCTGTGCACTTGTATTCAATTCATTATTAAATATCGCAACAATCGTCCTGGTAAGCTTAAAATGAATACTGCTATCCAACTCATCTACAACTAGAATTCTGCCCTGTTCAAGTGCTTCAATCACATAGCTGGCAATAGCCGCAATCTTCTTTGTTCCTATGGAATCAAATATCATGCCTGGTACATGGACACCTTTATATGTGGAAACCAGTCTAATTTGATCCATAATATTTTCTAAAATATCAAGTACTTTCTCGTCCGGCTTTTCATCATCTTCACCAGTTTTCAGCAATCTGTGCCGCAACAGCTTATTACATTTATCGGTTGATCTCCTTCTAATATTCCCCTCTGCTTCTTTTTACTAAATCCATCAAGCACAAGTTGATACGATTTATCTAATAAGTCTTTCAATAAATTATCGGGCACTTCACCATCTGGTTTTATTGAATTCCAATGGGTTTTATTCATATAATATCCAGGAATGATATCCTCGTACTGTTGACGCAAAAAATCGCCTTCCGCCGGTTCAAGTTTTAGGGTAATATAATATGGCTCATCATTCTCACCCAAACAGACTGCGACAAACATTTTCCCACCTATTTGATAACGAATCCAATTCCAATCCTTCTGGAGATCTTTTGTCACTCCTGCCTTACTAAGTAAATATTCGTCAATCCATGTATACCTCATAAATCATTTCTCCTTTTCCCTGAACGACATCCACCAATTTTTGCCTAAATCCCATTGTAAATATATCCATAATATCTCCTCTACATCGCCACAATCTGCTTTTGGCTAATGCGATATCCAATTTCCTCATTTCTCTTACGATATGCTTGTATTATATATTCCTCGTCACTAATTAGTGTCTGCTGATTAAGCAGACACTAATTAAAAAAGACCAACTACCCTTTCGAGTAATTGGTCAATTCTCTTAAAATCTTGTGTCAACACACAACTCATACACTCGCAAATCCTTGATTTTCCTAAGGTTTATTCGCAAACATATGGCATCAAAGCGATATGACGAGCTCTCTTAATGGCCACAGTAAGAGCTCTCTGATGCTTAGCACAGTTTCCTGTGATACGGCGAGGAAGAATCTTGCCTCTCTCAGATACATATCTCTTTAACTTATTTACGTCCTTGTAATCAATTACGTTGTGTTCTTTATCTGCACAGAATACGCAAACTTTCTTTCTTCTGCGTCCGCCTCTTCTCTTCATTGGAGAATCAGCTCTATCAGCTCTGTCATTCTTATTATATGGCATAACCGAAACCTCCTTTTCAAATACTTTTACAGTTGTTCCTATCTTAATTGAATGGTAATTCTTCGTCGATTCCGTCCGGTATATTCATGAACCCATCGCCAACAGCCTGACTAGGCTCTGGCTGTGCTGCCGGCTGAAATCCGCCTGCTGCCTGGTTCGCTGCACTGGCACTCTTGCTCTCGGCAAATTCAATTTCCTCAGCAATAACCTGTACACTGTATACCTTCTGTCCTTCTTTATTGGTATAGTTATCATTCTGAACTCTACCAGTTAAAAGGATTCTGGTTCCCTGCTTCAAATACCGCTCTACAAACTCAGCCTGTCTTCCGAATGCGGTACAGTTAAAGAAATCTGCCTCCGCCTCACCGGCTCTTTTAAATCTGCGGTCTACTGCAAGTGAAAACCTTGCAATCGCCAGGGAATTTTCTCCCTGGGAATATCTAATCTCAGGGTCTCTTGTCAGACGGCCCATCAAAATCAACTTATTCATGAGGAAAACCTCCTTCTCTTATGCGTCTTGTCGAATGCATAAATATCTGATTACGTTTTCCATAATACGAACTCTCTGCTCAAGCTCGCCAGGAGTCTCTGAATCAGACTCGAACTGGATGAAGTAATAGTAGCCCTCCCTCATCTTCTGGATTTCATAAGCTAATCTTCTCTTGCCCCAGTCATCAACATTGGTAATAGTACCACCGAATCTGGTAATATACTCTTTAGCTTTTTCAACAGTCGCTACTCTAGCTTCGTCTTCGATTTTTGCATTTACAACTAAAACTAATTCGTACTTATTCATAGTTGCGTTGCACCTCCTTCTGGTCTCTGGCTCTCCCTCACCGGGGAGAACAAGGAATTTTTTATAATTTGTCTCACGAAACAATATTATAACATGGATTTTTTATTTTGGCAAGCCTTTTTTATCTAAGTTTTCCATGCTATACTCGTCTTAACAATTGTTTTAAACAGGAGGTATTATATAATGATTGCAGAAGTTGAAAAACCGCTTTATGAAGTCTTAAATGAACTGAATATTCCATATACGAGAGTTGAACACGAAGCCACCATCACCTGTGAGGAAGCAGACCAGTGCATGGGACATCTGACTGGCACACCAAGTAAAAGCCTTTTCCTAACGAATAAGAAAAAGACCGCTTTCTGGCTGGTTCTGATGAATGGCAACAAGCCTCTTAACATCAAGGAATTTTCCCCTTTGATTGGCGAAAAGCATGTAAGCTTTGCCTCCGAGGAAAAGATGGTAGAAAAACTCAATCTGACGCCTGGTATGGTATCTGTCTTCGGACTGATTAATAATAAGGAACATGATATAACTGTTGTCGTTGATACAGAACTTCGAGAAAGAGAAAAAATTACCTTCCATCCAAACATCAACACAGCCACCATTGAAATACCAACCGATGATATGTATCGCTTTATTGAGCATATGGGAAATCCAATGGTTGAGATTACACTCCCTTAAATCAATGCATCGTTGTACTACTTACTGGAGGTTTATTTTATGAAAATTCAGAGTTTCAAGCTTGGCCTTGTACCAAAGCTGATTATTTCTATTATTTTAGGCATCCTGATTGGTCAGTTTTTACCAGAAAGCCTTTGCCGACTGGTTATAACCCTATCTGGATTTTTCAGCAGTTTTTTAAAATTCGTTATTCCCCTTATGATTTTAGCATATGTAACCATGGGAATTGCAAATTTATCTCAGGGAGCAGGAAAGCTTTTGCTGATTACCGTAGCCCTCGCTTATAGCTCCACCTTAATTGCAGGCTCTGCCTCTTTTCTGGTTTCATCCAGCCTTTTTCCTTATTTTATGAGCGAGGGTGCTCTGGAGCAGATTGCCGAAACAGCTGGCAGTTCTCTCTCTCCTTATTTTTCCATCAGTATTGCACCGCTTTTGGAAACTCTTGCTTCAGTTGTACTGGCATTTATCATAGGGCTCTGCCTATCCACCATGCGTGGCAAAGAGCTTGGTGATACCCTTTACAATGCCATGAATGACTTTTCCAAAATTATTGATAAAGTGCTGCATACCGTCATTATTCCATTGCTGCCCCTTTACATCTGCGGAACCTTTGTTGATATGACAAAATCAGGAAAAACCTTTGCTATTTTAAGCATTCTCTGGAAGGTATTTATTGTTGTAATTCTCATGCACCTTGTATGTATTACTTTTCAATTTATAGTTGCTGGTGCCATAAGCCAGAAAAATCCATTCACCCTGATTAAAAATCAAATTCCAGGCTACACCACAGCACTGGGAACTCAATCGTCTGCCGCAAGTATTCCAGTTAATCTTCAATGTGCTGAAGCAAATGGTGTATGCGAACAAATTCGCAATTTTGTAGTACCGCTTTGTGCAAACATACATATGGCAGGATCTATGATTACTATTACTGCTTGTGCAACAGCTGTTTGCCTGATGAATCAGATCCCAATCAACCTTGCAACTATCATTCCGTTTATTATGACACTGGGAATTGCCATGGTAGCTTCTCCTGGTGCTCCTGGTGGCTCCATCATGACTGCTCTCCCATTTTTATATATGGTATTCGGTGCAGAAGCCGGCGATCCAAATGGCCCTATTTGCGCAATCATGGTTGCTCTTTATATCACCCAGGATTCCTTCGGAACTGCCTGCAACGTATCTGGAGATAATGCCATTGGTATCGTTGTAAATTCTATCTATAATAAATACATTGCAAGATAATTGCAATGCCTGCAAAAAATTATATTGGCAGTATCTGCATAGCAATATTAAAATATATGAATACAGAACAGCTATCTACAATAGTGGAAATTAAAGGTGCTGCCATAATTGCCGGGTCCAGCTTAAGCCTCTTTGCCAGCATCGGAAGCATACAGCCCATGGACTTTGCCAATGCTGTTGTTACAATCAGGGTCAGCCCCAGTACCAGAGCAATCTCCCAGCTATGGTAGAATACATATACACGGATGCCGTTTACTACCGCAAGGCAGGTACCTACCAAAAGAGCAATCCGAAGCTCCTTAAAAACAGCTCGCAAAAAATCCTTCATCTGTATCTCATCCGTTGCCAGACCACGGATAATCATAGTTGAGCTTTGGGAGCCACAGTTTCCGCCGGTTCCCATAACCATAGGGATAAAGGATACCAAAAGAGGTATTGAGGCAAAGGCAGCTTCATAGGTAGTCAGGATGCTTCCGGTTATCGTAGAGGAAAGCATCAGGAATAAAAGCCAGAAAATACGGTTCTTTGCATGCTCCCATACCGAAGTCTTAAAATAGGAATCCTCACTTGGCGTCATCGCCGCCATGATTTCAAAGTCCTCCTGAGTCTCCTCATGGATGACATCCATCGCATCATCGAAGGTAACTATGCCGACCAGCCGGTTTTCCTTATCTACAACCGGAATTGCCAAAAAGCCATATTTATCAAACTTCTTTGCTACATCCTCCTGATCATCCAGAGTTTCTATGGAAATAAAGCTGGTGTCCATAATATCCCCAATAAGGCTCTGTTTATCTGACAAAAGCAATGTCTTTACTGACACAATACCCACCAGAGTACGGTTTGTCTCTGTAACGTAGCAGGTGTAAATCGTTTCCTTGTCTACACCTGTAGCACGAATTCTGGCAAAAGCATCTTCTACGGTCATAGTCTTGCGAAGGCTGACGTACTCTATTGTCATAATGCTTCCCGCACTATCCCTTGGATACTTTAGAAGCTCATTGATAGCCTTACGGGAATCCGGGTCAGAATGCTTTAGAATTCTCTTTACTACATTGGCCGGCATCTCCTCAATAATGTCTACCGTATCATCCATGTAGAGTTCATCTAAAACCTCCTTTAGCTCCTTATCGCTAAAGGCCCTGATTAACTCCTCCTGAGTGTCGCCGTCCATCTCTACAAAAACCTCAGCTGCCAATTCCTTTGGAAGAATCCGGTACAGTAAAAGTACCTCTTCCTTAGAACATTCCTCCAGAAGAATGGCAATATCCGCGGGCTCCATATCCTTCAAAATGTTTCCGGCAGAAACATATTTTTTCTCTTGCAGAAGCTCTTCCAATTTTTCTTTCATTGCCATTCCTCCTAGTCATTTTCTTTTGGTAAACTACTGTCCAATTATGCCAGCTTTCTTCCCATAATAACACCCATAACTGATGCCATCATAAGGCCTCTGGTCCAGCCGCTGGAATCCCCCAGACAGTGAAGTCCTTTAATATTAGTATTCAATTCTCTATCCATCTTTACACGATTGCTGTAAAACTTGATTTCCGGTGCATATAAAAGGGTTTCATAAGCAGCAAAGCCCGGAACCACCTCATCCACCGCCTGGATAAAGCTGATAATATTCATCATTGTACGATAAGACAGGGCACTGGTAATATCACCAGCAACCGCATCCGGCATAGTAGGTCTTACATTGCTACGTTCAAGCTCCTCCTGCCAGGTTCTTTTACCTTCCAAAATATCGCCAAAACGCTGTACCAGAATATGCCCATTTGCCAGCATATTGGTAAGCTCGCCTACTCTTTTCGCATATTCAATCGGCTGGTCAAATGGCACTCTGAAATTATGGGAACAAAGAATCGCCAGATTTGTATTCGTTGATTTCTTTTCCTTAAAGGAATGTCCATTTACAATAGCCAGATTATTATCATAATTTTCCTGGCTAACAAAGCCGCCAGGGTTCTGGCAGAAGGTTCTTACCTTGTTGCCAAAAGGTGCCGGATATCCAATCAGCTTGGATTCATAGAGAACGTTGTTAACCTCCTCCATAATCTCATTGCGTACCTCTACACGGACACCGATATCAACAGTTCCCGGTACATGGTCAATCTTGTGGGCTGCACACTGCTTCTCCAGCCAGTCTGCACCCTTTCTTCCGGCTGCAATAACTGTCGTCTCTGCCTGAATTTCTTCTGTCTCATGGGTTCTGGCATCCTCCAGATAGACTCCCCTGCAAATACCATCTTCTATTCTTGTATCTGTGCAGGCATAGCCAAACATAATCTCCACACCATGCTCTACAAGATACTTTTCAATCTTTCCATAAATCTCCTGGGCTTTTTCTGTACCCAGATGACGGATTGGACAGTCTACCAGCTTAAGTCCCGCCTTAATTGCCTTACGACGGATTTCCTTTACCTTATCCTCCTGTCCCACACCCTCTACCTTAGGGTCCGCACCAAAATCCAGATAAATCTGGTCTGCATAATTTATCAGCTCCTGGGCTGTGTCAGCTCCAATCAGGCTTGGAAGCTCACCACCTACCTCATAGCTTAAGGAAAGCTTTCCATCAGAAAAGGCACCCGCACCAGAAAAGCCGGTCGTTATATCACAGTAAGGCTGACAATTTAAGCACTTCTTTGTCTGTGCCTTCGGACACCTTCTTTTTTCCATGGATTTACCCTTTTCTACCATAATAATTTTTTTCTGGGAATTGTTTTTCAGCATCTCCAGTGCCGTAAAAATGCCGGCCGGGCCTGCTCCTATAATTACAACATCACATTTTTTCAAAGTTACCACTCCCTTTTAAATAATTCTTTAGCTCCTTTAATACTCCATCATTTACATTCGTGTCAGCTACAAGGCTGGCCGCATCCTTAACCTCCTGTCTGGCATTTCCCACAGCAAAGCTATACCTTGCACAGGCAAACATATCCAGGTCATTTAAGTTGTCACCAAATACCATTGTCTCCTCCGGTGTAACAAAAAGCCCTCTCTGAATATCCCGGATAGCACTTCCTTTTCCACCCTTGCTGCTGACAAAGTCCTCCCAGACCGGTCCGGCACAGGCTGCCTTTACCCTCGGATGGGAAAACCACTTTTTTGGCAGAAATTTTTTTGCCTTTTCTTCTGCCTGTCCACCATGGTCATAAAGACTGATTTTTACAATATCATCCTTCAGAGCTTCTTTTATATCATCTACTAGGGTAATATGGTAGTGATACCCTTTATCCATCAGCTCAATCAGTTCAAGCTGATCCTTTGGAATATAGGAGGTCCTCGGTGTCGCTGCCATCAAAGTAGCTCCTGGTATCCTTTCTATATCGGATATCAGCTCCTCCACATCCGAAAGGCTCATTTTTGTTATCGACACAAATTCACCCTTTTCTATTGTAACATTGCCACCATCAGCTACACAGATAATATCCTCTATCACCGGCAAAAAAAGCTTGCGGATGCTCTCATACTGTCTCCCACTGGCTGCTACGAACTGTATTCCTCTTTCCTTCAGTTCCCGGATTACCTCAAAAATCTCCGGGTTAATTCTATCTGTTCCATCAGGCACTAAAGTACCATCTATATCACTACAAATCAGCTTTATCATACAAACCTCCTATCGGTACTCCCTCACTCCATCATGAGGAAGACTGACCTCTCCAGCCAGATTCGTTGAAAACATCCTTTCTATTTCCTTGCGGCTGTCTGTCTGTCCCAGCACCCACATAAGCTTTGTCACTAAAGCCTCACTTGTCATATCATGAGCCTGTAGAGCACCCTCCTGTAAAATTACCTGTCCTGTCTGATAAACGGACAGGTTACTTCCGTCATAAAGGCACTGGGTTCCTACAACTACAGTCATCCCTTTTTTAATCACTGCACCGATAGCCTCCGCCAGATTACGCCGTTCAAAATGCAGACCACCTCCCGCCATATTTACAGCACAGCGGCAATTTTCCACGGCATCTGCAATCGGATTCAGTATCGACAGCTGGCTTCCGGTAAGCACCACCGGAATCGGTACATTTTTTAACATAAAAGAAAGAGCAGCGGCAGTATAGGCCATGGTATCTGTTCCGTGGATAATAACCATACCTGCATATGCATGCACTCTCTCATACACAGCACGAGCAATCCTTTGCCACTCCTCTGGCTGCATATTGGAACTGTCTATGGACATGAGTTCTAAAAAGCTTACATCATAGCAGCTCATGACTCCTTCCATATTGGAAAAAATATCATTGCTGTTAAGCTCAGGAACCAGGCCATCCTTTCCTTTAGCAGAAGCCAGAGTTCCACCCGTTGTTATAATCAAAATCTTTTTTTTCATCTTTTATCTCCGTGTAAGGAAAATCCACTCTTTACTATACCACAAAGTTGAAACAGAAGTAAAGAATATCTCACCTTTTTCCGCATTTATCCAGTTCAAGGAGAAGATCACTTAATACCACCGGCTTCTGCATAACGCTGTCGATAATACCGCTCTCTTTTGCATTTGTAATTTCCTCACGAAGCAGGCCTGTCATCAAAATAATATATAGGTCATTTTGCAGGGATTTCATCTGGAAGGCCAGATCGACACTGCTCTTTTTCAGAAGCTCTGAGTCCATAACTGCTACATCAAATCTCTTTTCCTGTAAAACCCGCAAAGCCTCTGCCTGATTGGTTGCCGTTACTGTTTCAATTCCTTCTTTTTTCAGTCCCTTTTCCAAAAGCTTTAATATCTTAAGATTATCAAATACCAAAATTACTCTGTATACTTTCTTTTCCCTTGTTTCCTTTTGCCTCTCCAGATGTACCTCCGGCTCTTTTCCCAATGGAAGATAAATAATAAACCTCGTTCCCTCTCCTTCCCTGCTATATACTTTGATTTTTCCATGATGTGCCTCGATGATATTTTGTACCATCGCAAGGCCCAGTCCTACGCCCTGGCCGGATTCCTTCGTTGTAAAAAATGGAGTAAACATTTGCTCCTGTGTAATTTCATCCATGCCACAGCCGTTATCTTCGATTTCCAGCCTTACAAGCTTTTGTCCATCTTCAATATACTCTGATTCCTCACAGGAAATACGAACAATCCCCTGCTCTTTTCCAATCGCATGAAAGGCATTCACGCAAATATTTAATACAACCTGGTTTATCTGTGTTTTATTACCAAAAATGCCTCCGTCTACATCCAGCTGTGTTATAATCTCAATATTATACGGGCAGACAAATTCTACCGTCTTTACTGCTCTGCTAAGAAGCGGTTTCAATGGAAGATACTGGTACACAGTATCCGTATTTTTTTTACTTAAGGCAGATATCTGCTGAATGATTTCCTTTGCCTTTTCTGCTGATTCATAGATTTCTACAGCCTCCTCATGATATTCACTATCCTCCGGGAGTTCATTCATCATAAGTCCTGCATATCCCATGATTGGCGTGAGGAAATTATTAAATTCATGAGCAATGCCTCCTGTCATCGTTCCAATCATCTGAAGCCGTTGCTGATGATTAATATACTCCTCACTTTTATGAAGCTCCTCCAGACGCTGATTGATTTCCTTTAAATATTGATTTTCCTTGGCATATGCCCGCTGACTTTGCACCATGTAATAAAAAATCGCAATGCAGCTTACCGATGCCAGCATAAGAAGTGCAGCGATTCCGGCCATTTTGCCAATCCCCCAGACCATAGGCCTGGACACTTCACTATAGTCCATTACAGCACTTAAGGAAATAAAGGCATCTCCCAGCTTAGCAGGTGCATAGGCCGAAATCTTTTTCACACGCTGCAGGCCATTTTTGGCATCTGCCCACCAATAGGAATGATAAATCGCGGTTCCGGTCTCGCCTGCCAGCTGGTGCCTTACCATCTGTTCCAGCTCATTCAAGTCAACGTCAGGATACCTTTTTTTTCGGTCTCGTATAACATCCATGCCAATCTGCTCTTTTACATCATGCATAATAATGATTCCATTGGCATCCTTTACCATAATATACCCTTTTTCACCCAGCTTTACCCTGGACATCAGAGTTTCAAACATATTCTCACAGTCCAGATAGATGCGAACCTCTAAGCCATTTTCATTAATCTTGGATACAGCCAGATACATCTTATCATCCTGATCCTGGAAGATGCGGATTCTCATATCCTCTTGCTCACTGACCAGATTAATCAGCCTGTATTCCCGCTCCCGCAGGTTGATGATATATTCTCCCTTTGTTCCATATATTTCAATATCGGAAACCACTGGATAGTGGCTCCGCATATGGGCATTCGCCATAAAATTCAAATATTTGTTTTCTCCTGTTTCCAGATATTGTGCTTCACCTTCATAAAACTCCCGTGTCTCTACAAAGGTATTAATATCCATAATACAGTTATCAATGTAGCTTTCTACTGCATCACTTGCTGCATTTACAATGATGGAAAGCTGCTCCTTTTGATGGTCTACCACGCTGTTTGCGTATTCCTTTATACTGCTTACAAGCAGTATTGCTACAGCAGTAATCATAATTACCATTCCTATTGTCAGTATAATAATTTTTCTGCCTTTGCTTTTTTCCTTCATAGCTTTCCTTTCCATATCTGCCCTTGTATTTCCAACATTTTTTGATATAATAAATATGAATGATTCATGTATAAACACCTAGAGAGGAGCATCTCATGTCAGTAACAAAGATTTTAATTGTAGATGATGATATTACCATCCGCAAGCTTCTATCAAAAGTAATGGTCTGTAATGGCTACCAGCCCGTGACGGCTGCCAGCGGCGAGGAAGCACTCAATCTTCTTAAAACAGAGCACTTTCATTTGATTCTTCTGGATATCAATATGAATGGAATCGATGGGTTCCAGACCATACAGACCATTCGCCAGCGGGGACTTACCACCCCGATTATTATTATCAGTGGCCGCAATGAGGACTATGATACTCTTTACGGTCTGGATATTGGTGCTGACGATTATATCACAAAGCCCTTTAATCCAGTTATTCTAGGTGCTAAGGCTAAGGCTTTAATCCGTCGGAACAACGCCTCCAGTGCTGCCTCCAAGACCATCATCCAGCGAGGTCCCTTTGAACTGGATACAGCTGCCCTCAAGCTTTATAAGGATGGTGAGGAGATTATCCTGTCCGCCAAGGAATTCCTTGTTTTAAAGCTCTTTATGGAAAATCCCGGACGGGTTCTCACCCGTGAAGTCATTTATGAGGCTGTCTGGAATGATATCATCGTTGATGAAAATACAGTTATGGTATATATCAATCACCTTCGCACCAAGCTGGAGGAAGACCCCAAGAAGCCTGTCTACATAAAAACTGTATGGGGTATGGGCTACACCTTTTCTGTTTAAGTAAAAATGAAAAGGGACGAGTCACCTCGTCCCTAATTATACTACACTTTTCTTAATTTGTCCCTTCTTTTATTTATCCGCTTTTTTCACAATGAATGGTTTAACAATCGGATATACCAGCATAATCACACAGGCTGTCATCAGCACTGCTGTAATTGGCTTTGCAAAGATAGCTGTGATACTACCATTGGTAAGTGTGTAAGCACGACGGAAGTTGGATTCACACATTTCACCAAGTACCAGGCCTAAAACAAGGGCTGCAGGTGAGAATTTCAGCTTTACAAAGAAGTATCCAAGAATACCAGCTACTACCATCAGCATTACATCGCCTGTACTGTTTTTCAGTGCAAAGGCACCTATCATGGCAAGTAATACAATTACAGGTCCCAAAATACTGTATGGGATTGCCAGAATCTTTGCAAAAATCTTTGCTACAATCAAAGCTACAATTACCATGATAATATTGGTAATCAGCATAGAACCAAATACGGAAGCCAGATATTCCGGCTGTGTCTTAACTAACAGCGGACCTACCTGAACACCCTTTAATACCAGGGCGGACATCATAATCGCTGCCGCATTTCCTCCAGGAATACCAAGAGAAAGAAGTGGAACCATAGAACCACCTGTCGCAGCATTATTTGCAGCCTCGGATGCTACGATTCCGTCTGGAATACCCGTACCAAACTCCTCTGAATGCTTTGACATCTTCTTCTCTACAGTGTAAGAAAGGAAGGAGGCAATGGTTGCTCCTGCTCCCGGAAGAATACCTACGATAGTTCCCAGGACAGAAGACCGAAGCATAACTATCTTAACCTTCCAGAACTCTATAAATCCCGGAATTGTTGTCTTTAACCTTGTTTCGGCTTCTCCTTCTACGGTTTTTCTCTTGCTTGTCTGTTTGAGTACCTCAGTTACCGCAAACAAACCAATCATAACAGGAATCATTTCAACGCCGGACATAAGGATTGAGCTTCCCCAGGTAAATCTTGGGACACCAAGCATCGGATCCATACCGATACAAGCAATAAGCAAACCTAACAGACCGGAAATAAGGGTTTTTATGAGGTTGCCACTATCAAGGCAGGAAAGTACAGATAATCCAAGGAAGGACACTGCAAAAAGCTCGGATGGTCCAAACTTAAGAGCTACAGCTGCCAGCTGTGGGGAAATCAAAGCCATAGCAAATGCAGCAACTAAGCCACCAAATGCAGATGCTACCAAGGAAAAGCCTAATGCCTTTCCAGCTTCTCCTCTTTGGGCCATCGGATATCCATCAAAGGTTGTCGGGGCACTGGACGGAGTTCCCGGGATTTTGAACAGAATCGCCGTAATTCCACCACCGGTAATGGATGCACAATAAACAGCAACCAAGAAAGCGATTGCAATTACCGGATTCATTACATAGGCAAATGGAAGTGCCAGTGCAACCGCCATGGATGCACTAACACCCGGCATGGCACCAAAGATAACTCCAAGCACGGTTCCTGCAAATATCAGCATAAAGGTAGAGGGTGTGAGCACTATTTGCAAACCGTTGAGCAATAAATCAAACATAATTCTCTCTCCTCTCCTAGAATGGCAGTATCGTCTCTACCCAGAGTGCGAAGGTACGAAGGAAGCCAATACCTCTTGGAAGCATAATGTCCAAGGCACCTTGGAAGATAATATACAGTATGATAGTTGCAATAATACCTGTCAAAATTAGCTTTACAGGACTTCTCTCTCCCAACAGACAACCATAAGCCATCAAAAACAGTGCTGCTGTCAGCATAAATCCCAGAGTATCCATAAGCAATGCCATGGCAGCCACCAAAAGCATGCCTACAAATAATTTGCTTTTAAAAAATCCCGCAAAAGCCTCTTTGTCAAAATTAAAACCTTTGCCATCTTCTTCTGCTTTTGCTTCCTTTACAAGGTTATAGATATTTACTGCTATTAAAAGCATTAGCAGTACAAGAATGATGTGCGGCCAGAATGCAGCACCCAGCTCTGTTGGTGTCGAACCTGGTGTTGTCGCACTTATGTAATAAAAAGCATATCCACAGAAAAGCAGCAATGCGGCGTTGAAAACTAATTCCATTACCAAAAGAATCACCTACTTCTCTATTTTTTCATTTAAAAACTCTATTTAATAACGTTTCCCAGCTCCTGGTTATCGGTATCCCATGCAGCCTTGAAGTCTGTCATGTTCTTCCAACCCGGACGCTGATCTAAGCCTTCTGCCTTAGCCCAATTCTGAAAATCATCACTTGCTACCGCCCTTTCTGCAGCTGCTTCAAAGGCCTTGATTGCTTCTTCCGGGGTTCCATTTGCAGCAAAGATTCCTCTGTAAGGTCCATAGAAGCAGTCGATTCCAAGCTCGCCTGTGCATTCTACGTTTTCATAACCAGCCAGTGTCAGTCTTTCCTCCGTACAGGATAAAATAGCCTTCATATCGCCGGAAGCAATCATAGCTGCCACTTCTGCTGGTCCTGTAACTGCAAGGTCAATATGTCCACCAATGATATCAGAATTTAACTGAGCACCCTCAGAATAAGCAACAGCCTCTACCTTGTCACCAAAGGTTCCTACAACACAGGCATAATCAAGACCGGTAATAGACATAACGCCGCATTTTACCTTTCCAGGGTTAGCCTCTACATAAGCCTTCAGCTCTTCATAATTTTTAAATGGTGCATTTGCCCCTGTTACGAAAACGTTACAGTCATGTACTAACTGACATACTGGTGTAAGCTTTCCGTATACATCAAATTCAGTCGCACCACTAATCTGTGCAAGCAGTGGAGATGGTGTACATAATAGCCAGGTATAACCATCCGCTGGCTGACTGGTTGCATACTCAACACCTGTAACTCCACCGGCACCTGCCTTATTGTTAACAACTACAGATACTCCGATTTCCTTTTCCAGTGCAGTAGCGAACTGTCTTAAGGTTGTATCAGCTCCGCCACCGGCACCCCATGGGCACACAATTTCAATCTTTCTGTCCCAGGTCCAGCCTGTCCCGTCTGCTGCCTGACTATCTCCTGATGTCTGTCCGTCTGCTGCAGGCTCTGACTTCTGTCCGCATCCTACTGCGGTGACCGCCATAGCCATAACCAAAAGCAATCCCAATAATCTTTTCTTCATGTTATCTTCTCCTTTACATTTTGTAACCGTTTTAGCGATTCTGTTATTTATTCTAAAATGTAAAGCTTAATATCACATAAAATCTTCTTAAAATTCTTTAAGACTTAAAAAAGCAGCCGGTATTGCTTGTATTTTCCCATTTTCCACAAGAGCTTTCCTGGTACAGAAAAAAGGCTTTGACATTCCTGTAAGAGCTTTCCGGCTGCGGATTATCATTATGTAGATGCCGCCTTTTTTCTGCTTCTTTCTTATCATATGAAAAGAGCAGGAGAAAAGTTCTCCTACTCTAGTAACAGCAGTGGATCTACTGGTTTCCCATCCTGCAATACCGCAAAATAAAGGTTGGTGCCCTCTGCCACATAATATTTTGTTGGTTTTGCTATTTTGCCAATGACACTGCCCCTTTCTATTGTGTCACCGACCTTTGCCTTAACCTCCTTCAGCTGCCCATAGACCACTTCATATCCATCACCCAGGGTTGCTGTCAGAGTCACTCCTGTTTCCTCACTCTCGCTAACGTCTGTCACCACACATTTCGCCGCACTTAAGACCTCCGTATCCTCCTTTGCCGCAATCACTACTGCTGGATTTACCTTATACTGTGCCAGTGTCTTAAAATAAATAGACTTGTCCATACTGTACTTTAAAAGTACATCCCCTACAACAGGCCAGATAAGTCCCTCCTCTTCTTTAAAGGAAAGATTTTTCACACTGTCTGCTCCCGACATAACCTGGGAAACCTCCGGTGCTGTCTCCTTTTTGGGCTGCTTTTCTGCCTCCGGTTCCTTATTTTCCTCTGGCTGCTCTTTTTGACTTACCGGCTCCTGGCTCTCCGGTACCTTCGTTTCTGGTGCTTCAACCTCTGTTATCTCAGCTTCAGGTTTCTCAATCTCCGGTGCTTTTGTTTCCGGTGTATTTGCTGCCTGCTCTTCTATTTGTGCCAGATGCTCTGGCTGCTCCTGACTTTTTGTATTTTGGGCTGCTATAATTCCAACCGCAGTAATTGCAATTACACCCACAGCCAGGCTTGCATAAAATCCCTTCTTCATAAAAATCACCTCGGTTTTATTTTTGCCGAAAACCGAGGTAATATACTTGTTTTTTTCTTTTTTAAAAGCTATAAATTGGAAATTGCATAAAGGGGAAGATTAACCATCCAGTCCTGCACCCGATAATCGGACATTGAGGTACGAACCGCATACTCCGGTTCATACTTACTACAAAAAAATTTCAAGCTTTTCGCTTGTAGATTTTCTTCTGCTTTTACCTCCAGTGGTACAATCTGCGAGCCCTTCTGTACAATAAAGTCCACCTCATAAGTAGCTTTCTCCGACGCATAATAAAACGGTGTATAGGCTGTATCTGAAACCAGCTGCTGACAAACATATTGCTCTGTCAATGCTCCTTTAAATTCTGTAAATAAATCATTTCCATCCAGAATAGATCCGGCATCCAGTTCACTTAAAGCTCCTAAAAGTCCTACGTCTAACAAAAACAGCTTAAATGCACTGAACTCCATATAGGCCTTCAATGGAACTGCAGGTTTATTTACACGATATACCTTTTTTATCAATCCGCAATCAAGAAGCCATTCTATCGCAAGTTCAAAATCTTTTGCCCTTGCCCCTTCCTTTATCTGTCCAAAAAAGAATTTTTTATTTTCTTTTGCCAACTGCATTGGAATAGAATTCCACACCATTCTTATTCTTGCTAATTGATTTTCTGTAGTATGCTTTCCAAAATCACTTTCATAAAGAGCAATAATCGTACTTTGTATCTTTCTTACCTGATTGAAATCCCTGTTCTTTATAAAATCAGCCACAACCTCCGGCATACCACCAATGTAATAATATCGTTTTAGCCAGTCAATATATTTGTCCTTGAAAACAGACATCATCCTGTAATCCTTCTTTGTAATAAGCTGCACCAGTTTCTTTTCCCCTACGGCCTCCAAAAATTCCCGATAATTAAGAGGATACAGGTCCATAATATCTACCTTTCCCACAGGAAAAGAAACACCCTCATGTATAGCTACTCCCAACAGAGACCCAGCTGCAACAATGGCATACTCTGGTGCATTCTCCTGAAAATATTTCAATGAGGTAATCGCCCTTGGTGCCTCCTGAATCTCATCAAAAATAATCAGAGTTTTCTGGGGAAAAACCGTTTCCTTTGACTCAATATTAATTGCCATCAAGATACGCTCAATGTCATAATCTCCATCAAATACGTTTTTCATTCGCTCATTATTATCAAAATTAATATATGCCATATTATCAAAATACTGTTTTCCAAATTCCTTCATCAGCCACGTTTTTCCAACCTGTCTGGCTCCTTTTATAATTAACGGCTTTCGATTCGGCTTTTCTTTCCATTTTATTAGTTCCTGCATTGCATATCGTATCATAGATAACACCATCTCCCTGCTTCTATTATATGCAGTTTTTCTATATTTATCAACACTTTTTCTATGAACTTTGCGTTATTTATTACACTTTTCCCTTGAACTTTTAACCTACAAAATAAAAATTGAAGGTGTCTTCCAGACTTTAAAATCTGAAAAACACCTCTGATGTATTCCTTAATCCTCTTCCGTTCTATTATTTTACCTTTTTAACTTTAATCTTATAAAAAATATCCCAATAAAAGCTTGATTTTGCTCTCAAATACACACGCTGCCCCTTTTTTAATTTTATCTTTTTAAAGGCCTTATATCCATCACCATGATTTAACAAAAGGGATTCCAGCTCTTTATATTTTGTATTATATAAAACCAAGTCACAGTTTCCTGAATCTAACTGCGTATTTACTCCGTAAAACTTATAGTATCCGGTTGAAGGTGCTTTAAATGTATACCAGTCCTCATCATCCTTCATTAATAATCCTCTATATGTATTTCCTGTAGTAATTTTATTAGCTGTTTTCCTGCTATTATTTTCCTCTTTTTCAAAGTTTTTTTCTTTTACCAGCACAACCTCAATGTCATAATAGTATATATACTCTGAAGGAGAGGTACTAATTGCCTCAATAACTACCTTTTCTCCAGGCTGAAAAGAATAGTTTTTAGAATTCCAGGATCCCTGACTCTTAAATACATTGTAATCTTCGTATTTTTTGAAATTAACTGACATCGTGATTGGAAGCCACCAGCTATCACTCTCTTTACGTTCTCCTTCATAAGTATAATACTGAGGGATAACCTTTATATAAAAAGATCCTTCCTTTGGCATTGTATAAGTCATCGTCTTCGTTGTTCCACCTGTAAGCTCAATCGTATATTGCTTATTTGATTCCAAATCAACTGTTTCTGCCCTGGCTTGTACCGGCGTAAAAGCAAAAATACCAATAAAACAAAGCACTGCCAATATAAAATTCTTAAATAATAACTTATTTCCCTTCATTACTATTTCCACCATTTTCCTCTTCTGTCTGCTTTTCTTGCGAATCCGGTTTTTCTTCCTCCACCTTTTTATATCCATACTCTGGTACTGGATAACCCTTTTCACTCCCGCAGTAGTAGTCCTTCCTATTCCGCGGTTCCTTACCGAAGGAATAAATAACTCTGGTATCCGCCAGCATATCATGAAAGGCTTTCTTTTCCTTATCAACACCAGCCATAATATAGCCCATAAAAAGAAACACCCCCGACAGATATTTACCAATCGTTTCGCGGTAAATAACATCCCAAAGAGAAAGCCTTCTGCCATCAGCCGCCACTACCCGCAGAGAAAACATCCGCTTTCCAAGGGTTGCTCCTGCTGCATAGGTAAAAAAGACATAATAGGCCGTTGTCAAAAGGTATAAAAAGATGTCCCATGGCGTAAACCGGAACAAAACCGGCTGATGCAAAGGATTAGCATCTCCGGCAAAAAGAAGCGGTAGTCTGAATGTAAGAAGAGCAAGGGATACTAAAAGTGCATCTACCCAGGCTGCTGCCAGCCTTACAAAAAAGCCGCCATAAAATATTCTACTGTTTTCCTGGTTCTGCATAATACATCGGCACCCCGTTTCTTCCATCATTTAGCATTTCTGTTACCGCCTGCACATCGGATTTCCCCCGGATTCCTTTAAAGCTGGAGAACAGAGAGGAGAAAAAGCTGCTGCCGGAAAAGTCCGGTTCATAAATGACAGAACCACTTCCTGCCTCCTTACGGATAGCAAGCTCTGTATTTTCCAGGCTGTCAATCTCATCAATCAGCTTTAAGGAAAGTGCCTGCTTTGCGGTATAGATACGTCCATCTGCCAATGGCTTTACTGTATCTCTAGACATGTTTCTTCCCTCTGCTATGATTTCCACAAACTGCTCATAAGCCTCATCCACCATACCCTGGAAGATTTCCTTCTGCTCCTTTGTCGCCTCAATGCCGCCGGAGCCCATCGCCTTGTTTGGTCCGCTGGTATAATTTATTTCCTTTACGCCCAGCTTGTCAAAAAATTCCTTATAGTTATAGTTGGAAATAATAACACCAATGGAGCCTGTCCAGGTATTTCTATTCGCAACAATCCTATCTGCTGCCATAGAAATATAATAACCGCCGGAGCATGCCATAGAACCCATATAGGCCCAAATTGGACGACCTGTCTCCTCTTTATACTCCTTAAGCTTCAGATACAGCTCATCACTTTCATAAACACCACCACCCGGGCTGTCCACATAGAGTAAAATTCCTGTATTATTTGGAGAGTCCATCATCCTATCTATGTAACGAAGGATGCTCTGATGGTCATATCCTACTTTTTCAAAGGCAGTAGAAGAACCGGTATCTCTTATCTTCCCTTCCACCCTTACCAGACCTACAAAGGGTTCTATAGGAAACTCAAGCTTACCTGTTGTCTCACCCAAAAGCTCTTCGAAAAAGCCCGCAGCTGACTGTTTGCTGCCCCCAGTCAGCTGATTTGTCAGCTGACTGGTCAACACACCGGATACTCCTACGGAAATAAATACAGCTCCTGCCACTACAATTCCAATGATTTGTTTTGTCTTCATAATTTTACCTCAATCTTTTCCAGATGCCAGATATCCCTTACATATTCCTCAATGGTACGATCAGAAGAGAACTTACCAGACTTAGCTACATTTAACATTGCCATCTTAGCCCAGCGTGCCTCATCCCGATAGAGAGCCTCAATCTTTTTCTGAGCCTCTTCATACGCCCGGAAATCCTTTAAAATAAAGTACTGGTCTGCCTTCTCTCCACCTTTGGTCTCTAACAGGGAGTCATACAGATTACGGAACAGGTTTGGATTCTCCGGCGAATAGGTTCCGTTGATTAACTGTGTCAGCACTACACGGATATCCTGGTCAATATTGTAAATTTCCTTTGGATTGTAGCCGCCATTCTGCTCATAAGCAATAACTTCATCCGAGGTTAGACCAAACATAACTGCATTCTCCTCGCCAACCTCTTCTACAATCTCAATGTTCGCACCATCTAAAGTTCCAAGGGTCACGGCACCGTTCAGCATAAATTTCATATTGCCGGTTCCACTAGCCTCTTTGCTTGCTGTAGAAATCTGCTCTGATACATCAGAAGCAGCAAAAATCAGTTCTGCATTGGATACACGATAATTTTCAATAAATACAACCTTGATTTTTCCATGAATGGAAGCATCATTGTTTACCACATCCGCTACACTGTTAATCAGCTTAATAATAGCCTTCGCACGCTCATAGCCAGCAGATGCCTTTGCTCCGAAAATAAAGGTCCTTGGATAGAAGTCCATCTCCGGATTCTGTTTCAGCTGATTATATAAATGCATTACATGCAGAATATTTAAAAGCTGTCTCTTGTATTCATGAAGACGCTTTACCTGGACATCAAAAATAGACCTTGGGTCAACTTCAATGCCATTGTGCTCTTTAATATATTTTGCCAGACGTACCTTGTTCTGGTATTTGATATTCATAAATTCCTTCTGGCACCTTAAGTCATCTGCATAGATAGCCAGCTCATTTAAGTGAGGAAGATCACTAATCCATTCATCACCAATTTTACTGGTTACCCAATCCGCCAGAAGCGGATTACCATGAAGAAGGAAACGTCTCTGGGTAATACCGTTCGTCTTATTATTAAACTTCTCCGGCATCATCTCATAAAAATCCTTCAGCTGCTGATGCTTTAAGATTTCTGTATGCAGCTGTGCTACACCATTAACCGAGAAACCGGATACAATCGCCAGATTTGCCATCCGCACCTGTCCATCATATAAAATAGCCATCTTTTCAATCTTCTGGTAATTTCCAGGATAACGGCTCTGAATTTCATTAATGAAGCGGCGGTTAATCTCTTCTACAATCTGGTAAATTCTAGGAAGAAGCCGGGAGAACAGCTCCAGAGGCCATTTTTCCAATGCTTCTGCCATAATCGTATGGTTCGTATAAGCACAGGTTTTATTTGTAATAGACCATGCCTCATCCCATTCCAGATTATAGTCATCCATTAAAATACGCATCAGCTCTGCTACCGCTACTGTCGGATGGGTATCATTAAGCTGGAAGCATACCTTCTCATAAAGCTTATGGATATCACCATAGCGGTGCATATAGGACTTTACTGCCCGCTGTACACTGGCAGATACAAAGAAATACTGCTGTTTCAAACGTAGCTCTTTGCCTGCATAGTGGTTATCATTTGGATAGAGCACCTCGCAGATGGTTCTTGCCAGATTCTGCTGCTCCACCGCCTTATGATAGTCTCCTTTATCAAAGGAATTTAAATTAAAGTCATCCATCGCCTCTGCATCCCAGATGCGGAGAGTGTTGACCATATTATTATTGTAGCCTACAATCGGCAGATCGTATGGCACAGCACGTACCGACTGATAGTTCTCCTGGATAAACTTATCGCGTCCATTTTCATCCTTACGAATGGTAATATATCCGCCAAATTTAACCTCCTGGGCATACTCTGCACGTTTGATTTCAAAAGGATTGCCATTCTTAAGCCAGTCATCCGGAACCTCCTTCTGATAGCCATTTTCAATCTCCTGCTTGAACATGCCGTATTTATAGCGGATACCACAGCCATAAGCCGGATACCCAAGAGTAGCTAAAGAGTCTAAAAAGCAGGCTGCCAGACGACCCAGGCCACCATTTCCCAAAGCAGCATCTGGCTCCTCCTCCTCTAAATTCTCTAAATTAATATTCAGTTCCTCTAAAGCCTCTTTAATCTCCTGATTTCCCTTCAGGTTGATAATCATATTTCCCAAAGCCCGTCCGGTCAAAAATTCCATAGATAAATAATAAACAATTTTTGACTTATTTGCCTTGGAAGCCTTATGGGTAGCCATCCACTGGTCTACCACATAATCCTTCAGGGCATAAGCTACTGCCTGGAACAGCTGCTGTTGCGTCGCTTCCTCTACGGTACGGAAATTTAATACCTTTAAATAATCAATGACTTCTTTTTTAAATTCTTCTTTGTTTAATTCTCTCACAGAATGCCTCCTTATTTTAACAGTTCAACGCCTAAAGTAACATTCTCTCCGTTAATGCTCCATTCCTTTACAGAGCCCTTTGCACTCTCATAACAGATATTCTCTGCCAGTACCTTTGCTTTTACAGCTTCCTCATTTTTTGAAAGAATTGCTTTCAGCTTATCATTTCCCTCTAAATAAACATTGATGTGATCCATAACCTCAAAATCAGCTTCCTTACGCATGGTCTGGATCTTGCTGATAATTTCAAGGACATAGCCCTCCTCTAACAGCTCTTCGGAAAGATTGGTATCCAAAACTACTGTAATTCCGTAATCCGAACCAGACACATAGCCCTCCATCTGTGCTGCATCGATTAAAAGGTCATCCTTTTCCAAAACCTCCTCGCTTCCCTCCAGGGTAATCGTAAGGGTTCCCTTTTCATTAAGCTCATCCATCGCTTTATTACCATCTAAGCTGGCAAGCACCTCCTTCAATGCGTTCAACTGCTTTCCGAACCGCTTTCCAAGAGTCCGAAGCTGTGGCTTAAAGCTATAGCTTGTGAAGTCTCTTACATCATCGGTAAATACAACTTCCTTTACATTCAGCTCATCTGCAATGATTTCCTTATAGAAATCAGACAGCTCGTTTTCTGCCTTTACATACATTTTGCCAATCGGCTGACGATTCTTGATGTTGGCATCATTACGGCAGGCTCTTCCCAGAACAACAATATCCAGAACCTCCTCCATTGCCTTTTCAAGCTCCGGATCAATCCACTCTGTCTTACACTCTGGGAAATCACATAAATGCACACTTTCCGGTGCAGCTTTATCAATACTGCATACCAGATTCCGGTAAATATCCTCGGTCATAAACGGAATCATCGGTGCTGCGGCCTTAGCAATCGTAACCAGTGCAGTATATAGGGTCATGTAGGCATTAATCTTATCCTGCTCCATGCCCTTTGCCCAGAACCGTTCACGGCCCCGTCTTACATACCAGTTACTCATCTCATCTACGAAATCCTGTAATGCTCTTGCTGTCTCCGGAATCTTATAATTCGCCAGGTTTTCATCTACAACCTTGACAACCGTGTTTAATCGGGATAACAGCCATTGATCCATTACAGATAATTTATCATATTCCAGGGTATACTTTGTTGCGTCAAATTCATCAATATTCGCATACAGTACGAAGAAAGCATAGGTGTTCCAAAGAGTCCCCATGAACTTTCTCTGTCCCTCCATAACTGCCTTGCCATGGAAACGGTTTGGAAGCCATGGGGCACTGTTGACATAGAAATACCACCGAATCGCGTCTGCACCATAGGTTTCCAGTGCCTCAAAAGGATCTACGGCATTTCCCTTGGACTTACTCATCTTCTGTCCATTTTCATCCTGTACATGGCCCAGAACGATAACATTCTTATATGGTGCCTTGTCAAATAACAGGGTAGACTCTGCCAGCAGGGAATAAAACCATCCTCTTGTCTGATCTACTGCCTCAGAAATAAAGTCTGCCGGGAACTGCTTCTCAAACAGGTCCTTATTTTCAAAGGGATAGTGGTGCTGTGCAAAGGGCATCGCTCCTGAGTCAAACCAGCAGTCGATAACCTCCGGTACCCGGTGCATTTCCTTTCCGCACTTCGGACACGGAATCGTTACGGCATCAATGTACGGACGGTGGAGCTCAATATCCTCCGGACAGTTGGCAGACATTTCCTTTAATTCTGCAATACTTCCGATAGAATGCATATGTCCGCATTCACATTCCCAGATATTTAATGGTGTACCCCAGTAACGGTTACGGGAAATACCCCAGTCCTGAACATTCTCAAGCCAGTCACCAAAACGGCCCTTTCCAATGCTTTCCGGAATCCAGTTGATTGTATTGTTATTTTTAATCAGATTATCCTTTACCTCTGTCATCTTGATAAACCAGGACTCTCTTGCATAATAAATCAGCGGTGTATCGCATCTCCAGCAGTGTGGATAATCATGCTCAAACTTCGGTGCATCAAATAACAGCTTCTGCTCATCCAAATCCTTTAAAATCTGTGGGTCAGCCTTTTTAGAGAATACCCCTGCATATGGCGTCTCCTCAGTGAGCTCACCCTTGCCATTTACAAACTGCACAAAGGGCAAGCCGTATTTCCTTCCAACCTGGGAGTCATCCTCACCAAAGGCCGGTGCAATATGAACGATACCGGTACCATCTGTCATCGTTACATAGTCATCACAGGTTACATAGTGGGCTTTTTTGTGCTGTTTTTCGGCTGCCTCACCAGCACAGGCGAACAATGGCTCATATTCCTTATATTCCAGCTCAGCTCCCTTATAAGTCTCTAACACTTCATAGGCAGCTTCTCCCAGTACCCTGTCAAGCAACGCCTCTGCCATATAGTAGGTATAGCCATCCTCTGCCTTTACCTTACAGTAGGTCTCTTCTGGATTAACACAGAGTGCCACATTAGAAGGCAGGGTCCAAGGTGTTGTCGTCCATGCCAGGAAATACCCATCCTCGCCTTTTACTTTAAACCGCACAATCGCAGAACGCTCCTTTACGATCTTATAGCCCTGGGCTACCTCCTGCGAAGAAAGCGGGGTGCCACAGCGTGGACAGTAAGGCACAATCTTAAAACCCTTATATAAAAGTCCCTTTTCCCAAATCTGCTTTAAGGCCCACCATTCAGATTCGATATACTCATTGTGATAGGTAACATAAGGGTTATCCATATCTGCCCAGAAACCTACGGTGCCGGAGAAATCCTCCCACATACCCTTGTACTTCCATACAGATTCCTTGCATTTATCAATAAATGGCTCCAGACCATATTCTTCAATCTGATCCTTACCATCCAGTCCCAGAAGCTTTTCTACCTCCAGCTCTACTGGAAGTCCGTGGGTATCCCAGCCAGCCTTTCTCGGAACCATATACCCCTTCATCGTGCGGTATCTTGGAATCATGTCCTTGATAACACGGGTCAGCACATGACCAATATGGGGCTTTCCATTGGCAGTTGGAGGGCCATCATAAAAGGTATAGGTCTCTCCCTGCTTTCTCTGCTCCATGCTTTTCTCAAAAATTTTGTTTTCCTTCCAGAACTGTTCCGTGTTCTTTTCTCGCTCAACAAAGTTTAAGTTCGTTGATACTTTTTCGTACATCCTCTTTCTCCCTCCTATCGAATAAAAAAGCTTCCGCCCCACAACAGGACGAAAGCTCTGCTTTCGTTATACCACCTTATCGTGTACACAGCCTTTGTCTACTCTGTTTCATAATAGTATAAAAATGAGATAATGTCAATTCTTAAAAATATCCTTTGAAAAATTTTACAACAAAATTCTTGAAAATCTTAAAATAACATGATATCATTATCCACATCGCGGACTTTTGTCCGTATCACAAAAACACTTTTATTCAAAATAAAAACAAAAACACCATGAAATGGAGGAAAAAATGAAAAATTTACTAAAAAAATGGAACGATACCAGCCTTATTCTACGGATTATACTCGGACTAACTGCAGGTATCCTTCTTGCACTGACAATGCCCCAGATAACCGTAATATCTATTTTGGGAACACTTTTTGTCAATGCATTGAAAGCGATTGCCCCTGTTTTAGTCTTTATTCTTGTCATCAGCTCTCTGGCTCAGGCCGCAAACGGCATTGGAAAAAGATTTCGTACCGTTATCTTTTTGTATATGCTGAGTACATTTCTTGCATCTGTTACTGCTGTATTTGCAAGCTATGTATTTCCAGTAACCCTGAAGCTGACAGAGGCAGTAACAGATCAAATTCCCCCAAGTGGGATTATGGAAGTCTTCCATAATCTTCTTAATAATATTGTTTCCAATCCTATAGCAGCATTAATGAACGGTAATTACATAGGCATCCTGGCCTGGTCCGTTATTCTCGGTCTTGCTCTAAAGGAACTGGCGTCGGAACAGACCAAGCTGCTGCTAAAGGATTTATCTGAGGCTGTGTCCCAAACAGTGCGGTGGATTATCAATTTTGCTCCCGTTGGTATCTTAGGACTTGTATTTACCTCTGTATCCGAAAATGGAATTGCTATCTTTATCGATTACAGTAGGCTTCTTGCCCTTTTAGTTGGCTGTATGCTGATGATTGCCCTGATTATCGATCCACTAATCGTCGCCATCTGTCTGCATCGTAATCCCTATCCACTGGTATATCGATGCTTTAAAGAAAGCGGTGTAACTGCCTTCTTTACCCGCAGTTCGGCTGCAAATATCCCAGTTAACATGGCATTATGTGAACGTCTTGGACTGGACAAGAATATATATTCCGTGTCGATTCCACTCGGAGCAACCATCAATATGAACGGTGCGGCAATTACGATTACTGTTATGACCTTGGCTGCTGCCCATACTATGGGCATTTCCGTTCATATTTCAACCGCTATCCTGCTAAGCCTTTTATCAACCCTTGCCGCTTGTGGAGCTTCCGGGGTTGCAGGTGGCTCTTTGCTTCTTATTCCTATGGCCTGCTCTCTTTTTGGCATCAGCAACGATATTGCAATGCAGGTTGTCGGCGTTGGCTTTATCATTGGTGTTATACAGGATTCCTCTGAAACGGCAATTAATTCAGCCGGAGATGTGCTATTTGCTGCAACAGCAGAGTTTCGTGAATGGCTTAAGGAAGGCCGCGAAGTGACCTTTTAATCTTTTTCCTTTAAAGCTACCTCCAACCCTGACGTTTCTACAGTGGTTAAGAGGTAGCTTTTACCTTTTCTAGTTCGGAAGAATGTAATACAAAATTCCAAGGCCTATAATATCAGCAAAGGCATGTGCGACAAAAAAAGGAAATAAATTTTTTGTCTTAGATTTCTTATACAGAAAATAAAATAGTCCCCCTAAAACAAAGCCAAGTCCCAGAGCAGAAATAACCCCCTGATATGTATGGAAGCTAAACCGGATAAGCAGGGAAAAAGGGATGATATACTTTAGCTTCTCCAGCTTAACATGAGTAATTATTCCCAAAAAATAAATTTCTTCATAAAATCCATTTAATATTGCATAAAGTACTGTAGACAATTCAAAGCGGCCAAGAATAGTCCCCAGCATAGCTGGAAAAGGCAGTGTATAGACAAGTCTGCTGGTCAAAAGCCAATATACATCCATACAGATAGCAGCAACCAAAAATAATAGCAGGCCCTTTCCAAAGCCAGAGAAGGTAGCTCTTAGATTCCATACACGAAAATCAAAGTTCCTCACCTTAAGATATAAAAAAGCAAGAAACAGCAAAAACATCTGGCTTGCCAATGCATAATAATTATCAAAAATACTAAAATCTGTTGTCTGGCTTATGGTTGTTGTTCTATTCAGCAAATGAAGATAATGTATGGATGAATTATAGATTGCCTGTCCAAACATAATTACCGTTAGTACAGCTACATCCAGAAGTAACAGTTCCTTTACAGCCTCTCTTCCTTTTTTGAATGGCATATCAATTTCTCCTTTCTTTTTTCCAATTGAAATAATTATACTGCATACAGAGAATGGAGTTCTTAAGAAAAACTGATATTTCTCTTACTTTTCATTGCAGCATTATCCAATTATTCCAAGATGCGAAAAAGGACGGCAAGATTTGCCGTCCTTTTTCTGGAGAAGGTATTTTTGTTACTTATGGGGTGTAGCAAAAACTATATAATGTATTGGGGTTTACGAGTATTAGTATATAGTATTTTGCAGGAAAAGTGTGCACAAACTTCACAAAATTCAACAGCTTTTTTTGTGCATTTTTTTGTCACCTTTCGTTCTCCCTTAAAATTCCTTCGTTATTTCTTTTAAATTCCTTCCGGTTCTGGTTCATTTTTTGAAAACAGGCTTTCAAACTCCTCTTTTCCAATACGGTCTCTCTCCATCAGGAGATCAGCACACTTATGAAGCACATCAATGTTATCTGTAAGGATTTTCTTAGCCTTATCGTAGCAGTCATCGATAATCTTCTTTACTTCCTCATCAATGGTCTTGGCTACGCTCTCACTATAGCTTCTGGTGTGAGCCAAATCGCGTCCGATAAATACTTCATCATCATCGCTGGTATAACTAATCATACCAATTGTATCAGAAAAACCATAGCGGGTTACCATATCTCGCGCCTCCCCTGTTGCCTGCTTAATGTCCTGGGAAGCACCTGTTGTAATATCATCAAAAATCAGAGACTCTGCAATCCGGCCGCCGAGAGTAGCCATGATATCCTGCAGCATCCTTCCCTTTGTCAGATGCATCTCATCCTTTTCCGGAAGAGGCATGGTATAGCCTGCAGCTCCATGTCCGGTCGGAATAACAGAAACGGTATATACCGGTCCGATGTCCGGCAGAAGATGGAATAAAATCGCATGACCAGCCTCATGATAAGCGGTAATCTTTTTATCCTTTTCGGAAATAACACGGCTTCGTTTTTCTGGTCCGATGCCTACCTTGATAAAGGACTTCTTAATGTCCTCCTGCTCAATATAAGCACGATTTTCTCTTGCAGCCACAATCGCCGCTTCATTTAACAGATTCTCCAGGTCTGCACCGGTAAAGCCTACTGTTGTCTGTGCCACCTGCTTTAAATCTACATCCTCTCCCAGAGGCTTGTTCTTGGCATGAACCTGAAGGATTTCCTCTCTTCCCTTTACATCCGGACGGCCTACCGTAACTCTTCTATCAAAACGGCCTGGACGCAAAATCGCCGGATCCAGGATATCTACACGGTTGGTCGCTGCCATCACGATAATACCCTCGTTGACCCCAAAACCGTCCATTTCTACAAGCAACTGATTTAAGGTCTGCTCTCTTTCATCATGTCCACCGCCAAGACCGGTACCACGCCGTCTTGCTACCGCGTCAATCTCATCAATAAACACAATACATGGTGAATTTTTCTTTGCTTCTGCAAATAAATCTCTTACACGGGAAGCACCAACACCAACAAACATCTCTACAAAGTCGGAACCGGAAATACTAAAAAACGGAACCCCTGCTTCACCGGCTACAGCCTTTGCAAGAAGGGTTTTACCGGTACCAGGGGAACCCTCCAAAAGCACACCCTTTGGAATTCTTGCCCCCACCTTAATATATTTATTCGGAGTTTTCAGAAAATCAACGATTTCCTCCAGAGCTTCCTTTTCTTCCTTTAATCCAGCGACATTTTTAAAGGTCGTCTTATTGGCCTCATCCGTTGTCATAACAGCCCGGCTTTTACCAAAGCTCATCATCTTGCTGTTGCCGCCGCCACCGCCATTGGCCTGGTTCATCATAAAGCTTATCAATATCATGACCACGATAAAGCCTAGCATATACGGAAGCAGGTTTGTAATAATCCAGCTTGGCTTTCTTATATCATCCACGCGGTAATTTGTAATCCCGCGCTCTACAAGCTCCTTCTCCACTGTCTGTGTATTTGTGACATAAAATCTGTTCTCATCACCGTTTTGGTACTTAACCACTACTTCACCAGTAGGGGCCTCCTGATTCTGGTAAATTACTATACTTCCGATAGCTGCTTCGTTCTTATTCAGCTCATGAATAAAATCCGAATAA
The DNA here is from genome assembly GCF_001461035.1 of Acetivibrio ethanolgignens. Classification (GTDB taxonomy): domain Bacteria; phylum Bacillota; class Clostridia; order Lachnospirales; family Lachnospiraceae; genus Velocimicrobium; species Velocimicrobium ethanolgignens. The sequence goes on along the minus strand of NZ_LNAM01000186.1, from coordinate 57,444 downwards.
TTATAGCGTTCTGTATTTGCTCTTTGCAAACTATTTGAAAAATAAATTGCAACAAAAATAATCAGCAGGACAACAAAATAAAAGCCCAACCCTTTTAACTGTCTTTTCAACATGAAACCTCCTTATTGCTCTACCACACCTATATATGGCAGATTTCTGTATTTCTGTACGTAATCCAGACCATAGCCCACAACAAACTCATCTGGAATTACAAAGCCGGTATAATCCACAGAAACCTCTGTCACTCTGCGGTCCGGCTTATCTAAAAGAGTACACAGCCTTATACTGGCAGGCTTTCTTGCCTTCAACATATCCAGAAGGAAGTCCAGAGTTCTGCCGGAGTCAATAATATCCTCAACTACCAGAATGTCCTTGCCCTCTACATGCTCATCCAAGTCCTTTACAATCTTGACCCTTCCAGAGCTCTCTGTTCCGTCACCATAGCTGGAAACAGACATAAAGTCCATCGTAACAGGAACACTGATGTGCTTTGCCAGCTCACAGGTCATAAAAATACTTCCCTTTAAGATACAGATAAGGTGTACGGTCTTACCCTCATAATCCCTGCTTATCTGCTCACCCATTTCCTTAACTCTTTTTGTAATCTCTTCTTCGGAAATCATAACTCTAATCTTGTCTTCCATCACTTTTACCTCCGTATACTTTTACCCTTAGTATTGCAGTTGTTTCTTCTGTTATGTGAAAGGCCTCACTGGTTCTTCCTCCAAGCACCCACAAAACGTGGCTTCCATCAGCTAAAAGCCAAAGCTCATCCCGCTCTTCCCTCGGCACCTTTCGGTCAATCAGATCATCCTTTAGCTTCTTTCTTCCGCCATCCTTCCTTATCTGCAAATAATCTCCATTTCTCCTGTGTCTCAGCGAAAGCCTATTTTCTATTTTATCATAATCAAACCATTTCGTACAGTCGTTTTTCTGAATTTCCACATTTTTTCCTCCGGCAGCATACAGCTCAAGACAGACTCTCTTTCCATTGGGCAAAGCATATTCTCCCGGTACCGAAAGCATATATTCCTCCGTCTCCTGAGTCTTCTTCTTTTTTTCCTGAAACAAACGAATTCCTTTATATTGCCGTCTTCCTTTCATTCCATAAGGAAGGCAAACCTCCTTACCCGTCTGTTTTGAAAAAAGCCTAAGAAGAGAATCTACATGACCACTCTCTAGATCCCTTTTGCAGCCTGCCAGCAGCTCCATCGCCCTTTTCAGAACACCCTTTATTACAATCTCCTCTTCTGATAAAACAGACTCCTTTATGAAGTATGCTCCATTTTCCTGGACAACATTCTCTGTACAGGCTATCATAATTTGCTTTTCCATATAAGCCTCCACCTCTCGCAGAAGTGTCGCAGCCCTTGCTGTATGCTCAATTGCCTTTTCGTTAATCTCCTGCTCAGCCAACGGCAGAAAATGCATCCGAACCCGGTTTCTTGTATACGCATTACTAAAATTCGTCTTATCTGTCCGGTAAGGTATTTTTCGTGCCAAAAGCCAGCCCTCTATCTCCTTCCGGCTGACACACAGAAGGGGCCGGATAATTTTATCCCTTACCGGAGCAATCCCTGCGAGCCCGGAAAGTCCGCTTCCCCGGAACAGATTTAAAAGTACCGTTTCCGCACAGTCATTTTCATTATGAGCAACAGCAATTCTATCTGCACCACTGCTTTTCCGTACCTTCTCTAAAACCTCATAGCGGTACAGCCTTCCCATTTCCTCCTCGCCAAGACCCTTTTCTTTCGCCATTGCAGGAATATCCGCATGAAATCCTTCAAAGTTTACCCCCTTTTCTTCGGCCAGGCTTCTTACAAAGGCTTCATCCATATCGGCCTCTGCCCCCCGGATACCGTGATTTACATGCATCACCTGAAGGCTCAGCTCGTATTCTTTACAAAGCTCTAAAAGCACGAAGAAAAGACAGACAGAATCAGCACCTCCAGAAACACCGATTACAATCTTATCTTTTCTCTCCAGCATTCTATTTTCTTTTATATATGCCCTAATCTTTTCTAACATGACATTCTCCCGGCTATCTTACCTGCTTTAAGTATTCCTATTGTACCTCTACCCAAGCCGGATTTCAAGCCTTTTCCCAGAGTCCTGCCACAAGAACCGTCATATCATCCAGATTTTTATTTTGATTTTCCTCCAATGCTTTATGCAGAATATAGTCTGCTATTTCCCTCGGATTGATACTTTTTGTTTCCTCTAAAAGAAATGCAATATAGTCCTCCTTGTTTTCTCCCTCAAAGCAGTCTAATATTCCATCGGTAACCATAACCACAAATTCTCCATCGGATAGTGTTTCCGTCTGATGCAAAAGCTCTATTTGCTGAAACATTCCAGCCGGAAATGTTTCAGCACGGATACACTGAATACCATCCCGCCGCTTGATAAAGCTGGCTGCTCCGCCCAGCTTTAAAAATTCAATTTTTCCGGTATACAAATCAATACTTCCCAAATCTATCGTAGAAAAGGATTGACTGTCTGACTGCAGTACATAGGTTGAATTAATCATACGGATAGCGGCCTCTTTATCAAAGCCTGCCTCCAGGAAATGCTCCAGAAGCTCAACCACCAGACAGCTTTCCCTGTTTGCCTGTTCTCCTGAACCCATTCCATCAGATAAGAGAAGCACCTCCTCTCCATTGTCGAGAGAAAGAATCGAAAAATTATCTCCGGAGATTTCCTCCCCTTCCTTAGTTGCCCTGGCCACTCCGGTCAGGGTCTTATAGGGGGTGTCTTCAATAAAAACCATAACCTCCAGTTCTCTTCCCAGTACCGTCTTGGTCTGCTCCGCCGGCTTCAGCCGTTTTCCCATAACCTGACCTAACATAACCGCTATTTCTCTGGCCGTTACACAGCGTCCCAGCCGCATCCGCCCCATCAGGTGAATTTCCTTGCGTCTTTCCCGGCGTTCCATAATCACCAGCTTCTGTACATCAATATGATTCTTTTTCAGCCGCTCTATCATTTCCTCCTCCAGCTTGGTCCGAACCTCCTTTATTTCATAAAGCTCCGAAGCAAAATCCCTCATCATCCGTGCCATTTCATGAAGCTGTCCGGCCACTGCCTGACGGCTCTCCGCCAGACGATTTTCAATTCCCAGACTTTCCTTCATTTTCTGTAAAAGATAATTTGTCTCCTCCACAAATTCACCAGCATGGATACACTGGCTGCAAAAATTCTCCGGCACATCCTCCATTGCTACATAGCCCTGCTTTCTTGCCGTCAAAAACAGGCTTTGAGCCGCTGCATAGGTAAAATCATACTCATCACCCCAACAGCTTTGGCACCGGTCACACTCCCGGCAAAAGCGTCCTGAAATATCCTCAAAAATTTCATTGACATCAGCATAACTTACGGCCTGCCTCTCCCTTGTAAATTTCGAAAACGAACCTGACAGCTGCTGCAGAGAATCCGAAAATTCCTGCACTTTATTTTTCGTTAGAAGCTGTATATTCTGTCTTACATAGGTGTCCTTTTCTTCACTTCGATTCCAGCTCATCGGCTTTACATATTTAGCAGGAATACACAAAAATGCTCCGCAGCCAATCACAAGTGCCTTTACACTTTCCATTTCCATTAAAGTATCTGCATACAAGTACCCCACAGAAACTCCTGTTGCCAAAAAGGCTATCCCTGTCCACCATTTCCCAGTTTCCTGAAATAATCCGGCTCCAATTCCCAGTACACAAAGAATTCCTATCAGCACTACCTCCTTTCCCTGAAAGGCAAGGGCAATCCCACAGGCAGCCCCTGCAATAGCCCCCAGTCCCGGTCCATACTTATAGCCCGTAATAAGCACCAGAAAATAGGACAAGGCTGCGGCTGCAGAAACCGTTTCCAGTCCCATATCCGGCATACCGTATGCCATCACTCCAATAAGGATTCCCGTACTTACCATTTCTTCACTGCTCATGCCTTCCCTTTTTCTATGATAGAGGAAGTATCCAATTCCTGCCTGAAACAGCCGTGCAAATACAAATATCAGAATTCCTTCCAGTATAGCCATGATAATATACGTCTTATATTGTATGGTAAACATTCCGCCAGTCAAGGCCAGCACAGCTCCAACACCGGCTCCTACGGCATATTTAAGCTCCGCTGTCAGACGTTTGCCTGTATGCTCTGCCAGATGAAACACGGTAACGGACACCAGCATGGATAGTCCATATTTAACAAGCTCCGTCTCCTTCATCACAGTAGACATTCCCAGTAAAATGCAGACTGCCAAAAGCGGTCGCTTCGGCTCCTGTGCATATACACTTAGGAAATATCCCATACCGATTGGATTCATCCCCAGCATACATCCCCGGCCAATCAGCATTCCCAGCACATCCATACATAGCTTTCTCTGTTTTTCTTTCATTGTCTGTAACTCTCCTCGTCATTTTTCGTTTGCCGCCCATTATACCTTGTATGCAGTTCTTTTTTTGTCAAATTAGCGGTACACTGTGAAAAAAGTTTTAGACAAAATATTGGTTCTATGGAAAGTCGAGGGGATGCGAGGGAGCTAAGGAAATGTAAGAAATTAAAATTTATTTTGGTAATCTTCACAGAGAATGCTTTTTTAATCCTAGAACCGTCTTTCATAATATAACAGTAAGCAAAAAACCGCCATTTCTGGCGGCTCTATTGTTAATATTTGTTATATACTTCTCCTCTATTTCCTGCAGCTATGACAATAACTACTAATTCACCATTGTCAACAGTGTAAATAATTCGATAATCTCCAACACGCAACCGCAATAAGTCGCTATGTCCCTTTAGTTTCTTGATGTCCTCGCCGTTCGGAAGCATTTCGATAGCCTTAACAACTCGTATTTTCTCGTTCTGTGGGAGCTTATCAATAAATTTTTTCGCTTTCTTTTTGATGATTATTTTATACATCAATCAAGCCCCCATTCTTTCAAACATTCTTCAAACGGAATACTTTCTTTGTCCTCGTCCGGTGCGTTCTCGTAACTCTCTACCATTCTTTGACAAAATATATCATCCGCTTCCTCGTCTGCAGCTACTCCCTGAACATAAGCCAAAACATAACCAATTTTATAGTCTGGTATGCTGTCCAATAATTCAATTATTCTCTCTCTGTTGCTCATAGCTCACTACCTCACTTTCATGTATATATTATTATATTCACAGTATCGCTAATTCATAAAAGGCACTTGCTCCGCATCCTCTTCTCCAAGGTCAGATAAAACAAGCCTTGTAATGTATCCGTTCACTGTCTCTCCCTTTGCCCTTATGTGCTCCTTGCCTGTCATTTTATGCACCTCTGTAGCCAATGGGCTTCCTGCTTCATCGACTTCTCCTCACTGACAAATCTTTTATATCTGCATTCTGATATCCACAGGCTGAGCATAACTGGCTGCTGGCATAGAATCCTTTCCTGTGTTTTTTTGTTTTGATTACCTTTTTGATTACCTCAAATATTTTTTTCATTTGATGTAATATATTAGGAAATGAAAAAAGCCAGTAAAATCAATGACTTCACGGCTTTTCACGAAAAAATTTTTAGTAGCGGGAAAGGGATTTGAACCCCCGACACCACGGGTATGAACCGTGTGCTCTAGCCAACTGAGCTATCCCGCCAAACACAGCAGAAATATTATACCGCCCAGTCAGACTTATGTCAAGTATTTAATCCTCTGCTTCAAAAATAATCTCATCTGGATAGACAAGTCCCAGCTTTTCCCGTGCTTCTTCTTCAATAAACTTTTTCGTTTGTACATAGGTCTTGTAATTCTCTATATCCTCTGCCCGTTTCTCTTCCTCTGAAAGCTCCGAAGATAGTTCTTCCATTCGCTCCTTGCAGGCGTTTTCCTGAGCCTCCAGCTTTACCCTGCTGTAAGACATGACAGCACACAGAATCAATACAACACCTGCTACCAGCAAAAGATTCTTTCTGCTTTTTTTAACATTTCTTTTTGTCTGCCTGTCCAACCTCATTTTCTTCCTCGTTTCTATGCAAGCCCTGCATATGTTTTAATCTCTTTAATCCCATTTTAAACGGTCTGACAGCTTTTTTCAATCCCTTCTTTACAATTTGGACAAATTTCAGTAAAGAAGTCCCGAAAATCCGAAAAAAAAGCTCCACCAGCACATCACTCACAGTAAAATGATACAGTACCATTCCAGCTGTCATGCTAAGCATCCCGAAGCCCCGTATTTCCCCATTATTCAGGCGGTATATAATGCGGAAAATAAAAACGCTGGCTGCCAGCCAAAATAGAAGGTCCTCTCCATTAATCCATATCCTTTTATGGGGTATAATTCTCCTTATTAGCCGCAGAATATCATAAACTGCCAGTAAAATCACACCGCCCAGAAAGCTACCAAGAAAAAAACGTACCTCCAGCACAATTATCTCACTCATGGTCATTACTTAAACAGCTTCTTAAAAAAGCCGTCCTCTCCCTTCAGATGACTATTCTCTGAATATGCTATGCTGTCAATCCGCCCATCTAAATCCACTTCCCCTTTTTCCAGAGTAAGGCGGTTTACATGAAGGTCATCTCCTTTTAGGAGCAAAATTCCCATATCCGTTTCCAGCAGCACCTCCTTTGTATCAAAGGACAGCACATCCATTACACCTGAAATCACAGCCGTTTTTCTTCCTGTTAATACAATTCTATGATTTCCCTGTACCCGCTTTGTATCCTCCAAAATAAAAACCCCCTGACATTGTCTTAAGACAATATATTCAAGGAGCCTTTCCTTTAGTACAGCTTTTACAGGTAACGGTATAGCTCTTTTGCTTCTTCTTTATGGATAGTTTCCTGTACATCCACTACCTCAACCCTTACCGACTTATTTCCAAAGTTAATTTCAATAACATCTCCTTCTTTTACATTAACCGAAGCCTTTGCTACCTTGTCGTTTACCAATACCCTGCCTGCGTCACAGGCTTCGTTTGCGACAGTACGACGCTTAATCAGGCGGGATACCTTTAAAAATTTATCCAGTCTCATAATTTTCCCCCATTTCTATCGAAGAGCTTTCTTATCCAAAAAAGCTGCTCTTTAAAAGAGCAGCTTTTATAGTTGTCAATTCCTAGTTGTTTACAGCATCCTTTAATGCCTTACCAGCCTTGAACTTAGGTGCTAAAGAAGCAGCAATCTTCATAGTCTTTCCTGTCTGAGGATTTCTGCCTTCTCTTGCAGCTCTCTTAGATACCTCGAAAGTACCGAAACCAACTAACTGGATCTTCTCGCCTTTCTTTAACTCATCGGTTACAACGTCGATGAATGCTTTTAAAGCCTTCTCTGAATCTTTCTTGGATAATTCGGTTTTCTCTGCAATAGCTGCAACTAATTCTGCTTTGTTCATGGATTGACTCCTCCTCTGAAAATTATAGTAGTTTTATGTATCAGAATTTATATTCTGATTATTTTACACGGTTCCATAAATCGTTCATTTCATCTATGGTCATGTCTTTTAATTGTCGTCCCTCTTCTAACGCCAGAGATTCGACACTTACAAATCTATTTATAAACTTATTAGTGGCATTTGTCAAGGAATTTTCCGCATTTATTTGCAAAAACCTTGATAAATTTATTATTGAGAATAATAAATCCCCAAACTCGTCTTCTATTTTACATTTATTTCCAGTTTTTCTAGCTTCTTCAAGCTCCAAAAGCTCTTCCTCAACTTTTTTATAGGCCTCCTCATAATCTGCAAAATCAAAGCCTACTTTAGCTGCTTTTTTCTGCACTTTTTCTGCCCTCATAGCAGCCGGCAATGCTTTAGGAACTCTTAATATGCTTTCTGACGTTGTATTTTCCTTTTTTTCAGCCTTTTTTATCTCTTCCCAGTTAGCAAGTGCCTGGCTCGAGGTATCGACCTTTATTTCGCCAAATACATGGGGATGACGGCGTATCATTTTCTCACCAACCTCACCAAGCACCTCATTCATTGTAAACTCCTCCTGCTCCTCAGCGATTACCGAATGCATCGCCACCTGCAAAAGGACATCGCCCAATTCCTCTCTTAAATTTGCTACATCTTTATTATCAATGGCTTCTGCAACCTCATAGGCTTCCTCCAGCATGCACCCCCTAAGGCTCTCATGAGTCTGCTCCCGGTCCCATGGGCAGCCATCCTCTGCCCGAAGTCTTCGAATAATCTTCAAAAATTCATCCATGGTCATTTTCTTTTGCATTCCTTGCCTCCTTTAAGCTTTCGACAAACAGCTGAAAGCTACTGCTCCAGCTGTCTGCCAAGGAAGCTGGCTGCTGCCGCTGCCAGCTTTGCCTCTACCTCACCAAATTCTGTTTTTGAATCCTTTGACAATATAACTACTGCTCCAATCGCATCTCCTGCACTGATAATTGGACTGATAGCCTCATATCCATATTCTTCATCCATGTCGGTAATCTTTAAAAACTCCCGGCTGTTTTTCTTTGCCAGCACACTTTCCCTCTCATTAATATGGTGCTCCAGCTCCTTGCTGATTGGACGGGAAAGCAGCTCCTTTTTCCCACCTCCCGCCACTGCAATCAGGCAGTCTCTATCAGAAATGCAGACAATATGCCCTGTCGTCTGTGCCAAGGCATCTGCGTACTGCTTTGCAAACTGTCCCAGTTCACCAATGGGAGAGTACTTTTTCAGTATAACCTCACCTTCACGATCTGTAAAGATTTCCAGCGGGTCTCCTTCACGAATTCTTAAGGTTCTTCGAATTTCCTTTGGAATTACAACCCTCCCTAAATCATCTATTCTACGAACAATTCCGGTTGCTTTCATGTTAAAAATTCCTCCATCTGCAAATTCTAGTTTTATAAACCTAGTATCTGTAAACAAAGGAATTTTATACCTGCTTATTCTACCTTTACGCAGTTTCCTATTTTTTTTGCTTCATACAGTGCATGGTCTGCCCGCTTTCTTGCTTCACGCCCACAGTCATTCGCCCTAACCGCACCGATGCTTAAAGTAATCTGCATCTTTGGATATTCCGGATATCTGGCCTCACTAACCCTTTTACAAAGCTGCTCTAAAGGCTCCTGAAGTGTTTCTAGAGGCGGTCCATCAAAAACAATCAAAAACTCATCTCCACCCAGCCGTATCACTGTATCTTCTTTACGAATGCTGGACTTCGCAATGTTTACAAACAATTTTAATGCTTCATCTCCAGCATCATGCCCATAGGTATCATTTATTTTTTTAAAGCTATCTAAGTCAATCATGGCAACTGCTGTCGTTCCTGTAAGATGGCTTAGCTGCTCCTCCAGATACCGCCGATTATAGGCACCAGTCAGGGAATCTGTGTACAACTTATTGTTATATGATTTAATAAAATCTGCAAAGTTCTCTTTTCCGTAAGCCTCAAGCACAGAGCTGTTTTTCACCTTATTAACCATCTCCAGTATGTATGCCCTGCCCTTCAGCTCCACGTACTTCGAAATAACGTAGTAAGGCTCATTACCGATAAACTCATACTTACTCATCTGCCCTTTACTTGCAAGCACCTTTGCAGAAATACAGTTTTCACATCTATGCTCCTTCTCCCATATGGAAAAGCACTTTCTATCCGTTTTTTCGCAGTTTCCATTTTCATTCAGTGAGTACACCACCGCCTCTGACACATCCACCAGCCGCACAATATCAAATACGGTTTCCAGATTTTTTATATAATCCTGTATCCACTGTTGATCTTTCTGTAGCTTTTTTTCAGTAATATCTGCAACAAATACACCTGAAAATTCTCCCAGCTGTATAGAAAAGCGTTGTCTATAAGCCTCTACCCAGCGGATTAGGCCATCCCTTCTCTTAATCCGGAAAATCACGTTATCTGTATTATCATCATACTTTTCAGCCTCTTCCATGACATCTTTATATATAGCACCACGGAAGCTGCCGCCTGTTAGCTCCATAAGCTCTTCTACTGTAGCACAGGCAAAAATATTCAAAATCGGTTCATTTGCATACAGAATCCTTTCCTTCCCCTCTGCTTCATAAACCATGAATCCTCTGGGAAGTATGAATGCTGTTTCATTTATATCGTACAAAATCCACCTCCTTTTCAGATTATAAATTATCTCACCTTAAACTTGCTAACCAGCTCACCTAAGTTCACTGCCTGACTGCTCATTTCCTGGCTATTTGCTGCACACTCCTCGGAGGCTGCCGCATTTGTCTGCACAACCCCATTAATTTGATCCACACCTCTATTTATTTCACCAAAGGCATCTGCCTGCGTTTCCATGGTATCTGCAATCCGATTTACATCTTCTACGATACCTCTGGAGCTCAAAACAATACTCTCTAAAAGCTTTGCTGTTTCATCTGCAATCATTACTCCCTTTTCTACTGATTGTACCGAGGATTCAATCAGGACAGCTGATTCCTTTACCGCCTCTGAGCTCTGGGATGCCAGTATAGATACCTGATCTGCCACAACTGCAAAGCCTTTACCTGCTTCTCCGGCTCTTGCTGCCTCAATGGAGGCGTTCAAAGCAAGCAGATTTGTTTGCGATGCAATATCATTAATCGCATCGATAATTCCCCTTATCTTAATCGAGGAATCCTTAATCTCATACATGGATTTAACCATTTCCTGCATTTTTTCATTTCCACCATCGATTTCTATTCCATTTTGCACCACCTGTTTACTAATATCCTTTGCCATTTCTGCATTTTGCAGCACCTGTGCTGAAATATTTTCTACCGTGGCTGCAAGCTCCTGGGTTACACCTGCCTGCTCAGTGGCACCCTGTGCAAGATCAATGGAGCTGTCTGATACCTGGCTGGCACCACACTCAACCTGATTTGCCACCCGCTGAATTTCTGTTATCGTATCTGTCATAGTCTTTTCAAATGCCGTAAATGCATTAAGGATAGCAACAAAGTCACCTCTCCATTCCACCTGCGGCTGAACTAAAAAGTTACCCTTTGAAAATTCCTCCATGGTTCTTGATATATCATCTACATAGCTGCTAAGAATACGAATGGATTTTCGCAAGCCGTGTGCCAGTCTGCCAATTTCATCCTCTGAGCGATATTCCAGCTTTGTATGCAGGTTACCCTCTGATAATTCCAGTGAAACCTGCTCTATCTCCTTTAATGGTTCTGTAATTGTAACAACTATCTTAACTGCTATAATTTTTGCCAGAATAATTGCAATGATAATTGCTACGATAATAAATGCTGCTGTACAATAGAAAAGAAGATCGTTTTGTTGTAGCTGCTTTTCCTTTTCCTCTTCTATCTCCTTGTCCAGCTTCTTAGCTATTTCTATCTGCTTACTTAGAGAAGGAGCACATTCTGTTAAAATTTTCTGTGAAGCATCCGCACGATTTCCATTTTCAATCTCTGTAATAATTTCATAGCCTATGGTTGCCCATTCTGTAATAGCATTTGCATATTCCGTATATTCCTCATCTGTAAGCACCTTTGTTGCCTTTAAAATCTTCAGCTCATTATCAACAACGTCAGACAGCTTCTCTTCTATGGTCTGTTTATAGCCAGCATAGCTGTCCTGATTACTATTCAATGCCATTTCCCTTATATTTCTCGCTACAATGTTCGTTTCCAGCCGAACTGCAGCTATTGCATTCTTTGCCTTATCTATACCGTTCAGGTATCTGTCTAAGCTGCTTTTAAGGCTCAGCATGGATACCAGGCTCAGTATTCCCACAACAGTCATCAAGACAATAACCACTCCATATCCAAAGTCCAGTCTTTTTTTAATACCCACTTTTCCGATGCGTTCTTCTAATTTCATCTTCTTTTCCTCCTAATTTTCATCTGACTGTTTTTATCATGGCTTTGATTTTATATGCTATTACCAATTTATAGCTATAATTATACCTCACACTTCTTCTTTATGTCAATAACCCAATACTCTTGAGCGTCCGTAGTTTATTCACAGTACCTTGATTTTACACTATAAAAGCGGCACCTTCTGCTCCAAAAGCTACGAGCAGAAGGTGCCGCTTTTCATGGTGAAAGCCAGCATTTCTCAATAGAAGATCAGCCTGTTATCCCACAGGCTTCCTTCCCTGTATCAAGTTCACTGAAGATGCCATACATTAAGAGTAAGCCGACAGTACCGAGTATTGTATCAAAGCCGTCAAATTCAATAGGTGAATTCCATAAGAAATGGAGAGCAATAGAGCTTATGGCCCAAATGCACCCCTTCCATTTTGGAATCAAAAGCTTTTTCCTTGTTAATACAAGCATACCAAAAGCAAATAACCCGGTAAATACCCAGTGTGTCCCGAATGAATATGCAATTCTTTCAAACAAACTACTAAAGCCTGAGGTATTTTCCTGAAAAACTGCCACAGATGTATAGGATATATCCTCAATTATCTGAAAGCCCAATCCAACAATAATGGCACTTAGCCATGTCGCCTTTAAGGATTTTTCATGAGCGAAATAAAGAACCAATAAAACAACAAGGTATTTTGCAAGCTCCTCTGCGAAAGGTGCCGATACAGAGCCTCCCCAGGCATTGAGAAACTCCTGGGGAGCCTGTATGATATTTAACCAGAAAAAGCCGATAGCCATGTGGAATATTGTACTTAAAAACCCAGTGGCACTTAGTCCTAAAATCCAGCTAATTACCAGGGGCTTGTCTGATACCTCCCATCTTTTTTTAAGATAATAAATTCCCAAAGCCATAGGGATAAGGTAAAATCCTATCATTGAAATTGCCAATAAAAATATTGGATATTTATCATCGTGACCATTATTCTTTGTTAAATCTATAAACTGAGAGCTTACACCAGCAAAGAAAAAAACGAGGGTTATTGTAACCAAAATTATATGCTTTTTTTCAATAAAAAATCTTTTCATACCGCCTCCAATATTTAAAAATTAATAGAAATAGTACTATGTATTCTTCCTAGTTCATTTCGTTACAATTATATTTATATTCATCACCGAAATCTCCGAAAAATTGTATGAAAATTGTGGCAATTTTGTGGCAAAAACTCGTTTTGTCTACAAGCCTGCTGCTGCCTAAAAAAGTGAGGCTGATACCAATATTATTTTACACCGTAATGCTCGAATAAAATCCTCTCAGCTTCGGTGTTCCAGAGACCTTTATGACGCTTGCAGGCCTCATCGAGCTTCTGAAACAGCGGATCTGTTTTACCAAGCTCTTCAAAATCGTCAATTGCTGTCAATGGCATATCAAACTGCGTATAGGTCAGCTTTTTGCCTCCCGGAATCGATGGCAGATTCATCGTTGCATCTGCAATGCTGTCAATACCTCCAACATGAGTTACCATAACTGCAATATCTATTTTCCCAGCTGCTGCCAGACGGTTAGCCTCTTTTAAATCGTCAGTATTACCGCCGGTAGTTCCCAGAATGTGCGTGCTTGTATAATGTGCGTTATAGAGGTTGATTTCTGCCTTGAACTGGTTATCTGTAGGTCCTGCAAAAAAGTTCATACAACCGTCAAAGGCAAGTACCTTATCTGCCAGCTCAGCCACCTCACGAATCGGAACATAGACAAACACATCATCATAGCCATGACCCTCTGTAATTGCCATCAGCTCCTCAACCGGCTCTGCCATCGCTGCTGTATTTACATATAAAAGCTCAATGCCTCTCTCCTCTCCCAGGGCTGGCGGAATCACTTCTTTAGCTCTGGCAAGCTTATCATCATTTACATCAGTTACTACAATTCTCTTTGGCTTATTCTCAAACTGCAGGCCATAGCTTACAGCTCCCAGTCCCATCGGACCACAGCCACCCAGAATCAGGATGTTTCCATCTTCCTTTGTACCCATGGCATGATTATAGTTTCTCTTATTTGTATGATAGTTTGCGTGGTAACCACCGATAACACAGCTCATAGGCTCACCCAGAGAAGCCTCAAAATAGCTTTCTCCCTCATAATGCAAAAGGCATCCCAGTTCCATAACCTCATGGGGAATTACACAGTAGGTGCAGGCTCCGCCAAAGAATTCATAGGAATATCCCGGGGAAGCCAGACTTCCTTTATAATTCAGGGCTGGCTGCAGAGCAAACTTTTCACCCGGCTTAAACTCATCCCTCCACTTATTTCCAACTGCTACGATATCTCCTGCAAATTCATGTCCGATAATAATTGGATTCGTGTCGATATTCTGCGGTGCCCTTTTATGCTTCTTTCCCTGCTTTACCAGTTTATAGGTAGACATACAGATACTATCACTCATTACCTTAACTAAAATCTCATCTTCCTTGATTTCTGGAAGGTCAAACTCTTCCAGCCGAAGATCGTCCATTCCATACATTCTAACTGCTTTTGTTTTCAATTTTCTCATCCCTTCCTGATTTCTTGTCCTAGTCTCTCCCCACCCAGCTCCCGAATGGTCTTTGAAACGTTGATTCTTTTACCTCCCGCATCTCTCTATGTGGGAAATCCTGTTTTATTCCTTTCCTGTCAGCATCCGGTAAACTCCCTCTTCATCACTTTTTACCAGACACCCTACCTCCGATGGGTCCGACAGCTTCTCTGCAATGTGTGCCAGAATATCCAGATGTGCATCTCCTACACCAGCAATTCCGATAACCACCTGTACCTTTTCTTCTCCCCATTCTGTCCCCTCTGGGAATACCTGTACCGCAATGCCGGAGGAAATAATTTCCCTTTTTGCATTCTCCGTACCATGAGGCAGGGCGATTCCATTACCTATATTGGTAGAAAAGGTCTTTTCTCTTTCCACCATTGCTGCAATGTAATCCTTTTTTACATACCCACTTTCAAAAAGCATCTGTCCTACTGACTGGATTACCTCATTTTTCGATTTTGGCTGGCAGTTAATTCGAATATTTTTCTTTTCCAAAAGTTCCATATTTCGTTCCTCCTTGACTTAATTATAGTAGCGGAAAGCCCGTAAATTCAACGAAAACAAAAGGGTATTTGGCTCTATCAGATAGTGACAAATTTGTAAAAAAAGAAGGCAGCTTTAGGCGAGTGTTCACAAGGACAATTTTTGAACCCACCTAATCTATGGGGCATATGAGGCGGACAGTTTTGGCTGTCCGCCTTTTGCTGTCTTAAATTGCAGGCTGTAAGCCGTCATCCCATGCAAGCACTCCACAAGTACCATACATTTCCTCGGGTGACTCAATATCAAACTCTTTCTTCACATCGCTTAACATTCCAATGTCACGATAGTGAATCCAAATGTCCTGTGGTGCAGTGCGTGAGTATTTCTCAGCCTTTTCGCCTTTATGAAACCTATAAAATCTCCAAGGGATATAAATATCAAGTTATAGTAACTTCAACAGCAGTGCATAACGGAAAAAGTGAAACTCGAACAGTTACAAGCAGTAGTAAAAATTATTGATGAGGTTCTGATTTTAAGGGGGGGGTGGTTCCGATGGTTCTATAAGCTGCTATATCTGGTAAAAAGAAAATAAACTTTAATACAAGAAAGTGAGGAGTTTTTATGAAAAAGTTGACTACTAAAATTTTAAGTCTTATACTAACAATATTGATGATTTTTAGCCTATCCGTTCCAGCTTTTGCTGCTGAATCTATGGCTTTTAAAAATTCCAACATATCATTTACAATTGTATCATCTAATGAAACAGCTTATGGTACAATCTATTATGTAGAAGAAGATGGTAGACCCAAAAAACGAACAGTTTGGGATGTTTTAGATACTGCGGCATTATTACCGTTATTGCCTTCTACCGCTTACTTTCGTGAGGTAGTAAAGTTCTTTTGAAAGCCGATGATTTTGCTAAATTTGCCAAAACCGCTAAAGGTAAAAAAGCTATTAAAGCTGCAATGAAAACCTATAAATATTCTAAAATTCAGGATGGCTTGAATTTTACTGTTGCAACAGCAACACATATGAATAATCCAAATAGGTTTGTACCTGTACATACTTTAAAGCAAGCAATAAGTAAAGGATTGTCTCGACCGGACCCAAGAGGCTCTAAAGCATTAGGTCCCTTACCAAAAATAAAGTAGAATAGGTGATAGTTATGAATTCTAAAGAAAAATTAATATATTTAATAATAAATTATAATAAAGGTAACTACACTACAAGTGATTTTTGTGATTTATTCATTGAATATCATAGAGATATGGCAGAAGAAGAAGAGTTGTCAAGTTTTTCAGAAAAGTGGTTAGACAATTTATCGGAGATGTGTTATCGATTTTCTGATTCTCCCGAGGATTTATCTATTCCAAATGTTTATTTTGATGAAAATAAAATTAAAGAATATACTACAAATTTTTCTACAAAATTAATATATTAAAAACAAGATGCAGGACATTTGTGAAGCCATCTTAAATTGCTATAAGATATTCCTGTAAGCTTATAAAAAATAAACTAAAAAGAGTTAGGTCTGATACTTGAAATCTCAAGTATCGGACCTAACTCTCACCTTATTCAGTTTGCCTTGACTCTCGGTTCACAAGTTGTCTTTATGACTACTCGCCTTTCGTCTGTCAGTCTTTTTTTACAAATATTAAATTTCTACCTTAATTTTATCCAGATACAAATTAAAAAACCGCTTCAACTGTCGTGATACCTCTTCCCTTATCTCTTCCAGTTCTCCCCTCAGTATAATATCCATAAAATCCGGTTCTTCAATAAACTGCTTGCTTAAATATCCCAGTATTTCTCTGTTTTCCCGGATATGCTCATCCTCTGGAAGCAGCATAATAACCACTGCTCCTATGCCATTAAAAAACGGATTCGCAAAAACGCCCTTGTCCTTTGTAAAGCAAAGAGAAAAATTAGGCCGCAGCACCCCCCTGGTCCGGGTATGTAAAAGGGCAAAGCCAAGCTCAGAAAACACCTGTGTCCCAAGACTTTCCCTATGACGAATATCCTCCTGTATCATGCTCTGTCGGTCATGATATGGCGTCAAGCCTTCACTCACCGCCAATAAAAGCTCATCAAAGCCAATGTTGTTATCCACTTTAATAGCGGTAATATCCCGAATCAGATTTTTTATCTGCATAGCAACATAATTAATCTGCTCTAATTGCCGGGTAAAGGCATTTTCTTCCCGCTCTCTCTGGGGCGTTCTTTCGTAATAGCAGATTTTTTTCTCAATCTTTTCCATATCCTCATTTCCCAAAAGCGGGCTCACATATAAGACATCACTTTCATCCGCTTCGGTCAGTGGAATTGTTGAAATAAAGAAATCCATCTGCTCCAGAACATATGGTGTAACATCATTTTTTCCATAAGTAGTAAGCTCAGTCCGCCCTGCAAAGCATTTCATAATTTTGGTCAGCATCAGGCGGGATATGCCAATGCCACTGGCACACACAATACCGATATAAACCTTTCTCCGGTTCTCCTTTTCATCAGCCATCCGGACAACCGCCGCCCCAAAGTGAATAGCCAGAAATCCGGTTTCCTCCTCTGGTACCTGTGTTTTTGTCTCCTCCTCCAAAACCCGGACAACCGCCTGGCACTTTTTAAATATCTCCGGGTAATCCTCCTTTATCTGCTCCAAAAGCGGATTCTTAATTCTCATACCGTTAGAAAGCCGGGTCATCGTTGGCATCAGATGAGCTAACAATCCCCGGATAAACTCCTCATCCTGCTTTAAAAGCCATCCGTTTTCTTCATCATAAGCATCAATCATACGATTTACAATCTCCATCAGATGCTTTTGTTCCTGAATGAGTTCTCTGGACTTCTCATCAATTTCCACATTCTGCCGCTTAGAACCTTTAATATGTAAACAGATATAAGCCGTTTCAATCTCCGGAATTGAAATTTCAAATTCTCTTTCCAATGCAGCAGTAATATAAGATGCCAGCTCATATTCACTCTCATTTCGAAGATTACAAAGTCCCCCTTCTTCTTCCTTTAAAATCTCCTGCTTTAAAATTCGGTTAATGGCAATCGTTACATGTATAATCAAGCCCATATAAGAGCCTTCTGTCAAATTCAGAATACGTTTATCATTCAATCCCAGAATACAGGACACTACCCGTTTGAGGATTTTTTCATCCAGTATACTGTATATGTTTTTTTCTTTATTTAAAATGGTATGAAGCATTACCTGACTGCGGCTTTCATAGAGCTCCCGAATCATCTCCGTATCTGCGTTTTCATCCAGGAAAGTGCAGATAGCCTGCCGGTAATCCCGCTCTCTTCCTTCCAGAGAAATGCCATATCCCTGTTTTTTCTGTATCCGCAGATTGAATTTCTGAAACCACGGCTCTATTGCATCCAGATCACTGCTTATCGTCGCCTCACTGACACCAAATAGATTACTGTAATAATACAGCTTCTGCGTTGTTTTATCCTTTAAAATTTCAAAAGTCAGCCTTTTCCGCCGTTCCGAACGGTTCGATACATCCAGACTGTCCTCTTTCTCAAGCTCTAAAAGAAGCTGTTCCTTATTTTCCTTTTTTCCCTCCAGCCAGATACCGCTGCCCGTCTTGGAGCAGAAGGTTATTCCATATTTTTTTAATGGATTCTCTATATACTCCAGCTCCCGCTGTACAGTCCGTTTACTTACCTCCAACTGCTCTGCCAAAGCCTTTACCGGTATACTATTCTCCTCCCGCAGAAGAATCTTAAGAATCTGCTGTAATCTTGGTGTAAATTCCATTTTTTTCCTCCAACTGTTCTGCCAGTCTTTCGTACTCTGCCATACTGGTCAGATTTTCAACCTCTAAAACCTTTGCTTCTCCAGAAAATTCTGCAAGCCGCTCCCATCGCACTGGAGCCCATCTCTTCAAAACGTATGAGCCCCGCTCCTGCCATAGCTCCTGCAACAGCACCAATCTCTCCTCCAGCCTGTTTTCCTGCGGTATAGCTCAAAATCATCGGAATTGCAATCCCATAAGCGGTTCCCCCGGTTTCTTCCCTGAGCACTTTTATAAATGCACAAATAAGGCTGGCAGACCCGCAGGCTGCCATCCTTATTTGAGGCAAAAAAGCAAAACTTTTTTACATTATAGCATATTTTTTCACATCCGGCTATTATTTGGTAAGATGTACTACCAGCTCATCATATTCCGGTGCTGCAAGGAAATTCTTAATCAGCACCAGCTGTGCCTTTGGATTAGAGTGTGCAGCTCTCTCCTTTAAATCCTGATGTGTCACTACAATCTGTGCATCTGCCGGAATTGATGATACAGACGCATGCTCCACCTTAATATCCTTCCGTCCTGCCTCAGCAAGCTTTTTCTGAAGTACGGCAGCCCCCATCGCACTGGAACCCATACCTGCATCACAGGCAAATACAATCTTTGTTACATCCTTTGCTTCTACAGTAACAGCAGCTTCTTCCTTTACACCCTTAGACTGCTTCTTCATCTCGGTTACCTTTGCCTGGGACTCTTCAATATCTTCATCCTTTCCTGCAAACTTAAGGATTGGAATTGCCACTACAAAGGATACGGCACAGGCCGCTGCTACTCCAAGAATAACTGGAAGGTATCCACCCTTTGGTGTCATAGCTAATACAGCAATGATACTTCCAGGAGATGCCGGTGCAACCAGACCGCCGTTAAACATATCCAGTACAAAGATTCCTGTAGCTCCACCAGCAATCGCTGCTAAAATTAACAATGGGTTCATCAGTATGTATGGGAAATAAATCTCATGAATACCACCGAGGAAGTGGATAATAACAGCTCCTGGAGCTGTTGTCTTTGCATTTCCCTTACCTGCCAAACAATAAGCCAGTAAAATTCCAAGTCCTGATCCAGGATTTGCTTCCAGAAGGAAGAAAATGGATTTTCCAAGTTCCTCTGCCTGCTTTAATCCCAGTGGAGATAAAATACCGTGATTAATCGCATTATTCAAAAACAGTACCTTTGCAGGCTCAATAAAGATACTTGCCAAAGGAAGAAGACCTCTGTCTACAAAGAAGCCTACACACGCTTCCATAACACTGTTTAATCCTTCTACTAATGGAGCAGCACCTACCATACCTACTCCTGCTAAAATTGCACCGATAATACCCAGAGAGAAATTATTTACCAGCATTTCAAAGCCAGTTGGGATTTTTCCCTCCAGAACCTTGTCAAACTTCTTAATAACCCATCCAGCCAAAGGTCCCATGAGCATAGCACCTAAGAACATAGGAATGTCTGCTCCTGCAATAATACCCATGGATGCAATCGCACCGATAACACCACCACGGATACCTGCTACAACGCTACCACCGGTATACGCAATCAGAAGTGGGAGCAGATAGTTTAACATTGGTCCTACCAGACCAGCTAATGTCTCATTTGGCCACCAACCTGCCGGAATAAATAATGCAGTAATCAATCCCCATGCAATAAAGGCACCAATATTCGGCATTACCATTCCACTAAAAAATCTACCAATAACCTGTACTTTTTCTTTCATCATCATACCCTCTCTTTGCTTAGTATAATATCAAATCAAAGGCATGATTGGCCAATCAATTCCTTTTTGATAGCTTTATTATACCGAAACATTTCCTCGTTTAGCAATCAAAACTAGCGAAAGCTTTGGCATCAGCCGATAGCGTCAAACTTTCGTTTTAAGTTTTTTCTTGTCTTTTTAGGAAAAATATTCTATTATAGAGAAAGCAAAAGATTATTTGTGAAATGAGGAGAAGAAAGATGGATTTAATAACAATAAGAGATTTATACCGCAACAAGGAAAATTACATCGGAAAAACAATCCAGGTCGGCGGCTGGCTACGAAGCAACCGCGATTCTAAAACCTTTGGATTCATGATCTTAAATGATGGAACCTTTTTTGAAACCCTTCAGGTTGTATACGGTCAGGACAAGCTTTCCAACTTCCAGGAGCTGACAAAGTTAAATGTAGGCTCTGCCGTTATCGTTACCGGTGAACTGGTAGCTACTCCAGACGCAAAGCAGCCTTTTGAAATCCAGGCCACCGAGGTATTTATTGAGGGGCCTTCCAGTGCAGACTACCCACTTCAGAAAAAGAGACACACCCTGGAGTACTTAAGAACCATCGCACATCTGCGTCCACGGACCAATACCTATCAGGCAGTATTCCGTATCCGCTCTCTGATTGCCTATGCAATTCACACCTTCTTTATGGAGCGGAACTTTGTATATGTTCACACACCACTGATTACAGGAAGCGACTGCGAGGGTGCCGGCGAGATGTTCCGTGTTACCACCCTGGATATGGACAGCCTTCCAAAAGCAGAAGATGGAAAGGTAGATTTTACTCAGGATTTCTTTGGTAAGGAGACCAACCTGACCGTAAGCGGCCAGTTAAATGGTGAAACCTATGCCCAGGCCTTCCGTAACATTTACACCTTTGGTCCTACCTTCCGTGCAGAAAATTCCAATACTACCCGCCATGCAGCAGAGTTCTGGATGATTGAGCCAGAAATTGCCTTCGCTGACTTAAAGGACGATATGCTTCTGGCAGAAAGCATGTTAAAATTCGTCATCAACTATGTTTTGGAAAATGCTCCGGAGGAAATGAACTTCTTAAACCAATTTATCGACAAGGGACTTTTAGAGCGGCTTCAGCATGTGGTAAATTCTGACTTTGGCCACGTTACTTATACCGAAGCCATCGAGCTTCTGGAAAAGAATAATGATAACTTCGATTACAAGGTATCCTGGGGCTGCGATTTACAGACTGAGCATGAGCGTTACTTAACCGAGCAGATTTTCAAAAAGCCGGTATTTGTAACCGATTATCCAAAGGATATCAAGGCCTTCTACATGAAGATGAATGATGACAACAGGACAGTTGCTGCTATGGACCTTTTAGTTCCTGGTATCGGTGAGATTATCGGCGGAAGCCAGAGAGAGGATGACTATGCCAAGCTCCTTTCCCGTATGAAGGAGCTTGGCTTAAAACCAGAGGATTATCAGTTCTATCTGGATTTAAGAAAGTATGGTTCTACTCGTCATGCCGGCTTTGGTCTTGGCTTTGAACGCTGTGTTATGTACCTTACCGGAATGGGCAATATCCGTGACGTCATCCCATTCCCAAGAACTGTAAATAACTGCGATTTATAATATAGATAAAGCTAAGATAGGGGATATCTATGTCAGGAAAGAAACAAAGCAGTTTTTTAAAACAAGCCGCTATCCTGGGGGCTGCCGGTATTTTAGTCCGTATTATCGGTATGCTCTACCGCAGCCCCTTAACTGCGATTATCAGCGATGAAGGAAACGGCTATTATGGTGCTGCATATAACATTTATACAATTATTCTTCTGATTTCCTCCTACAGCATACCACTGGCAATTTCTAAAATTATTTCGGCCAAACTGGCTCTGCGGGAGTATAAAAATGCCCATCGTGTATTTATCTGTGCCCTGTGGTACGTTGTTATTGTCGGTGGAATTGCAAGCCTTTTCACCTGGTTTGCCGCAGATTTCCTGGTAGAAGCAAACTCCGTGCCTGCCCTTAAGGTACTGGCACCTACGATTCTGTTTTCCGGTATCTTAGGCGTTCTCCGGGGATATTTCCAGGCTCATGGTTCTATGCTTCAGACCTCGGTTTCCCAGATTCTGGAGCAGCTTATCAATGCCGTTGTCAGCGTCCTTGCTGCCTGGCTTCTCACCAGAGCCTATGTAGGCACCGCCAATGAGCTTCTCGTGCCGATTGAAGGTGCAGCCGGTGGTGCTCTTGGTACAGGTGCTGGTGTCCTGACCGGACTTTTATTTATGGTTTTTGTCTACCTTCTTAACTGCTCCTTTGTCAACCGGCGGCTGGAAAAAGACCAGCACACCAATGTACAAAGCTATAAGGCTATTTTTAAAACCATTCTTCTGATGGTAACTCCGGTTATCTTCAGTACCTTTATTTACAATAGCATTACAGCCATTGACTCCACCCTGTACTATAAGATATCCATGTATTTAAAGAACTGGACTGAGGAGCAGAGTGCTGTTCAGTACGGTGTATTTTCCGGAAAATACACCGTTATTATCAATATACCAATTGCACTGGCCTCCTCTATCTCCTCCGCCATGATACCGAGCGTATCTGCCGGCTATGAGACTGGAGACCTTAAAACGACCCATGCCCGGATTAGCGAAGCCATCCGCTTTACCATGCTCCTCGCAATTCCGGCCACGATAGGTATCGGTGTTCTGTCCTACCCGATTATGGCACTTTTATTTCCACAGCCGGAAACCATTGTACTTGCTTCTGATTTGCTGAGGACAGGCTGTATCTGCATTATTTTCTACTCTCTGTCCACGGTAACCAATGCTGTACTCCAGGGTATTGGAAAGGTTAATATTCCTATGCAAAATGCTGCTATTGCCCTGGTTATCCATCTGGCTGCTTTGGTCCCGCTTTTAGTCTTTACAGACCTTAATTTGTATGCCCTGCTTTTGGGAACCGTAGCCTACTCTTTGACTATGTGCATTTTAAATGACCTGTCTGTAAGAAAATATCTGGGCTTTTGCCTGGATTTAAAGAAGTCCTTTCTCCTTCCGGCAATCGCCGCCGGAATTATGGGCATAGTCACCTGGGCCTCTTACTACCTGGTTCGTATTGCAGGCTTTGGTAACATCCTTGGACTGGCTGTTTCTGTTCCTCTTTCTGTCATTGTGTATTTTATGGCAATCCTGGGAACAAAGGCAATTACTGAGGATGAGCTTTCCCGTTTTCCAAAGGGTGGTGCCCTTATCCGTCTGGGGAAAAAACTTCATTTATTATAAAAACTTTTCTATCAGCAAAAAAGATGCTGCCACTTTAATGACAGCATCTTTTTATTAGTAATTACTATGCAATTTCTTCGCCTGTTTCCTCTAATGCCCTTTCATAGCTTTCCAGAATGGCCTTTTGCACACGCTCTCTGGTTTCTGAATTAATTGGGTGGGCAATATCCCGGTATTCCCCATTCCCTGCCTTTCTGCTTGGCATGGCAACAAACAATCCCTGGTCACCTTCAATTACCTTAATATCATGGACAACAAATTCGTTATCCAAGGTAATCGAAACAATAGCTTTCATTTTTCCTACTTTTGTCACTTTCCTTACTCTCACGTCCGTAATCTGCATAGAAAATCCCCCTGTTTATAAAACATATCTTTCGTTCTTTTCTACAATAACCTTAACCTCATCTTCATTATTGATATAATTTGTATTGACACGAAGAGTACCCCGGCTTTCTACGATGCAATTCTCAATATGTACATTGTCTCCAATATATACATCATTTAAAATAATAGAGTTCTTTATCGTAGAGTTATTTCCTACAAAGACTTCCTTAAATAATACCGAGTTCTCTACGGTTCCATTAATGATGCATCCACTGGCTACCAGACTATTCTTTACATTTGCTCCGGCATTATATTTTGCTGGCGGCAAATCTTCTACCTTAGAGTAAATACTCGGGTATTCATTAAAGAAGTAGTCTCTGATTTCTTTATTTAAGAAATCCATATTTGTCTTAAAATAGGACTCCGCTGTAGCAATATTGCTCCAGTAGCTTTCCATATCATAAGCGTAGATTTTCTTTATATTTTTATAACGTATCAGAATGTCCTTTACAAAATCGTACCGCTCCTCTTCCATAGAGCGTTCAATCATCTCTATCAGCTGGCGTCTACGGATAACATAAATTCCGGTGGAAACTTTTGTTTCCTGTGTTTCTACCGGCTTCTCTTCAAATTCAATGACTCTTCCGTCTGCATTGGTTCTTATCGTACCAAAACGAGTAGCATCCTCATCCTTTCCAATCTGTTTGGTCACGATGGTGACATCTGCCCTCTTAGCAATGTGGTAGCTCAATACCTCATTAAAATCCAGCTTATAAACACAGTCACCGGAAGCAATCACTACATATGGCTCATGACTGCTTTTTAAAAAGTCAAGATTCTGTGCAATCGCATCCGCCGTTCCTCTATACCAGAAGCCATTGTCCTGGGTAATCGTAGGTGTAAACAGATAAAGACCTCCCTGCTTACGTCCGAAATCCCACCATTTAGAAGAACTTAAATGTAAATTTAAAGACTTTGCATTATACTGGGTCAGCACAGCAACCTTCTGAATATGAGAGTTGGACATGTTGCTGAGTACAAAATCTATCGCACGGAAGCCTCCTGCCACCGGCATCGCTGCTGTTGCCCTTTTATGGGACAGCTCTTTCATCCTGTTGCTGTTTCCTCCAGCCAAAACAATTCCTAATGCTCTCATTTTATGTCACCTGCCTTTATTATTGATTCTCCGCTCACCAGACATCCACCAGGATAATCTGCCGGTTCTGTTACACCAGAAATTGCCGTATTCTTTCCAATTTTGATGCCGCCTGGTATAACGCTGCCTTCACCTATTGTAGCCAGTCCAAAAGCATAAATATCTGGCTTCCATTTATTTTCTGCTTCCTCACCAACACCAATCTGGCAGTCATTGCCAATAATTACCTTCTCTGCAATAATACCTTTATTAATCACACTTCTGTCACCAATCCGTGCTCCGTTCATAATAATAGAATCTCTTATTACTGCACCTTCACCAATATAAACACCGGCACCAATAACAGAATTATGTACTTCACCATAAATCTCTGCCGATTCGCCAATAATTGCCTTATCAATCACTGCATTTGCAGAAATATACTGTGGCTGAATCTGGTCACTCTTCGTATAAATCTTCCAGAATTCTTCATAAAGATTAAACTCTGGAATCAGATCAATGAGCTCCATGTTGGATTCCCAGTAAGATCCTAAGGTTCCAACGTCCTTCCAGTAGCCATTATACTCATACGCAAAAATGCGATCTCCACGCTCATGGCAGTATGGAATAATATGTTTTCCAAAATCACAGCCCTTCTGCTCCTTTAAGGTGATTAGTGCTTCTTTTAATACTGGCCAGGAGAAAATATAGATACCCATGGAAGCCAGATTACTCCTTGGTATCGGAGGCTTTTCTTCAAACTCTTGAATTCTCTTCGTCTCATCAGTAATAACAACGCCAAAACGGCTTGCTTCTTCCATTGGCACCGGAATGGTCGCTATCGTGATATCTGCTTTATTTGCCTTATGGAACTTAAGCATAACCTCATAATCCATTTTGTAGATGTGGTCACCACCCAGAATCAGTACATATTCCGGATTATAGTACTCCATATACTCCAGATTCTGAAAAATAGCATTTGCCGTTCCAGTATACCACTGGCTGTTTGTACTCTTTTCATAGGGTGGAAGAATAGAAACTCCTCCAACATTGCGGTCTAAATCCCAAGGGATTCCAATACCAATATGGGTATTCAGCCTGAGAGGCTGATACTGGGTCAGAACACCTACGGTATCTACACCCGAATTAATACAATTACTTAATGCAAAATCAATAATACGGTATTTGCCGCCAAAAGCTACTGCAGGCTTTGCAATATTAGCTGTCAGTACACCTAATCTGGAGCCTTGTCCCCCTGCTAAAAGCATGGCGATCATTTCTTTTTTAATCACACAATCACCTCTTGTCAATTTAATATCAATATTATACCATTCTTTTCTGAAAAAGTGAATTATTTTTCCTAAATTTTTTATATTATTTATGGATTTTTTTGGCAAATTAAACAAATAACCTTAGTTCTCTAGTCCTATTCCAATTTTCTGTTTGTTTTTCTTGCAAAAACGGGTATAATAACAGTATAAAACAAAGAATAGGAAGTGCTCTTTATGTATAAAATTGATTTTACCCATCCATGTCATGTTCATTTTATCGGCATTGGCGGCATCAGTATGAGCGGCTTTGCAGAATTATTACATAGTGCCGGATTTACCGTTTCTGGCTCCGATAACACAGAAAGCCTCATTACTGAACATTTGGAGGAGCTTGGCATCCGTATAGTATATGAACAGGCTGCTGCTAATATTACTCCGGATATTGATTTCGTTGTGTACACTGCAGCGATCCATCCGAATAACCCAGAATTTTCCAAGGCCATGGCAGATGGTATTCCAATGCTGGAGCGTGCCGAAATGGTTGGGCAGATCATGAAAAATTATGAAACAGCCATTGCCGTAGCCGGTACCCATGGGAAAACCACAACGACTTCTATGCTTTCCCATATTCTTCTGGCAGGAGACCTGGATCCGACCATATCTGTCGGAGGTATTTTAAAAGCTCTTCATGGAAATATCCGAATTGGAAAATCCGGTAACTTCCTGACCGAAGCCTGCGAATACACCAACAGCTTTTTGAAATTTAACCCGACAATGGGAGTTATTTTAAATATTGAAGCAGAGCATCTTGATTTTTTTAAGGATCTCAATGATATCCGGCATTCTTTCCTGCAATTTGCTCACCTGCTTCCGGAAAACGGTGTCCTTGTCATTAATGGCGATATTGAAAATTATACAGAAATCACAAAAGGCCTTGCCTGTCCATATCTCACTTACAGCCTGGCTGACAGCACCTGCAATCTTTTTGCAGCCAACATTTCTTATGATGAAAATGGCCATGGAAGCTTTGACGTCATTTATAATGGTGCAGAGCTTGGCCGGGTAGCCCTCCACGTTGTCGGTACCCACAATATATCCAATGCCCTTGCTGCGATTGGCATTGCCCTTTCTCTCCATATTGATATGGAGCACATTAAGGAAGGCCTCGCTACCTTTGGCGGTACTGACCGGCGGTTCCAGTATAAGGGTGATTTAAAGGGAATTACTGTCATAGACGACTATGCCCACCATCCAACAGAAATCAAAGCTACCCTGACAGCAGCCAAACGTCTGAATAAGCCGGTCTGGTGCGTATTCCAGCCACATACCTATTCTCGTACCAAAGCTTTCTTAAAGGATTTTGCCCAGGCCCTTTCTCTGGCTGATAAAATTGTTCTTGCAGATATCTATTCTGCCAGAGAGGTTGATACCGACGAGATTTCTTCCAGAGATTTACAAAAAGAACTTCAAGATTTAGGAAAAAATGTATGGTATTTTCCGTCCTTTGATGAAATTGAAGATTTTTTATTAGAAAATTGCTCCAACGGTGATCTGTTGATAACTATGGGTGCCGGAAACATTGTATCTGTGGGAGAAGACCTGCTTGGATTATAGTTATCCACATTATCCACACCCTTATCAACATTTTGTCGATAATTTGGGTGTGGATTTTTTGCTAATAACTTTTCCCTTATTTATCAAAGCCCCGTATTTTTATCCACAGAATTCACATTATCCACTTTTTTATCCACCTGAATTTCTGCAAAAAATCGTCTATTTTCAAGAGTTTTTTTCTGTGTTATACTAAGATGCACAGGTTCAAAAAACCTTTTATCATATTATAAACAGGAGCGATTTTTATGAAAAACTTAACTTTATGTGCAGAAGAAAGCTTCTCAGCTACTTCTGTTTCCAATACATTTATTGACTACTATATGCCAGCAGCAAACGGCAGCTTTGTTAAGGTTTACCTTTACCTGCTTCGATGCATGTACCAGACCCCGGAGACTTTGTCCATTTCCTATCTGGCAGACCAGCTTGAGGAGACAGAAAAGGATATTCTTCGGGCATTGAAATACTGGGAAAAGGTAAAGCTTTTAAAGCTGCAGACAAGCTCTGACGGCTCTGTGTCTTCTATTTCCCTGCTGACACCAGTAAGACCAGCAATGGAAGAGGCTAAACCCCTTTCCGTCTCTTTGCTTCCGGAGCGTCCGGTTTATACTACAGAGCAGATTGCTGTCCTTTCCAATGATGATGAGGTTAAATGGATTATTACCATTATTGAGAACTATTTATCCCGGCCCCTTCGCCCAAAGGATCTACAGCTGATTCTTTACCTGTATGATTCCCTGCATTTTAGTGCAGAGCTTATTTTCTATTTATACGAGCACTGTATTTCCAAAGGAAAGAAAAGCTCCTCCTACATAGAGGCCGTAGCTATTTCCTGGGCCGAGCAGGGCATCAGCACCGTAGAGGAGGCAGAAAATGCTTCTATTCAGTACAACAGCAGCTATTCTGCTGTTACAAAAGCCTTCGGACTGAACCGTATGCCTGGAGCTGCAGAACGTCGCTATATTGACAGTTGGACCTCCGGTCTTGGTTTTTCGATAGAAATTATTACTGAGGCCTGCAACCGTACTCTGTTAAATACCCAGAAGCCGGATTTTAAATACACCGACCGGATTCTTAACAACTGGTATAAAAAAGAGGTCAAAAGTCTTGAGGATATTAAGAAGCTTGACAGTGAATTTAATGCCTCCCGGATCAGTAGGCTGGCTCCGCCAGAGACACAGCCAAAAGCTCCTAACCGGTTTAATGCTTTTCCTCAGCGAAGCTACTCCCAAGAGGATTATTCCAACATGGAAAAGGAGCTTTTACGCCGTCAGCGTAAAGCCTGACAGGCTCTTAAACTACAGCTAAGAAAGGGGTACACATATGCTTAAAAATCTTCCCTATACCAAAATCATGAATGATTACGAGGAGCGGCGGCTTCAGGCCAGATATGAAGCCATACTCCGCTATAACGAAATAAAGGATACCCTTCCTGAATATACCATTCTCGAAGAAAAGCTGGCCTCTAACAGCATTGTCTATGCTAAAATGTCTCTTTCGGGCAATACTATTTCTATGGATAAGCTGGCCAGTGAAAATGCATCCATAATCCGTGAAAAAGCCCAGCTCTTAGAAAACCACGGTTATCCTGCTGATTATCTGGAACCGGTCTACACCTGCCCGGACTGTCAGGATACTGGTTATATCGGCAATGAAAAATGTCATTGTCTGAAACAGACCATTGTTAATTTTTTATACTCCCAGTCCAACCTAAGCTCCATTCTTACAGAAGAGAATTTTTCCACCTTTCAAACTGACTATTATCCTGATGACCGGATAGAGGAAAGCACCGGTCTTACCCCCCGCGACAATATTCTCCGGGTTTTAAATGAATGTCATGACTTTATCCGTAATTTCGACAAAAAAAAGGACGGACTTTTACTTTATGGCAATACCGGTGTCGGCAAAACCTTTCTTTGTAACTGTATTGCAAAGGAGCTTTTGGACCAAGCACACACTGTTGTTTATCTGACCGCCTTCCAGCTTTTTGATATTCTGGAAAAATACAAATTTAACCGAAGCCCTGAGGAATACTCTTCTATTGAAGAAAAGGTACACTATATTCTGGACTCTGACCTTTTAATTATTGATGACCTGGGTACGGAGTCTACCAACAGTTTTTTGGCTTCACAGCTCTACCTCTGTGTCAATGAACGGCTTTTAAAGCAGAAGGCTACAATTATATCGACTAACCTTTCCCTGGATGACTTAAACCGTCTTTACAGTGAGCGGGTTTTCTCCCGAATCCTAAGCAGCTATCGCCTTTTGAAGCTTACCGGCACAGATATTCGTCTAAAAAAGGCGATTTTCCTTGACGAAATGGGTCGAAAATGATATAAATGAACATGGCTTTGTACATTATTAACTTTTATATACTTTATGGAGGAAATCAAATATGTCAGCACAAGACAAGCAAATCGAAACAATCCCTGTTGGAAAGCTAGGTATTGTTGCCCTCGAAAGCAGCAAGTCTCTGGGAAAAAAGGTAGACGATTATATCGTTGAATGGCGTCGTTCTAAGGAAAGCGAGCATAAAAGCACGATTTCTTTTGCCGGCTACCAGAGGGATACCTATCTTATCGATGCCAAATGTCCAAGATTTGGCTCTGGTGAGGCAAAGGGTACTATCCGACAATCGGTTCGTGGAGCAGATCTGTACTTCCTTTTAGATGTCTGTAACCACAGCCTGACCTATACCGTATGCGGTCAGACAAATCATATGTCGCCGGATGACCACTACCAGGATTTAAAAAGAGTCATTGCCGCAGTAGGAGGAAAGGCACATCGTATTACCGTTATCATGCCTTTCCTGTATGAGAGCCGCCAGCACAAGAGGAGCGGCAGAGAGTCCCTGGACTGTGCCCTCGCTTTACAGGAGCTGACCTCTATGGGTGTAGATAACATTATCACCTTTGACGCCCATGACCCAAGAGTCCAGAATGCTATTCCTTTAAAAGGCTTTGAAACGGTTCAGCCTACTTATCAGTTTATCAAGGCATTGCTTAAAAATGTACCTGATATACAGTTCAAGGCTGACAAAATGATGGTTATCAGCCCGGATGAGGGGGCTATGAGCAGAGCTATCTACTATGCAAATATCCTTGGTATTGATATGGGTATGTTCTACAAACGCCGTGACTATGCTCATATTGTAAATGGTCGTAATCCTATCGTTGCCCATGAATTTCTGGGTGACAATGTAGAAGGTAAGGATATGCTTGTTATTGATGATATGATTTCTTCCGGTGAAAGTATGCTGGATGTAGCCCGCGAGTTGAAAAAGAGAAAGGCCGGCCGTATCTTTGTTGCTTCTACCTTTGGTCTGTTTACCAACGGCCTGGAGAAGTTTGATCAGGCTTACGAGGAGGGGCTAATCCACTGTGTACTGACCACTAACCTGGTATATCAGCCAGAAGAGCTTTTAAAGAGAGAATGGTATATATCTGCTGATATGAGCAAATATATTGCCCTTATGATTGATACCCTGAACCACGACTCTTCTATTTCCAGCCTGTTAAGCCCAACAGAGAGAATTCAGAAGATTTTGAAGGAGTATAAGCAGATTTAAATAATAGAGAGATTTCTATAAAGTTTTATAGAAATCTCTCTATTATTTACCGCAAGTAGAAGGCCTGTCCAATTTCCCTGTAATCCGGAAGGAATTTTTTTCAAAATCAATCAGTCCATCCTTTTTCATTAAATTCAACTCTCTTGTGAGGGCACTTCTATCTGCGTGGAGGTATTCTGCCAGTTGCACTCTTCCAAGAGGACTTTCTATATAAGGACTTTGCTGATGCTCCTCTTGAAAAAGCAGATATGCCAATATCTTTTCCCGCAAGGAATTTTTAGAAATAATATCTATTTTTTCCATGAGCTGTACATTTTTATCTGCAATTAAAGTAACCATATTTTCTATCAGCCTATGATGAAAAATGCAGGACATAGTGCAGGATTTCATCATTTTTTCAAAGGGCAGAAAAAGGACTCTTGTTTCTTCCACCGCCAAAAAGGAAACCGTAGAACGCAACAGGCTCCCACAGGCAAAAGTTTCTCCAAACAGCTCACCCGTAATCATACTGGTTAAAATTGACTTATTACCCCACATATCTTCCCGGAGCATCTGCACCTTTCCATGGAGAATAACTCCCACCGAATGTACATCATCATCACAGAGAATAATGTATTCCCTTTTTTTATACTCTTTTCTAAATGCCCCCAGGCAGCTTAGTACGTTAACTATATCATCTTCCTTAATTCCAGAAAATAACGGCATTTTATTTAGTTCAGGGATATAGTCTTCCATCCTTTTTGTCATTCCTTTTTACCTCATTTTTCCTATAGTATTTTTTAATGTTGCATGTGCAACATTATATTTTTCTGCTTTTTGTTTCAATATAGTTATTACCGACATGGAGGAATTATACTATGACCAAGCTTAAACGACAACTCTGCTTTCTGTTTTTTTGCTGCATCTTCCTATCTGGCTGCAGCAGAGCCACTACCCAGGAGCCAGAGACCTCTGCCTCACAGATGCCGGAGGCAGTTTCCTTTTCAGATGATTTGGATAACAATGTGACAATTGCTAATCCCCAGAAGACAGCAGTACTCTCTGGCAGTCTGGCCGATGCCTGGCTTTTAGCTGGTGGTTCTGTCTATGCTACTACAGAGGATACCTGGTCTATTTCAAATATTTCTCTGGATCCAGATACGATTTCCCTAGGAAGCCTGTCTTCTCCAAATCTGGAAGCTATGATTTCAAATGATATCGATTTTGTGATTCTCTCTGCAAACATTCCATATCATATAAAGCTTAAGGAACAGCTAAAGGCTGCTGATATTCCTACTGCCTATTTTGATGTAGAAACCTTTGACGACTATGCAAGGATGATGAAGATTTTTACTGACATCACAGGCCGCAGCGACCTATATGATGAAAATGTGCTCACACTTCGAACCGCCATTGAAGAGCAGATTAGCCGTAGTGATGGAAGCCATCCTTCTGTATTGTTTCTGCGTGCCTATTCCAAGGGTGTGAAAGCAAAGGACAGCAGCAGCATGACCGGCACCATGCTCCATGACCTTGGCTGTATTAATATTGCCGATTCTGATTCTGTTTTTTCAGAGAACCTAAGTCTCGAAGCAATTATTGCTGCTTCCCCTGACTATATTTTTGTAACCACCATGGGAAACTCTGAGGCTGCTGCACAAAAAAGCCTTGATAAGCTTCTGATATCAAATCCGGCCTGGAGCTCCTTAGACGCTGTACAGCAGGGAAATTACTATGTTCTTCCAAAGGAGTTATTTCAAAATAAGCCGAACAAACGCTGGCCTGAAAGCTACAGGTTTCTGGCCGATATTTTATACGGAGGAGAATAGTATCCAATGAAGAAAAAAAAGTACATAATTCTGGGACTGGCTGCTTTTTTAGCTGTTATCAGCTTTTTTTCTATCACTGTAGGAGCTATTCCTGTGTCCCTGCGTGAGCTTGTGGCTGTCGCCCTTAGGCAGCCCCTCACAAAAACCGGATACATTTTAACATATATCCGAATTCCAAGAGTAATCGCCGGTATCATTGCAGGACTTGGATTATCTACTGCTGGTGTTATTATCCAGACTGTTTTTCACAATCCTCTTGCAGGCCCCAACATTATTGGCGTTAATGCCGGGGCTGGCTTTTTTGTTGTTCTGATTTTTGCTGTTTTTCCCTATTCCTATGCACTCCTTCCCTTTGCAGCCTTTGCTGGAGCCTTTCTTACTACACTTTCCATTTATTTTCTGGGCCACAAAAGTGGTGCCTCTAAATATGCAATAATTCTATCCGGTGTGGCTGTTAACAGCATCCTAAATAGTGCATTAGACTCGATTTATCTTTTAAATGACAACTACCTGATTAGCAGTAAGCTGTTTAAAATCGGAAGCATTTCCGGTGTCAATATTCAGATTCTTTCCATTGCCGCCCTAATCATTGTCATTGCCTTTTGCCTTATCCTGTTGCTTCATAAGCAGCTGGAAATATTGTCCTTAGGCGATGAAACCGCTGCCTCCCTCGGTCTGCCAATCAAGCAATACCGCTTTTTATTCCTGCTCCTTGCCTCTGTTCTGGCCGGTGCAGTTATCAGCTTTGCAGGATTAATTAGCTTTGTCGGACTTATCGTCCCTCATATTGCAAGAATTCTTGTAGGCGATGAATGCCGTTATCTACTCCCTGTATCTGCCTTTATCGGCTCCATTCTGGTAGTCCTTTGCGATACACTCGGAAGAACGCTTTTCTCGCCTTATGAAATCCCGGCAGGTATCTTTTTATCTCTGCTTGGTGCACCATTTTTTATTTTCCTGCTTTTGTCACATAGAAGGAGGTCATCTCATGATTGAAATTACTAATCTTTCTTCCGGCTATACTGCTGAAGCTGTTATAAAGCAGGCTAATGTACAGCTTCCAGACAATTCCATAACAACTGTAATTGGACCAAACGGCAGTGGAAAAAGCACCCTCTTGAAATCCATCGCCGGCTTATGCCATATAACAAAGGGCAGTATTTGCGTCAATGGAGATGATATTAAAAAAATATCTTCAAAGGAATTGGCGAAAACTGTACGTTATCTTTCCCAACAGCACAATACACCATCCATCAGCGTAGAACGAATGGTACTCCATGGACGCTTCCCCTATATCAATTTTCCGAGAAGCTATTCTCCCTTTGACTATGAGTGCTGTGCATCTGCTATGAAACAGACAGGAATCTATCCCCTGCGGCACAAAAATGTTTCCACTCTTTCCGGCGGAGAGCAGCAAAAGGTCTATCTGGCCATGCTTCTTTGCGGAGAAGCCGAATATCTGCTGCTGGATGAGCCCACTACTTATTTGGATATCCATTGCCAGCTGGGACTTCTACAAATTATTAAAGCTCTGAAGGAAAAGGGGAAAACTCTTTTTATGGTACTGCATGACTTTAACTTCGCTTTACAGGTTTCTGACTTTATTATCGTTCTGCAACGTGGAAAAGTCGTTGCTCAGGGGACACCAAAAGAGCTTCTTTCCTCCAGTATATTTGAAGAGATCTTTCAGGTCAGGCCAGTTAAGCTTACTGATAGTTCAGGCAGGGTATATTTTACCTTCGAGCTCCCCAAAACCAACTACCCACAGGATTTTCATTCGTAGGAAGCCGCTATATATTCCATTGTGATTTTTTTCAGTCGTTCCATATTATAAATAATGCAGCGGTTCTGCCTCATTGATACAAGACCCTGCTGTGCGTAATTTTTAATTACCCTGGATACCGTTTCTCTTTTTGATCCTACCATATCTGCTAAAAAAGAAATTGTCATATCAAAAGGAATCTGGATCCCAGCCTCTGTCCTTATACCATAGTCCTTTGCAAGCTTCCACAGCTTTGCCGCTACCTGTTGATTCAGACGCATGGCATTCGTGGTATTACCAAGCTGATGACATAGTCTTCTAATTTTCATTGCCATCTCATTATATGTCCACGTTACCAGGGAAAAATCCTGCTCCATAAGCTCAAGCCACTGCTTTTTTGTGAAAAGCAAAAGCTTTGTCTCCTCTAAAGCTATACTGTTTGTAGAAACTATCGTATTTTCAAGAACCTCTTCATTTAATATATCCCCTGGCCCCAGAATAAAAATTATTTTTCTTTCCATATTTTTATTTACTTTATATAAAGCAGCATATCCCTCTAATAAAATATAAATTTTTTCCTCATTTTGCCGGTCAAGAAAAATAATTTCCTTTTTCCCATAGGACTTCATTCTCCCCCATTGAAGCAGCTTTTCCTTCGTTTCCGATTTCAGCCCCGGGAACAGCATGTCCTCTTTTATCTTTTTTTGTATAATAGCACCTCCTTGGAACAGTACCATTATACTACTGCCAGCTACTTTCTTTCAAGCTTAAGTGCCATAATAAGAAAATTTAGAAGAACATAACCCACTAAAATAGTAGTGAGGTAAATCTGGATTCCCGCTATCTGTGTTACCATCTTAGAAAGCATCTCATTTCCCGCTACATTCAGAAGATAGCCAGCCATTTTATTGGACGCTACAATTCCGATTGCCATTGGGAAGGTAAGACCTGCATATCCCGGAGTAAAGGAATAACGGAAAAATTTAGGAAGCATAAGCACCACAAAAACAAGAGAGGCCAGTACGCAAATATACAGAAAATATACCAAGCTTTGATTTGGACCTTCTATAATGTTTAAATAGCTTACCAGACACAGACTGACCGGTGCCAGAACAACTGCCATAGTATGATATACAGCATCCCCTATCTCCACCTTGCATAATCTCCAGATCATAATTGGAATCAGAAGCAGATAAATAGCAATTCCATAATATACCAAATATACTAAAATATGATTGCAGCCCATCCCTGCTCCTACCACACAGCTTACCATAATACCATTATAGGTTACAAACCAGCTTGGAACAAAGGTCTTTATATTACGTTCCTTGATTACATTACGGTAGGTAAATACTGAAATATGAATTGCATGTGCAAAGGTTGCTACTAGTAAAAGCCCTTTCCCAAAAGCCGGAGCATAGGCTGCATAATAGCTGCCAAGAATCATTAGCATCATAAAAAAGGCTGCATAAAGGCTGCATGGTACTACATTTTTATATTCTCCCTGGCAGGTCTTTGGATAACGTATGATTTTTACCAAGTAAAGAATCCAGACTACCGTTGCCACAATCATTGTAACATGACGTACCCACGAATATCCTAAGCCTGCATATACATTGCTCAATGTCAGTGCACCAACAAAGGTCGGCAGCACCGGCACTGGCATACGTTGAAGTCGCTCCATACTTATCTCCTCCTAATCCTCATAAAAATACTCTAAATTTTCATCCATATGAAAGAAATCCGAATAGTCAATATCAAAAATCGGTTTCTTCACCCTTGAGATATCAATTTTTCTTGCAATCAGCTGCTGCAAAATACCGCCATAGTCCAAGTCTCCCTGCAAAATTGCTCCTGTAATCCTTCCATGCTTATGAAGAATTTTCTTATAGGAAGTCTCTGTTTCTTTGATTTCAACCTGTACCTCCTCTTCTGGAGCAGGATTTACCTCTCCCAAAGACATGCTCGGTATTCCAAAGAAATTCATCGTGGACTTACTTGCAAAGAAGTCTGTCATTTTCCGTTCCACTCCAGCCATATTGCTAGCAGCAATAATTCCCTCCTTTACTGCCACCGGCCAGATTGGACTGGTTCCAGAGACATCTCCAGCACCGTAAATATTATCATCGCTGGTCTTTCCTGTCGCATCATACACAAGGCCAAATTTATTGATTTCTATTCCACTTTCCTTTAAAAATTCTACGTTAGCCCTTACACCAGCTGTCACAATGCAGTAATCGCATGGAAGGTGTCTTCCATCCGTCAAAACAACCTCTGTAATCATCTTATTCTCATCCAGAATGAGCTCTGAAATACCAACACCATAATACTGCTTTACACCACGCTCTGCAAAAATATCCTGATAAACCTTTGCAGCACGGGCATCCAGCTGTTTATTCAGGAGCCACTGTTCCATTTCAACAAGAGACAGGGATACCTTCCGCTCCAAAAGCCCTGTTGCACAGTCAAGCCCCACCAGACCAGAACCAAGCATAATAATGTTCTTTTTTGTTTCTGCTGCTTCTCTGATTGCCTCAATATCTTCTATATTGCGGAATCCTGTAACATTTTTTGCCTCTCTAAGATTTTTTATCGGTGGCAGATAGGTATGTGCTCCTGTTGCAATTAAAAGCTTATCATATCCTTCTGTTGTACCATCACTTAAAAGAATTTCCTTTTTCTCCGGACAGACTCCGGTACAGCCAATTCCCTTCCTTAAATCCACCCGATAGTTTTTTTCAAAATCCTTCCCTACAAAGCACAGCTGCTCCAAACTTCGCTGCTCTGCCAGATACTGATGAAGGATGCATCTGGAATAGATTTCCTCATCCTTGGAAATCAATAAAATCTCACAGTCGGGGTCCAGTCTTCTTAGCTCCATGGCTCCATTGACTCCAGCTGCAGAGGCTCCCAGTACTATGTATCTCATTTTTTCACCTCCTCAAGGGTAATCGCATGCATCGGACAACGCTCTACACACATCGGTTTTTCTTCTCCGTTTTCTCCGCGGTGTATACACATATTACATTTCATAATTTCAAGATGTGTTATACTGTCATATTTTAAGACACCATATGGACAGGACATGATGCACATATAGCAGCTTGCACACTGCTCCTTATCATATTCTACATATCCTGTCTCCGGATTTTTTCTCATTGCCCCTGTCATACAGGTATAAACACATTCCGGTCTATCACAGTGACGACAGAAAATCGGTGCTGGCTTTGTTTCGCTATCAATAACTACACGGTTCCTTGCATCTGCACTTTCTGTTTCATGGCTGACAACACAAGCTGTCACACAGGTCAGGCACCCGATACAACGGCTTCGATCAATTTTTATTCTATACATATCCTGCCTCCTCACATTTCTCAAAGCGAACAGCTGCCGCCTTATAATTTGGTTCCTTGGAATATGGATCATAGCTGGACAGGGTCAGCTTATTACATTCCACATAGTGAATTGGTGCATAGAGCTGATGTTTTCCCACATTATCCGTTATCTTTACAGAAAATACTGCATTTTCTCCATTCACTGAAAATACACGGATTCTGTCATTTTCCTTTATTTCTTTCTCCCTTGCAATCTCCGGATTCATGTAGATATAAGCATGCTTTAAGGATACATCTTCTACAA
The DNA here is from genome assembly GCF_001461035.1 of Acetivibrio ethanolgignens. Classification (GTDB taxonomy): domain Bacteria; phylum Bacillota; class Clostridia; order Lachnospirales; family Lachnospiraceae; genus Velocimicrobium; species Velocimicrobium ethanolgignens. The sequence goes on along the minus strand of NZ_LNAM01000186.1, from coordinate 18,725 downwards.
ATTTCACTTCCTTTGTGCGGCTTTGTGTATGCCACTGTCCTACCGTACCCCGGCCTGTATTAAACACAAAAGGATATTCCTCCGTCAATGGATATGGATTTTCCTGTATCTGTTCAAACATGAACTGTGCCTTTTGGGAAGCCGTAAAAAATCTTCCGTCTCCATACAAACGCCGCTGCTCTTCCTGGTTTTCCTCCTCCCTTCCCTCCGGATATGGCCATTGGATTCCATGGGAGTCCGTCAATGCCTCCCATGTCACACCAGTAAAATCGCAAGGCATATTTCTGGAACATTCTTTCATAAGCTGGAAGCAGTCCTTTGGTGTTTCCCAGCCCTTCAAAGCAGCTCCCATTCCCAGAGCTCTTCCCACACCAAGAATAGCCTCATAGTCTGAGATTTCATTTTCCTCACGCTCTAGGACCTGCCGCATGGCAGAAAGTCTTCTCTCAAGATTAATATAGGTTCCTTCCTTCTTTAAGCCTGGAACCACCGGGAAAAAGACTGTACATTCTTCCGCACTTTCTATCGTATCATAAATATCCTGTACTACGAAAAGCTCCAGCTTTTTTACCGCCCTGGCAAAGGTTTCGTTGTTCGCCCAGCTATGTCTTGGATTAGTACATAAAATCCACAGCCCCTTGATTTCTCCTGCATTAATTCCCTCAATAATCTGGTTATAGGTCTTAGTCGGCTTCTCTGCCAGCATACTCTCAGCTACCCCAAGTACAGAGGCAATCCTTTCCCTTCTTGCCGGATTGGTAAAGTCACCACCTCCATACATCACAGCAGTATTACTGAATGCACGGGAACCCATGGCATTACACTGCCCGGTAATGGAATTTGCTCCTGTGCCAGGTCTTCCAATATTACCGGTCATAAGGGCAAGGTTAATAATGGACTGAGCGGTACGAACTGCTTCGTAGCCTTGATTTACCCCCATTGTCCACCAGAAAGAAACCTTCTTTCCACTATGTATCAATTCTATCAGCTCGTTAATCTGTTCCTTGCTGAGTCCTGTTCCTTCGACACCTCTCTCCAGGGTGTAATCCTTTACAAATTCCTTAAATTCTTCAAATTTTTCCGTATGTGCTTCTATAAATTCCCGGTCAATATAATCCTTTTCAATCAGCTGATTGGCAATCGTGTACATGAGTAGCAGGTCGCTCTTTGACTTTAAGCCATACCAGCAATCCGCATTCTGTGCCGTCTCAGAGCATCTTGGATCAATTACAATTACCTTATGCCCCGGCACCTTATTCTGAAGCACTCTCCCCCATAGAATCGGATGAGCTACTACCGGATTTGCTCCGATAAAAATAATCCTATCGGATAATTCCAGATCCTCAAGAGTGTAGCCTGGTGCATCAAAACCATAGCTCTGCTTATGGGCAACGACTGCCGTCGCCATACAAAGCCTGGTATTTCCATCTACATTCGCCTTTAAATAGTTACGCATTACATGACCAAAAATAGCAAACTCCTCCATAGTCAGCTGACCGGTACTGATTCCAGCCACACTTTCCGGTCCATACTTCTCCTGCAGCTGCTTTAGCTTGTCTGCTACATAGGTAAATGCCTCCTCCCATGGCACCTCGCGATAGCTTCCATCCTCCTGGCGAAGCTTTGGAAGGGAATTTGGCTTCACTGTCGTCTGCTGCTTACTCAGGGAAAGACCCTTAATACAGCAAAATCCATCATTTACCGGATAGCCTTTTGTAGGAAGTGTTTTTATGACCCTGTTATTTTCCACGTAGAAATCCAGATTACAGTCAAGAGCACAGTAATTACAGGTTGATTGTACTTTCTTCATGTTCTTCTCCTTTCCTCTTATGAATTGCTTTTATCAAAATGTATGCCACCCCAATACACACACTGATTTACCCTTGTTTCCGGCATAAGTACAACACCCTCCAGGGCATATTTTTTAAATTCCTCAAAGCCCACCCGGTCTATAATATAGCCGATGTGCTCCTTTCTGGCCGGTGCATCCTCTGAGATATACTCCTCTACAAATTTATAGGTATTTTTAATGATTTTTACGATATTCTCTTCATCCGCCCATACTAAAAAATCCTGTCCAAGACGCGGATTTTTCTTACCACTTCGCCCCATAATTGAGAGCCTGTAGTATTTCTTCGGACTTCTTGTAAAGGCCCTGGTCGGACATTTGGTAACGCAGACACCACAGCCAACACATTTTTCCTCATCCCGCACAATCTTGTAATTCTCTGACCGAAGGGCTGCAACAGACAGGGAGTTACATCCCTTTATACAAGCCTGACAATGAATACAGCGGTTTGGGTCATACTGTGGAAGGGTCATTCCAATAATACCAAAATCATGCATTCTTACCTTTCCACAGTCATTCGGACAGCCGGTGCAGGCAATCTTAAAATGCAAATCATTTGGAAAAATTTCCCGTTCAAGTCTTCTTGCAAGAATCGATGTATCATAATTTGCAAAGGGACAGACCTTATTTCCGATACAGGCAGAAATATTTCTTGTTCCAGAGGCCGGATACCCCTTATCCTTCTCCTCCTGGTTAATTCCTACGATTTCGATAATTGGCTGAAGCTTTTTATTAATCTCTTCCATATCTTCAAGACGGATTCCCTCAATCTCAAAGCCCTGCCTGGTGGTCAGATGTACGTAGCCATTTCCATATGTTTTTGCAATCTCCTCTACCATCCCCAGAACCTCTGCTTTCAGATACCCTCCCGGCACACGGATTCTTGAGGCTCCGATTCCACGTTCCTTTGATATACGGAACGCATTTTTTTTTGCTTTTTTCGTATTAATATCTAAACCCATGAGTCCTCCTCCTAATCCATCAGATTTTTTGCCTCCGCATAATTAAATACCGGTCCGTCCAGACAGACATATTTCTCATTTATTCTGCAATGGCCGCATTTTCCAAGTCCGCAGCACATTTTTCTTTCATAAGAGGTCCAGATTTGCTCATCCTCTATCCCAAGCTTTTTAATTTCTGCAATTGTAAAACGAATCATAACCGGAGGTCCAACACAAACGAACACCGCCTGCTTAGGATTTTTAAATTTCAAGTCCGGTATATATTTTGTTACCATCCCAATCGGTCCTTCATAATCCTCCGGTGCTTTATCTACCGTCTTAATAACATTAATATGCTTTTTCCAAAATTCAAAATCCTCTTTAAAGAGGACATCCTCCGGACTTTTAAAGCCTGCTATCAGTGTGGTACTCACAGCCTCCTCCGGGTGCTGTGCAAAATACTGTATTATGCCGCGAACTGGTGAAACACCGGTTCCACCGGCAATAATAACCAGTTCTCTATCTCTGTAATTTTCAATATCAAAACCATTTCCATAAGGTCCCCGGATAAAAAGCTGCTCTCCTGCGTAGCTTTCAAATACCTCATTTGTTACTTTTCCTACCCGGCGGATTGTAAAGTCCACAGTGTCCTCTCCAATTCCACTTACGGAAATCGGGGCCTCACCATATTTGGGAATAGAAATCTCAAAAAACTGTCCCGGCTTTACCTCACCTTTGTATTCCATACGGAAAGTGTATTCTAAGGCCGTATGCCTAATAACCTCACGAATCGTAGAAAGCTGAGGAATATATTCATTTTTCATTCTCTTCTTCCTCCTTTGCCAGACGATGAATTATATTAGAGTAGGAGATATATTCCGGACAAACAGCGTCACAACGTCCACATCCTACGCACATATGATATCCAAAACGCTTCTCATAATCACAAATCTTGTGCATAACCTTAAATCGTACACGCTCTGCCTTTTTCTGACGAAAGCCATGTCCCCCTGCAATGTCCGAATAACCATCTACCTGACAGGAAGCCCATACACGGCGACGTTCTCCGACCTTTTTATTGTCCCTGTAAAAAATATCCTGGGTAGTAAAGCAGGTGCAGGTCGGACATACAAAATTACATCTTCCGCAAGCAATGCATCGTTCTCCATATTCCTCCCAAATAGCAGACTGAAAAACTGCAGGTGACAGTTTTTTTGGCAGGGTCACCTTTTCATGGTTTTCTGTTACAAAGTCCGGCTCTACGTCTGTTTCCTTTCCAACAGAGAACAGCTGTTTCAGAGCCTCGTCCTTCGTATCAATAAATACAGCCTTCTCTTCCATCCTTATATAGGCATCATAGTTATCAGACTGATTTGTTCCCATGCTGACACAAAAGCCCGTCTGACAGCTTTCGCTACAGCCCATCAAAATAAATTTTGCCCTTCGCCTTACCCTTGCATAGTAAAAGTCTTCAAAGCCATTTTTCAAATAAATCTGATCCAGCCTCCTTATCCCATGAAGGTCACAGGAGCGAAGGAAAATCAAAAGCTCCTTTTGCGGCTCTGCCGGAATAGTTACCTTATCCTCCGTAAAATAAAATAATGTTTCATTTATTGCAAGGAGAGCCTCCTTAAAGGAATAATCTGATTTCTTTTCCCATGAGACCTCATCCAGAGAAGAAATTTTCTCATAACGTATCACATCCGTATCAGAAAAGCATCCCTCCCCTTTTTTCACCACTGGTGCCCATACATCATAGGCCTGTGTTATTTCTGAAAACAGCCGTTTCATTTCAGCATATGTAAGCTGATATCCCATAATTTTCACCTCTTCCTATTTTCTGTTCCATGGTCCAAAAATAACTACCTTTTCTCCTTCCGGCACCGGCTTGTCCCCAGCCGGAAGCTCCACAAAGCAGTTTGCCTGAACCCCTTCTTTCGTAGCTCCATTTCTCTGTCGGACAAAGACTGTGACACCCTTTCCATCAAAAAAACCTCTGACAATCCTTAAGCAGGGTCGGGGCTTCTTAAAGCTATTTGCCAGAACCGTTTCAATACAAAGGGGTGTATGATAAGGAAACAGATATTCAAACAGACAGCTGGCTGCATAAGGATTCCCGGATAAAGATAGAACCGGTATCTTACCCAGCATGGAAAACATCGTTGGCATTCCCGGTTTAATCGCTATCCCATGGAACAAAATTCTTGCATCCATTTTTTGCAGTATCTGTTCCATAAAATCCTTCTTTCCTACAGAAACACCGCCTGTTGTAATAATATAATCTACACTGCCTTCCACCTTTAACAGTTCCCGTTCAATAAGCTGCTCGTTATCCTCTACCTGCTTCTGACAGACAATCCTACAGCCAAGCTCTAAAAGCCTTGCAGAAAGGTACACAAGGTTAGAATTGTAAATTTGCCCCAGCTTTAACTTCATGCCAGGTTCCGTCAGCTCTGTTCCTGTAGTCAAAAGCATAACACGGGGTGGGCGATAGACAGCTACCCTTTGCTTCCCGGCTGCTGCAATGCAAGCCATGGTCTGGGCATCTATTTTTCTCCCCTTTTCTACCAAAGTTTCTCCCGCTAAAAAATCCTCTCCTACAGGACAGATATTATCTGTTTGTGGCAGTTTTTTAATCAAAACAAAATCCTCACCATAGTCCGTGTCCTCCTGCCGGACAACCAGATTAGCTCCCTCTGGCAGCCTTGCACCAGTCATAATCCGTACTGCCGTTCCAGGCTCAAGAACACAGGAATGAATATCCCCTGCGTCTATTTCACAGGCAACAGGCAAGCTTACTCCTGCCACATAATCCTCCTTATGCAGTGCATAACCGTCCATAGCACTTCTCCGAAAGGGTGGCTGGCTTATTTCTGCAATAATGTCCTCTGCTAGCATCCGTCCACAGCTTTCCATAAGCGGTATAACCTCTATACCCTGCTCCGGCATATGGGCAGATGTGATTCTTTGGGCTTCCTTAATTGAAATTTTCATCTTCTCTCACAGCTCCTTGTGACAAAATTATATCAAACTTACATTTCAGCCGCCGTGATAGAAATCACACATGTTCAAGCTCATAGACCCTCAAGGCTGCTTCAAAAATCGGCAGGTCCGTCGCGAATACCGTGATCCCCTGTTCCTTCGCTTTCCGGGCCGCTGCCTCATCCAGAAAAGCACCCTCTGCTAAAATTACACAAGCTGCATCTGTTAATGTCAGAACTGCCAGAGTATTGATATTGCCTATGACTGTAACCCATGCCGCCCCCGCTGGTATCTTCGTCATGCAGCTGCTCAAAAGATCGCAGCAAAAAGGTCTTGTAATCCTCTGTTCTAAGTTATCTCCCTGATTCAGAAGCTGAAATACTCCGGCTTCTATTAATTTTCCAACTGTCATCGTTACTCCTTCTTCTCTGTTCTATCCGGTATTCCTTTTCTTCTTCCGTTGGTTGCTATAAGTATAGCATGCTTTCATGGAAATTATCAACGAAAGGAATTAGTATTATGCCCGCAATCTTCTATATTTTGCATTACTTGACATTTTTTTACACTTGCAATACAATACTATCTATACATATTTTAGGAGGTTTTTATGATGAAGAGTATCAGAACAAAAATTATCTCTATTTTCCTGACTGCTTCTGTGCTGTTTTTAGTTGTGGCACTGGGAATCGCAGCCAAGCTATCCTATGACGACATGGAGGCAGCCAATAAGAAAACTGCCCGCCAAACAGCAGCCTTGTATGGAACTGAAATCGAAGGCTGGCTTAGAACTGAAGCTGCTGTTCTGGATTCCGTAAAGTCTATTATGGAAAGCAAGAATCCTCCCAATGAGGAAACCATCTTTTTGTATCTTTCAAAGCTAAGAGAGCATCAAACCACCATTACAGATATCTATGTCTCCTTCGAAAATAAGGTTCATATCAACGGCTCCGGCAGCGAGCTTCCAGCGGATTATGATTGTACCTCCCGCGGATGGTATAAAAGTGCCAAGGAGCAGAACGCACGAATTTATCAAAGTCCATATCTGGACGCCCTTACCGGTGAAATGGTTATCACAATTGCACAGCCCTTTGAGATTAACGGTTCCATTGCCGGCGTTGTCGGAATGGATTTAAATATCCAAAATCTTCTTGATATTATCAATGGCCTGATTGATACCTCTGATGGCTCCTATGCCTTTTTACTGGATAGCGAGAACAATTTTATTCTCCATCCAGACAGCGAATTTACTCCAACAGAGGAACGGGCTGTAAATTTATCTGAGGCTTTGTCTGGTAACTATGAGGCAGGGATGGGCAGCTTCACTCCAATCACTGACTATGACGGAGCACAAAAATACCTTGAAAGCTGTAAGGTTGCAACAAATGGCTGGACTGTTGTATTGGTAACTCCTACCGCCGCATATATCCAGCAGACCAAGGAGCTTCTGGCCACCTTTGGCTATCTGATCTTAGCTGTCATTGCTGTGATTGCCCTTATTTCTGTTCTGATAGGAAACAGCATTGCAAAACCGATTGAAATGTCTTCCAGAGAAATTGGAAAAATACAGAACTTTGAATTGGACAGTGCTGAAAATGACCATTCCTGGGAGCATTATCAGAAACGAAGAGATGAAATTGGTAAGATGGTGCAATCGGTAAAACTGCTGCGGAAAAACTTAATTGAAATTGTTACAAATCTGAAGATGACCTCTGATGTCATCAATACAAAATCAAATGAAATCGGCAGTGTTATTGATACAAATCAAAGCTCTCTGGATACTGTTGTCAGAACTATTAACGAAATTGCTATCGCCATTGATAGTGAGGTAGAGGAGCTTCAAAGCGGTTCTGACAAGCTAAATGAATTTTCCGGACAAATCCAGCAGGTCGCAGAGGATACAAAGAAAATCAGCGAGGTATCTCAAAAGGCGGTTCAACAAAGCATGGATGGAATTAGCAAGGCCGATGTTCTTTCAAAAAGAATTTCTGAAACAGAGGAACTACAGATTAAGACAACAGAAAATGTGGAGACACTGGCAGATAAATCAAAATCCATTGATGGAATTACACAAATTATCAATGATATTGCAAGCCAGACCAACCTCCTTGCGCTAAATGCCTCTATTGAGGCGGCAAGAGCCGGAGAGGCCGGAAGAGGCTTTGCTGTAGTAGCAGATGAAATCCGCACTCTGGCAGAGCAAACCGGAAGTGCTACCAGTGACATTGTAAAGATTATTTCTGAAATTCAGAATGAGATTAGCACGACGAAAGCAAATATGCAGTTTATCAGCTCTGCTACAAAGGAATGTGTTCATTCGATGAAGGAAACCAGAACCACCTTTGTCAGCATTAATGATGAAATCGGTGAAGTAGGTGATAGAATCAAAAACCTGGATAAAACTCTGACCTATTTAAATCAGAATAAAAATGAGATTTTATCTAAATTTTCCGGTATTTCTGCTGCTACTCAGGAGATTTCTGCTTCTACAGCCGAAATCAACCAAAGAGCCGAGGAGCAAAATGGCGGAATGCAGCAGATTGCAAATTCCATGGAGGATTTGCTTCAGGTTATCGTAGAGTTGGAGCATATTGTAGCACAGTTTCAGATTTAAAAAAGCATATCCTGTGGAATTCTCTGCTTCTTAGTGCAGGGAGCTTCCACAGGATATTTTTATAGCTTAGTCTTTTTTTGTTTCCAGGGTTACCTTGAGTGTAAAGGTAAAGAATATTGTGTTTCCACCGCCATTTTTATAAGCTGTAAACCTTACCGTATCCTTTGTCCCTTTGACACACTCGCTCAACAGAAAGTTATCCATTCCTCCATTTTCTATAGTCCTGCTTTCACCATAATTGTCTTTTAAGTAGACATTATCACTATCTTCAATACCTTCAAATTTAAAATCAACCTCAACACTGTATCCACTGTCTATCTTTAGAAGATCAGATAAAGTAATATTATCTTGCAGTCGATTATCCATTACCTTAAGACTCAGCTTCACCTCGTTATTGTCATCAATTGCCGAACCAGTGGCAACTCGAATTGCTGCACCACTGGCAACAACTACAGGATTCTGCACAGTCTTAACTGTTACTATAGCAGACACCAGCTTTTCTCCCCTTGAAGGCGGTACTGGATCTGGTACTGGCTCTGGTGCTGGCTCTGGTACTGGCTCTGGTACTGGCTCTGGTACTGGCTCTGGTACTGGGTCTGGTACTGGCTCTGGTACTGGGTCTGGTTGTGGTCTTGGACCTGGATTTGGGCTCGGACCTGGATTTGGGCTCGGACCTGGATTTGGGCTCGGACCTG
>NZ_LNAM01000186.1:0-9637 GCF_001461035.1 Acetivibrio ethanolgignens | reverse complement strand
CTCGGACCTGGATTTGGGCTCGGACCTGGATTTGGGCTCGGACCTGGATTTGGGCTCGGACCTGGATTTGGGCTTGGACCTGAATCCGGATTTGGGTTTGGATTTGGGCTTGGACTCGGCTCCTTAGTTACTACAGTTTTCTTCTTTTCTCCTGCAGCTACTTTAACCCTGCCATCCGGAGTGAATACCTCTATCGCAGCCTTGGTATCATTAATAACCTCACCCGCAACATTCTTATCCACAGTAATCTTAGATTGCTCTGCCCCCTCCTTTAAGGTAATATCAGCCTCTTTCTTCAAGGTAACATCCACCGTAACAGCTGCCATAAGCTTAACACCCTCTGCTGCTACAGTAATCGGAACCTCCTGTGTACTTCCCTTCAAGTTTACTACTGCCCCCACAGAGGAAATACTTACCGCACCAATCATTCCGTTTACATTTAAATTGACTACTTCTTTTTCCTTTCCTGTTACCAGCTCAAGGATCTTACTTCCTTTGTTTACTGTAATATCACTTTCCGCCCCCTTGGTCATAAGCCTTTTAACTGTGGTTTTTTTGCTGACCGTGACATTTGCTTTCTTTGCAGTGACTGTAATGGCATTATTTTTACCATTCTCGGTATATTTTTTTACTTCAGTTCCAGCTAAACTAATCGCCTGAAAGGATGCCTTATTTGTAATAGTTGCCTTTGGAGCATCGACTACCAGCTTAATATTCTTTGTTTTGCCACCGGCTGGAATCGTAAGCTTAACATTCTTATTAGTCTTGATCTTAATAGTGGTAGCCCTTCCACTTTTAATTGCTTTTTCCAGCTGCAACTGTGTTGACACTGTTACAGTTTTACTTGCTGCATCTGCTACTGATGATATCTGAAAGCTCAGACAGACAACTAGCAAAATTGCTAAAGTACGTCTTAAGATTTTCATTTATCCTACCTCCTTAATTTTTTCATATGTAGCTATGTATTTCTTATCATACCTTTTTCTGCATCTTTTGTCAATATTTTCCTTTTTTACTTGAGTTTTGCAGATTAAACTACCCTATTACTGCTCTTCACAAATTAGTATATTTTTAACATAAAAATATTATCCACTTCATTAGATTTTAGTTAATTTTAAAACAAAATAGATTTTTTAACTTTTGTATGTTATAATTAATTTACTGTTGTATGAGATTTATAGGGAAACAAAAAAATTTCTTTAAGGAGGGTTAACAAATGAGTTCAAAAAAAACAGCCGTTCCGTTCCGGGGAACGAAAGAGCAGGAAGAAGAACTTAAAAATATCATTGCTGAACATAAGGATGAACAAGGCTCTTTAATGCCTATTATGCAAAAAGCACAGGAAATCTATGGTTATCTTCCTATTGAAGTTCAGAAAATCATTTCCGACAAAACCGGTATTCCATTAGAAAAAATCTATGGTGTTGCCACCTTTTATTCCCAGTTTGCCTTAAATCCAAAGGGCAAAAATAAAATCAGTGTCTGTCTCGGTACCGCCTGCTACGTTAAGGGCTCTGGCGATATCTTTAATAAGCTGATGGAAATACTTGGCATTGAAAACGGTGGCTGTACTCCTGACGGACGCTTTTCTCTGGAGGCATGCCGATGCATCGGTGCCTGCGGTCTCGCTCCTGTCCTGACTGTCAATGACGAGGTTTATGGACGTCTGACTGTGGATGATGTGGCTGATATCTTATCCAAATATAACTAATCCAAATATAGCAAAAAGCTTACAGGTATTGATTATGATGACTGAAATTTCCCTGAATATTTTAGATATAGCTGAAAATTCTACCAGGGCTGAAGCTACACTGGTGGAAATCACCGTAGAGACAAGCACGGTCAAGGATACTCTTGCTATCACCATCAAGGATAATGGCAAAGGGATGTCAAAGGAGCAGGTAGCTGCAGTTGAGGATCCTTTTTTCACGACCCGGACTACCCGGAAGGCAGGACTTGGGATTCCTTTTTTCAAGCAGGCCGCCCTTATGACAGGCGGCAGCTTTTTCATAGATTCTACTCTGGGAAAAGGCACTACTGTAAAAGCGATATTTACCCTGTCTCACATTGACCGTATGCCTTTGGGGGATATAACCAGTACTATACATACCCTGATAACCTTTCATACACAGACAGATTTTATCTACACCTATAGCTATGATGAAAGAGGATTTACTCTGGACACCAGGGAAATGAAGGAAATCCTCGGCGGCATTCCTTTTGATGTCCCAGAGGTTTCCAATTACATCAAAGAATTTCTAATAGAAAATAAAGCAGAGGCAGATGGAGGTATTTCCTATTAAAATCAAGCATGGAAATATCGCAGATTGGAGGACAATATGAAATCTTTAGAAGAATTAAAAGCAATTCGCGAAAAGCTGCAGGGTCAGATTGGTGTTCGTTCTGAAGACGAAGCCCGTGTCCGTGTTATCGTAGGTATGGCTACCTGTGGCATTGCCAGCGGTGCAAGACCAGTTCTTACCGCTCTTTCCGATGCCGTACAGACAAAGAATTTATCCAATATTTCCGTTACCCAGACCGGCTGTATCGGTCTGTGCCAGTACGAACCGATCGTCGAGGTTTTAGAGCCAGGCAAGGACAAGGTTACTTATATCAAAATGACGCCCAAGAAGGCTATGGAGGTTGTAGAGCAGCATCTAATCCGTGGCCAGGCTGTTACTGAGTACACCATCAATTCTGCCATCAAATAATAACAGGAGGAGGACATAATTATGTATCATTCACATGTTTTAGTCTGCGGTGGAACCGGCTGTACTTCTTCCGGAAGCCAGGAAATCATGAAGACCCTGCAGGCAGAGATTGACAAAAACGGGCTTACCGATGAGGTAGCTGTAGTCCAGACCGGCTGCCACGGCCTTTGTGCCCTTGGCCCGATTATGATTGTATATCCTGAAGCAGCTTTCTACTCTATGGTAAAGGTAGATGATATCCCCGAAATTGTTTCCGAACATTTATTAAAGGGTCGTATTGTAAAACACCTTCTATACAATGAAACTGTAACCGATGAAGGTGCCGTAAAATCCTTAAAGGACACCACTTTCTATAAGCGTCAGCACAGAATTGCTCTTCGTAACTGTGGTGTCATCAACCCTGAAAATATCGATGAATATATTGCAACCCGTGGCTATGAAGCTCTTGGAAAGGTTCTTACTGAGATGACACCGGACGATGTTATCAAGGTAATCACCGACAGTGGTCTCCGTGGAAGAGGAGGTGGCGGCTTCCCTACCGGTATCAAATGGAAGCTGGCAAAGGGCAATGACGCCGACCAGAAATACGTCTGCTGTAATGCTGATGAAGGTGACCCTGGTGCTTTCATGGATCGTTCCATATTAGAGGGTGATCCACACGTTGTCTTTGAGGCTATGGCTATCGCAGGCTATGCTATCGGTGCCACCCAGGGTTACATCTATGTTCGTGCCGAATACCCAATCGCTGTACAGCGTCTGACTCTTGCCCTTTCACAGGCCAGAGATTATGGCTTATTAGGCAATCATATTTTTGGTACTGATTTCTGCTTCGATATTGATTTACGTCTTGGTGCAGGTGCTTTCGTATGTGGTGAAGAAACCGCTCTTATGACCTCTATCGAAGGTAACCGTGGTGAGCCTCGTCCAAGACCTCCTTTCCCAGCCCAAAAGGGTCTTTTTGGAAAGCCTACTATTTTAAATAACGTAGAAACCTATGCAAATGTACCACAGATTATTTTAAATGGTGCTGAATGGTTCGCTTCCATGGGTACGGAAAAATCCAAGGGTACCAAGGTATTCGCTTTAGGTGGAAAGATCAACAATACCGGTCTGGTAGAAATCCCTATGGGAACTACTCTCCGTAAGGTTGTTGAAGAAATCGGTGGCGGTATTCCTAATGGCAAGAAGTTTAAGGCAGCTCAGACCGGTGGTCCTTCCGGTGGATGTATCCCGGCAGAGCATTTTGATATTCCAATTGACTATGATAACTTAATCAGCATCGGCTCCATGATGGGCTCCGGTGGACTTATCGTTATGGATGAGGATAACTGTATGGTAGATATTGCCAAGTTCTTCCTTGAATTTACTGTAGACGAGTCCTGCGGAAAATGTACTCCTTGCCGTGTCGGTACCAAAAGAATGCTCGAAATTCTTGAGAAAATTACCAAGGGCCAGGGTACTTTAGAGGACATCGACAAGCTGGAAGAGCTTTGCTATTACATAAAAGAGAACTCCTTATGCGGACTTGGCCAGACAGCACCAAATCCAGTACTTTCTACCTTACGTTACTTCCGTGATGAATATGTTGCCCACGTTGTAGACAAGAAATGTCCTGCCGGCGTATGTAAGGCACTCCTGTCTTATCATATTAATCCTGATAAGTGTAAGGGCTGTACCCTGTGTGCAAGAACCTGTCCGAATGGTGCTATTTCTGGTACTGTTCAAAAGCCTCACGTTATTTCTCAGGAGCTCTGTGTTAAGTGCGGTGCTTGTATGGAAAAATGTAAATTCAGTGCAATTGAAAAGAGATAAGGAGGAGTCGAGACATGATAAACTTAAAAATAAATGGCATGGACATATCCGCTCCAGAGGGATCCACAATTTTAGAAGCGGCAAGACTGGCACATATCGAAATTCCGACTCTTTGTTTCCTGAAGGAAATCAACGAAATCGGTGCCTGCCGTATCTGTGTTGTTGAAGTAAAGGGTGCGAGAAGTCTAGTAGCTTCCTGCGTATACCCAGTAAACGAAGGCATGGAGGTATGGACCAATACCCCTAAGGTACTGGATTCCAGAAAGAAAACTCTCCAGCTGATTCTTTCCAACCATAACCGTTCCTGTTTGTCCTGTGTGCGAAGCGGTAGCTGTGAGCTTCAGACGCTGGCAAAGGAGCTTGGTGTAGATGATGAAGGCTATTACGATGGTATAAAAACACCTACTGAGATTGATGATTCTGCTGCTCACATGATTCGTGACAACAGCAAATGTATTCTTTGCAGACGCTGCCTGGCTGTCTGTGAAAAAGTACAGGATATTGGCGTAATTGGTGCAAACAATCGTGGCTTCCATACACAGATTGGCTGTGCCTTTGATATGGATTTAGCTGATACCAGCTGCGTATCCTGCGGTCAGTGTATCACTGTCTGTCCTACCGGTGCTCTTTCCGAAAAGGATTCTACCGAGGATGTATTTAAGGCCATCGCTGACCCTGAGAAACACGTTATCGTTCAGGTAGCTCCTGCTGTCCGTGCAGCCATCGGCGAAGCTTTTGGTCTTCCTATCGGAACCAACGCTGAGGGCCAGATGATTGCTGCTCTCCGCAGACTTGGCTTTGATAAAGTATTCGATACCGACTTCTCCGCTGACCTGACTATCATGGAGGAGGCTACCGAATTCTTAGACCGTGTACAGAACGGAGGCGTTCTTCCATTAATTACCTCCTGTTCTCCAGGATGGATTAAATACTGTGAGCATTACTTCCCGGATATGACTGAGAATCTGTCCTCCTGTAAGTCTCCACAGCAGATGTTTGGTGCTATTGCAAAGACCTACTATGCAGAGAAGATGGGTATTGATCCAAAGAATATCCTATCTGTCAGCATAATGCCATGTACTGCAAAGAAATTTGAAATCGGACGTGATGACCAGGATGCTGCCGGTGTCCCTGACGTTGATTTTGCCCTCACTACCAGAGAGCTAGCCCGTATGATTAAAAAGGCCGGTCTTAACTTCCTGTCGCTTCCTACAGACGAAAGGTTTGATGACCCTCTGGGACTTTCCACTGGTGCTGCTGTTATCTTCGGTGCTACTGGTGGTGTTATGGAGGCAGCTCTTCGTACCGCTGTATGGAAGCTGACCGGAGAGTCTAGTGACAGCCCAGTTGAGTTTAAAGAGGTTCGTGGTGTTGAAGGTATCAAAGAGGCTACCTACAATGTAAGCGGTATGGATGTAAAGGTTGCTGTTGCTTCCGGTCTTGGCAATGCAACAGCCCTGTTAGACAAGGTAAAGGCCGGTGAAGCTGATTATCATTTTATTGAAATCATGGGATGCCCAGGAGGCTGTGTCAACGGTGGTGGACAACCACAGGTGCCAGGCCACATCCGTAATACAACCGATATTCGTTCCCTGCGTGCAGGCGTTCTCTACGATCTGGATGAATCCAGACCTTTAAGACGCTCTCATGAAAATCCGGCAATCCAGACACTCTATAAAGAGTATCTTGGTGAGCCAGGCAGCCATAAGGCACATGAGCTTCTGCATACAACCTATGTAAAAAGAAGCGTCAACTAAAATTAAATCAAATTACATAAGAGAGATGAGGTTTTATTATGTTTAAAAATTTAAAGGTTCGTACAAAACTTTTAATACTATCCCTTGTAATGTTTACCGGTTTCTTCTTTGTAGCATTGTATAATCTTGCACAAGCCAAGAATTCCTATGAGCTCTCTGTTAACGCACTGGAGATCTCTTTAAACGAGGATTATGACACACAAATTAAAGATCAGGTAACAAACATAATTTCACTGATTGACTCTATTTATCAAAAACAGCTGGCTGGAGTCTATACTGAGGCAGAGGCTAAGAAATTAGCTGCTGATCTGGTAAGAGATATCCGATATGGTGAATCCGGCTACTTCTGGATTGATACCTATGAAGGCGATAATATTGTCCTTCTCGGCAGTGACACAGAAGGTACCAATCGTTGGAATGCCCAGGATAGCAACGGCACCTATATGGTACGTGATATCATTGAAAATGGTCGCAGGGAGGATGGTGGCTTTAGCGAATATTATTTTCCAAAGGAGGGTAAGACCGAATCCGACCCGAAGCGTGCCTACAGCAAGGCCTTTGAGCCTTATGAATGGGTCATCGGTACCGGGAATTATATTGATGAGCTGGAGGTTATTGCCCAGGAAAAAACCCAGAATCAAAAGGATGCCTATCTGCGTAACCGCCAGATTGTAATTACTGTTCTTATCCTGGCTGTCCTTATTATTGGTTTTATTACGATAGCTATTGCACTGGAAATCATCTCTGCCCTCAAGCACGCAGTAGCCTTTATGGAGGTTCTTTCTAAGGGGGACTATTCTATTTCTCTGCCAGATAGCTTTTTAAAGCGTAAGGATGATTTTGGCCAGCTGGCAAGGGCTATGGAAAATATGAAGAACGCAACCTGTCAGCTGATTGGCAGTGTACAGGCAGAGGCTGATGAAATTGAACATAACGTCACTACCGTAAATGGAAATATTATTTCTTTAAATGACGAGATCAGCAATATTTCTGCTACTACCCAGGAACTGGCTGCCAGCATGGAGGAAACTGCTGCCACCTCTCAGGAATTAACAGCCTCCTCTGAGGAAATTAATCATACCGTACAGCAAATGGCTCATCGTTCCCAAGAGGGTGCAAAGCAGGCAGAGGAAATTAGCAGCCGTGCCGAAAACATGAAAAATCATGTACTTGTCTCCCGTGAAAAAACTACGGTTACCCAGAATAAAATTCGCAAAGACTTAGAGGCTTCCCTAGAGCAATCCAAGGTTGTCAGTGAAATTTATAAGCTGGCAGAATCCATTATGGAAATCACCAGTCAGACTAATCTCCTTGCCTTAAATGCCTCTATTGAAGCTGCAAGAGCTGGCGAAGCCGGCAAAGGCTTTGCTGTCGTTGCTAATGAAATCGGCAGCCTTGCAGACCAATCCAAGGACACGGTTATCAAAATCCAGCAGGTTACACAGGAGGTTACCTCTGCTGTAGAGACTCTTGCCTCCAATGCAAGCCGCCTGATTGAATTTATCTCCACAGATATTAATGCCGATTATGATACCTTCATGGAGGTTGGTCTTCAGTACAATACAGACGCTAAATTTATCAGCGAACTGGTAAACAGTGTTAACGCTTCGTCTCAGGAATTATCCACGGTAATTCAAAATATCAGCCTTTCCATCGGAGAAATTTCCCGAGCTGCTAACGAGGGTGCCGAGGGTACTACTGATATTGCAGAAAGAGCTTCCAATATCACGCAGCAATCTGAAAATGTTCTCGAAGAAACACAGAAAACCAAGAATACCGCTGATGCTCTGGCAAATCAAATTTCTAAATTTAAAATCTAATATTATTAGGACTTTAGTCCGATATATATAGTAGAACCAATAAACGGCACTGTTAAAATATACATCCAAGGAGGGAGTTAAAGCAGCAGCTGTAAAAGAAATTTCTACTATTTTCAAGGTAAACTCTATATGTTTTATTCCTCAGTCAAAGAATACTCGTGAGGAATCTGCACAGAGCCGCTCTTTTGATAACAGAAAAACAGGTAGCTTTGCATCCGCTCTGGACAGTGCAGCAGAGAAGGAAACAAAAGCCTCCTTAAACTGCCACACCTGTACCTATGGAGCAAACTTAAAGCTTAACAATTTTCTATATCAGCCTAAGGAATATACATACTAGAGTAGCACCAAAAAGAAATCCTCTGGAAAGACGGAGCTTCCAGGGGATTTCTTTTATTACAATTTTAAATTTTTTACACTTTCCCGAAGCACCAGCTTCGATGGTATAAGGGTCTGAATACCGATTTCTCTTTCGTTCCAGATTCTCTCTGCCAGAATATCTACGGCACGTTCGCCCATAAATTCCATATACAGCTTTACCGTTGTCAGAGGCGGCACCAGATACTTTGCCGCAGAAATATCATTATATCCGATTAAGCTTACATCCTCCGGAATCAAGAGCCCCTTCTCATTAACTGCCTTGTAACAGCCAATAGCCAAGGAATCATTAGCCACAAATACCGCTGTCGGCTGATTAGGAAGCTCTAAAAGCTCTCTCATCATATGATAACCATTTCGAGGTGTATAGCCCTCAACCTTCAAGTATTCCGGCAGAAACAGACCTTTTTCTTTCATATAATCCCGGTACAAGCAGGTTCGCGTATCCACAACTTCTCTTCCATCTGAATCCGTTTCTGTCCCTCCAATAAAGGCAATTTTTTCATGTCCCTGCTCTATCAGGTAGTCCATTACCTTTTTCACCGAACGGCGGATATCGTGAATTACCGCATCAAATCCATCATAATCCGGCAGTGCATCTACAAAAACTGCCGGTTTCTCAAAGGACTGTATTTTCTCTTCCATAGAATGACTGAAGGTTCCCAGACAAATCAGACCGTCCAGCCCTGCCATATTTTCCTTCTCATCCCGGCTGCTGATACGGATTTTCTTATATCCCTCTTTTTCTATCTTTTTCTCAATCGCTACACGGACAGAAAGGTAATAGGTATCCTCCAACTCCTCCTCCAGGGAATAGGAATAAAGCACACCTATTTTTAACTTCCGCTTTCTTCGCTTCTTATCCTTCAGCGGATATTCCAGTTGGTCTGCAGCTTCAAATATTCTTTTTTTCGTTTCATCCTGGACATTTAGTGTTTCATCGTAGTTAAGCACCCTGGAAACCGTTGCTATGGAAACACCAGCCAATTCTGCTATTTCTTTTATCGTTGCCATACTGTTCCTTCGATTCTTCTTTATAAAATATATTCATGAAAACATTCTATCACATTTAGCATACTTCTGCAAGAAATCCTCATGCTTGTTCAGCTTTGAGGAATAAAAACTTTTCGCAAAGGGGCTGATTTCACATGACCAAGAAAGA
>NZ_LNAM01000185.1 GCF_001461035.1 Acetivibrio ethanolgignens | reverse complement strand
TCTAATTTTTATCAGAAAGATTCAAGATCCAAAGACACAAGATTTTTTACGCCCTCAAATGATACAATCATAACTTCTTTCTTTGTTTCAAATTGTAATATTTAACACAATGCAGAGGGGCGATTTTATCTCGCCCCTTTATCTCTGCTTTGGTAAGGTCGGTTGACGTTCTGCTTGTCAGCTTGCTCTTGATATCGTTGTATCTTTTTGTGTATGGTTTCAGGTTTCGGAGATTTCTCTCCGTAGGTTTCTTCCCACTTGGCACATTCTTTCTGATATGCGTCTGTGGCACGCTGTGCGGTATAAAACGCTGTGTAGAAATCCTGCACCGTTGCAAATCCATGTTGTCTGACGATACCGGATAATCCAGCCTTGAAGGTTCGGATTTTCTCGTTTTTGGTGGCAATCCTGTTTTCAAGCTCCTTTTTCTTGGTAAGCCTTGCAAGTCCCTTTAAATCGCTTAATTCAATCTCCAGTTTTGTCCGTTCATGCTCTGCTTCAAAGATAAGATGATTGTGTTTATCAAGCGAAACTTTGATTTTTTGAAGTCTTGGGAAAACGGCAGCTTCCGGTGGCATAACCGGTCTTGGAGGTATCTGTGGCTTGGGCTGTTCAGCAACCTCTGCTTTTATAACAGCCTTGCTTCCATATTCTTTTTCAAGAGCCTCATGGAACAGCTTGTTTTTCAGTTCCCTAGCGGCTGTCAGAATCTTGGAAATCAGAAGTACCAGTCTTGCAGTTGCCTTTCGTATGATATTGGCAAGTAACTCTGGTTTGTTGCCCCATACCTTGATGGAGTCTCTGATACGGTCTGTGATAAATTTATTCTTTATCTGGCGTATCTCATCCTCCGGCACTTGACTGACTAATGCTCTGTCTACTTCGTGATTCCACTGCATACGCACCTCATTATCTTCCTTTATCTGTTCGGCTTTGGGATTATTCTTACCGATTTTCTTGGTGGCAAGGTACAATCCGTTTCTATCGAATACATGAAGCTTGTCTTTATCGTCCTCTATCAGAAGATTGATAAGGTCGGTATAGAAGCGTTTCGCTTCGTCCAGATAATGCTCCTGCTTGAACAGCTTGTTCTTGGCGGTAAATAAGGTTCGCTCATAGACTTCGCCTTTTTGGATTATCTTACAACCTTTACGGACATTCCCGTTATCATCCAGTATCTCTTTCTTGGTGCGTACATGCTTTTTCTGTTCGTTGTAGAACATATTGCGTGTTGCAATCTTTTCTATGGGTTCCGGTAACAGCTCCCTTTCGGAAAAGATGAGATGGATATGATAGTTGGTCTTGCGTTTGTTGTGGTGCAGGGCTGATACACACTCTACACCATATTTTTCCTTAAAGCGGTTGGTAAACATCTGTAACAGCTTGTTGGGGTCATAGAGGTCGGGAAAGGATTCCGGCAGGGCTATAATCAGTTCCCTTGCCTCGATACATTTCCCTTCCGTACCGCTTTTTAGAAATTCCTGCTGATTGAATCTAGCAAGCTCCGTCCAGTAGTGGCGGTCAGTTGTTTCATAGACCGCATATAGATTTTCCTGCTTGGCGTGACTGGATATATAGGTAATCCTGCCACGGACATTGTGGAGCTTGCTCATTTGAATAAATGAATTTCTTTCGATAGTGCTTCCTCCTCTCGTAAATGTTACTTAGGGAAAGAGGCGGAAGGATTATATAAGTGAGTGGACACTTAGGTGTCCGGTTACGAACACTATGCCGTATCCGGCAATAAGAGCTCGATGCAATCGCGAAATACCCAGAGTACAAATCGAAGATTTGTGCGAAGGGTGTATTTCGCTCTCAAACGCCGAGGGCTTATGAAAGACCTGCGTCTAGAGGTTAGCACCACTCACTTCAAGATGAAATTGACCTGTAAAATTCCTACTCCTTTCCCGTAAGTTTTGGTTGATACCAGAGGAAGCACATGATATAATCTATTTGCGTGTAGGTATATCATGGCTTCGGTCTGATACATACCAAAGGGTGGTTTCGTAGGAAGCCACCCTTTTAAGTTACAGCAGTTTTTCTGTTAACTGCTTTGACAGTATTCTTATCCCTTAAGTCCCTGCCTTCGTTGGCTTCCATGAACTGCTCCAGTATATCAGTCTTTATAAGAACCTTTCGTCCTACCTGAAGTACCGGGAGCTTCTTCCACTTTACCAGGTCTCGGAGTGTATTTCTTCCGATACCGGTATAGTCGGCTGCTTCCTCAATGGATAAGGCAATTTTCATTTCTGTCATTGAATCACCTCCTTGCGAATTGCATTATGCAATTTTTGACTAAGCCTACTATAAACCTTTTATATCATTCCGTCAAGCGTTACGAAATTTTAAAAATAATTATTAATTTGTATATTGCAATTACGGAAGATGTATGTTATAGTAGTACCATACCGAAAAAGGAGGCGTATGAAGATGAAAGACAAAGAATTACGCAAGCTAATCGGTAGCAGGGCAAAACAGCGAAGATTGGAGCTTGGATTGAAACAGCCTTATGTAGCTGAAAAGATAGGAGTGACAGCTTCCACTATTCAGAGATATGAAGCCGGAACAATCGACAACACCAAGAAGCTGGTGCTGGATGGACTTTCAGAGGCACTTCATGTATCCGTGGAATGGCTCAAAGGCGAAGCAGAGGAATACGAAACAGACATTACGGATAAAAGGGAACTACAGATTCGTGATGCAATGAGCAGTATTTTAAACCGCTTACCCTTTGACCTTAATAATGAGGAAGCTGACTTCTCGAAAGACCTACTGCTACTGATGTTACAGGAGTATGAGCTGTTTATGGATTCCTTCCAGTTTGCCTGTAAGAACTTTAAGGGCAACACAGAGAATGCGGACATAGCAGCCACCATAGGTTTTGAATCGAATAAGGAATACAACGAAATCATGTTTCTTAGGGAGATTACTCACACAGTCAATGCCTTTAATGACATGGCGGATGTGATAAGGCTCTATTCCAAGAAACCGGAGACAGCCACACAGAGGCTTGCAAATCTTTTATCGGAAGATTCCGAATCGGTATAGTTAGACAACCGGAGTTATGATATACTTACACGCAAGAAGCATTTCATCAGTTCCGATTGTCGATATCGAAAGGAGAAACGATTATGGCAAAAGGTTCTGTAAGGAAAAAAGGCAAGAAATGGTATTACCGCTATTATGTGGAGGATGCCAGTGGTAACTTGGTTCAGAAGGAATGCGTAGGAACAGAAAGTAAGTCGGAAACGGAAAAACTGCTCCGTAAGGCTATGGAGGAATACGAAAGTAAGAAGATCGTAGCCAAAACGGAGAATATCACACTGGGAGAGCTTTTGGATGTGTGGGTGGATGAGGAACTGAAGGTCAGTTCCCTTAGTAATAACACTGTAACCCTTTATCTTGGGGTGGTGAAGATTATTAAGAGACACCCTTTAAGCAAAAGAAAGCTTCGGACAGTCACGAGTGAACACATGCAGGAATTTATGGATTATTTAAGTTTCGGTGGAACGGCTCCCGATGGTACGGAAGCAAAACCGTTAAGCATTGACCGTATCCATTCGTTTTCAGCCGTGTTACAGAGGGCTTTCCGGTATGCGGTGTTTCCAAAGCAGTATATCAGTTTCAACCCTATGCAGTATGTAGTAATCAGACGACCGACGCAGGAAGTAGATTTGTTCGCTACGGAGGATGAAGATTTTCCGCAGGAAAAGACCATTACCCACCAGCAGTACAATGAAATCGTAGCTTATCTTACCCAAAAGAAAAGCTCCTCACTGTTGGCAGTGCAGATAGCCTATTATGCAGGTCTGCGAATTGGGGAAGTGACCGGGTTATCTTGGGATGACATCAACTTAGAGGAACAGTATCTGACGGTGCGTAGGAGCTTAAGCAGGAACAATGCAAGGCATAAGCTGGAGCTTGGACCTACCAAGCGTAAAAAGGTCAGAATCGTGGATTTTGGCGATACTCTCGCAGAAATCTTACGAAGGGCGAAAAAGGAACAGCATAAGCAACGCTTTCAGTACGGACAGCTTTATCAGAGGAATTACTACAAGGAAGTCAGAGAAAAGAACAGAGTTTACTACGAACTGTATTCATTGGACGGAACACAGGAAGTGCCGGAGGACTACACAGAGATTTCTCTGGTGTGTGTCAGACAGGATGGAATGTACTTAGGAAGGGAAGCACTGGACTGGATGTGCAGGTCAATCAGGAAGCACCTGAAAGGATTTGAAAACTTCCACTTCCATTCATTAAGACACACTTACACAAGCAATCTGTTAGCAAACGGAGCACCACCAAAGGATGTGCAGGAGCTCTTGGGACATTCCGCAGTAAGTACCACAATGAATATTTACGCCCACGCTACAAGGGAAGCCAAGAAGAATTCAGCAAGGCTTCTTGATAAGGTAGTAGGGAACGATTAAGACGAAAACAACACTTTTCCCTTATAGCTTCCTCACAAGGGAAAAAATAAGGGAAAAGTGCAAATTACATAGATGTTGATGGGCGGGAAAGCCCGAAAATACTGGAAAGTTGGAGAAATACACGAGTAATTTTGAATTGTAGTTTTTTTGAATTTCAGGAGACATAAAAGAGTGTTGTTATTATAGCGAATAAGCTATACGAAGAAGGGCTGATATAACAACACTCTTTTCGTTTCTTGAAAATCAAAATAAATCTACAAACCAAAATTTACTTTATGACCGCAGCTCGATTCCTCTTTCACCCAGGGCTTTTAGAATCTTTTCCATATGCTCATTTACTTCCTTATCCTCCAGAGTTCTTTCTGCGGAACGGAAGGAGATAGAATAGGCTACGGACTTGAAGCCTTCTTTAATCTGGCTTCCCTCGTAGATATCAAAGAGGTCACAGTGCTCCATGAGCTTGCCGCCCTTCCTGCGAATGATTTCCTCTACTTCACCTACCAGAATTTCCTTTGGCATTACCATGGAAATATCACGGGTAATCGCAGGATATTTTGCAAGACCCTTATATTTCTTAACGGCTCCGGCACGTTTTACAACCTCCGGCATATCAAGAACAGCCACATATGCCTTAGTTCCGATACTGTAGCTATCTAATACCTCTGGATGTACCTCGCCGAGATAACCAATTACCTCATTATCATAGATGATGTCTGCCTGGCGGCCCGGATGCAGGTATGGGCGTCCGGCTTTTGGATTATAGACCTTTCTTCCCTCCAGTCCACAGGCTTCCAGAATGGATTCTACAACACCCTTCATATCAAAGAAGTCGCCCTCACCATACATACCAAGAGTAAACTGGGTACGCTCCTCAGGGAGCTCTGTTAAAGGCAGTGCCTTTGGTAGATAAATATTTCCTACCTCATAGAGACGTACACTCTTATTTCTACGATTGTAGTTTGTAGAAAGAGAAGAAAGCATACCATTTAAGGAAATCGTTCGCATAATACTGTAGTCCTCGCCCAAAGGGTTAGAAATTACAACGGTCTTGCGAAGCTTATCCTCTGCTGGAAGTAACAGCTTGTCGAATACCTTTGGACTTTCAAAGGAATAAGTCATTCCCTCATAAAATCCGAAACCTTCAGCGATGTTTCTTGCCTTTTTCTCAACAATCAGTTTCCCGGAAAGGCCACCAGTAGTAGCCTCACCCTTTGGCAGTGTCATAGGAATGTTGTCGTAACCATAGAAACGTGCAACCTCCTCTGCTATATCTGCCAGACAGTTAATATCCTGTCTCCAGGTAGGCACAATCAGCTCCTTTTTCTCCCTATCAACTGCCAAATCAATTTTTTCAAAATAAGAAAGCATTGTGTCCTCACTCACATTTGTGCCTAGGAGGGCATTGATTTTTTCTACATCATAGCTTACACGCTTTGGCTGCCATGGATTTGGATATACATCTACCCTTCCGCCGACAACCTCACCGGCACCCAGCTCCTCTACCAGCTGGCAGGCACGGTTAATCGCCTCCAGAGCATTGTTCGGATCAAGCCCTTTTTCAAACTTCGCCTGAGCATCCGTTCTCATACCCAGCTTTTTGCCAGACAAACGGATATTGGTTCCATCAAAGCAGGCTGCCTCGAAAAGCATGGTCTTTACGTCATCAGTAATTTTAGAATTCTCGCCGCCCATGATACCGGCAATGCCGATTTCCTTTTCTCCATCGCAAATCATCAGCATAGAGGAATCTAAGCTTCTTTCCTGTCCATCCAGAGTCTGGAATACTGTTCCGTCAGCTGCTCTCTTTACCACGATTTTCTTACCTGCGATAGTATCCAGGTCATAGGCATGCATTGGCTGTCCATACTCCTCCATAACATAGTTGGTAATATCTACGATATTGTTGATTGGACGGATACCAGCTGCTGCCAGACGACGCTTCATCCATTCCGGTGAAGGGCCGATTTTAATATTTTTTACAACTCTGCCAATGTAGCGTGGGCAAAGGTCTGTGTCTTTTACCTCTACAGAGATATAGTCAGAAGCCTTTTCACTGTTACCAGTCTCTGTAATTACCGGAGGTACAAAGGGCTTTTTAAAGGTCGCTGCCGCTTCTCTGGCAATTCCCAGAACACCAAAGCAATCTACACGGTTAGAGGTGATTTCATATTCAAATACGGAATCCCTAAGGCCCAAAAGCTCTGGTACAGAAGAACCGATTTTTGCATCTGCATAATCCGGATTATCACTTAAAATATAGATTCCGTCCTCTGCGGCATCCGGGTACATTTCTCTATCAGCCCCCAGCTCACCGATGGAGCACATCATACCAAAGGAATCTACTCCTCTTAGCTTGCCCTTTTTAATCTTAATTCCATCCGGATGAGGCTCAGAATCATGAGCAGAGCCCGCCACACGGCCACCGTCCAGTACCACAGGAACCTTCTGTCCTTCTTTTACATTAGGAGCTCCGGTTACAATCTGTACAGTCTCTCCGTCTTCTGTTATCTGCACCTGGCATACTACCAGCTTATCAGCATCCGGATGCCTTTCTATCTTCAAAATCTTTCCTACTACAATTTTCTCCAGGTTCTTATCTAATTCTACAAAGCCCTCTACCTTCGTTCCTGTCAGGGTCATAGCATCGGTATATTCCTGTGGAGTACAGGAAAGCTCCGGTACATAGGCTTTAATCCATGATAATGGTGTATTCATCTTTCTTTCCCCTTTCTGTTAGAACTGCTTTAAGAAGCGTACGTCATTTTCATATAACAGACGCATATCGTCAATCTCATATTTCAACAGTGCCACACGCTCCAGGCCTACACCAAAGGCAAAGCCGGTATATTCCTGTGGATCAATGCCGCTCATCTCCAGTACATGCGGATGTACCATACCACAGCCTAAGATTTCAATCCAGCCGGAGCCTTTACAGAACCGACAGCCCTTACCGCCGCATTTAAAGCAGGAAACATCCATTTCGGCACTTGGCTCTGTAAATGGGAAATGGTGCGGACGGAACTTAACCTTAGTATCCTCACCAAAAAGCTTCTTTGCAAACTCTGCCAGTGTTCCCTTCAAATCAGAAAAGGTAATATTCTTATCAATAACCAAGCCTTCTACCTGATGGAAGGATGGAGAATGGGTCGCATCCACCTCATCAGAACGGAATACTCTTCCCGGTGCAATCATACGAATCGGAAGCTTTCCCTTCTCCATCTCATGTACCTGAGTAGATGAGGTCTGGGTACGCAAAACAATATTACTGTTGACATAGAAGGTGTCCTGCTCATCCTTGGCTGGATGATTTGCCGGAATGTTCAGTGCCTCGAAGTTATAGTAATCATACTCTATTTCTGGGCCTTCTACTACCTCATAGCCCATGCCGATAAAGATATTTTCAATCTCCTCCAGGGCAATGGTATTTGGATGAGGCCGTCCCATCACAGGCTTTTTCGCCGGAAGTGTAACGTCTATGGTTTCCTTCTTAATCTGCTCTTCTCTCATTTTCTTAGCAAAAGCAGTCTTTTTTTCCTCTAAAAGAGCTTCAATCTCAGCTCTGGCATCATTTACCAGCTGTCCTACCAAAGGACGCTCCTCAGGAGCCACCTCCTTCATAGATTTAAGAACACTTGTCAGTTCTCCCTTTTTACCTAAAAAGGAAACCCGGATTTCATTTAATTTGTCCATCCCGTCTGACTCGTTAATCTGTGCAACTGCACTTTCTACGATGCCTTTCAGCTTCTCCTTCATATTTTCCATTCCTTTCTCTTTTCATATTCTTCCATACCGCCGCAGTGCGATCCTTAGCGGAGCGTTTTTTTATTCGATAGGATGCACTTTCCTATCGAATAAAAAAATCCCCTGGCTAATGCCAAGGGACGAATTATCGCGGTACCACCCTGCTTCCCGGTAAAACCGAGCACTCCTTTTCATGAATAACGCCCATGTACGCGGCAGAACCTACACAGCCTCCAGCCTTCTGTCCTGCGGCCTCTGATGTGAAATTGAGCTGCTATCTGAACTTAAGGAAGCTTCCAGCCAGTGACTTCCTCTCTCTGTAAGAAAATATCAGCCTTTTGCATCGTCATTACCTTTTCTTATTGCTACATACCTCATATTCTATCATAAATTTCCAAACTGTCAAGCAGGAAACATCTCTTGGTCATTGCAACAGAGAAAGAACTTGAAGTTGCCGCTTCAGTTCTTTTTTTGTTTCTATTGCCATTCTTGTTTTAACAATCCTAGTAATATATGATTTCCTATCACCTCCAATTTATTTTATTCCGCCCATTTATAAGTATCAATTCTATTGCTATATTGATCCCATCCTAAAATTTTATCTGACTGCAATCGTCCAATAACAATATAACTTTTTACCCCTTGTTTTTTAGCAAAAGTTTCAATTGCACTTAATGAATAATCTTTTTGCATAACAAATTCTTTATATTCAAAAAAATCCATTAATGTATCGCGTGCAAATGCATCTGCTTTAGCTTCCATATCACTTTGAGTCGAATCAAAATCAATAAATTTTTGCTTAATATCGCCGTTAAGAATATGACCAATTTCATGAAATAGAGTAAACCAAAAAATATCTGCTCTTCCTTTTCGAATCGTCATACACAAAATTAACTTATCATTATCTGTTTTTTTTATGAATCCCTGAACCGGAGCACCTTGAAAATGTTTAACAATCTTAAACGCAATACCGCACTTTGCAAAAATAGTTTCTAACTTGTTTTGAACAACATTTATATCTTCAAACATAAGTTTTTTGATTTCAGGTACGTATCTTTTTAACAAAGATAAATCCAAACTATCTGAAACCATAATATTTTTAGTTCTCAATTCACATATTCTTTGCCAAGCATATAAAACATAAATATCCACATTTACATTTGTTGCAACTTGTGCACGATATGCAGCGTTATATGTGATGTTAGGAATCGCTGTTAGATTACTTACTGCTAAAATCTTACGCAAACATAAAATTTTTTCTGCTTCATTAGTATTTTCTTCTAACCATTTTCTTGCTATCATATATTCCATAACTTGTTTTAATGGTTTTAAAATTGCTAACTCTTCATCTGTGATATTGTAAACCTCTTCGAATTCCAAAAGTTCTCTATCATAATTAGCTTGAAGATTAATCCAAAAGCTTGCATCAACCCCCAACGCGTATTCTAGTTTTTTGGCAAATGCTACAGAAATATTTTTTTGTCCTTTTACTACCGTACTTATATGTTTTTCTGTCATACCTGTACGCACTGCCAATTCTTTTTGGGACATATCCCTTTCCTCTAATATTTCTGCCAATGTTTCTCCGGGATGTATAATCAAGTCAGGGGATAATCCAATTATTTTTTGCTCCTTTGCCATGATAATCTACAACTCCTTTAATCTGTACTGTGTCACAATTTTTTAATGTTTCAGGTAATGTATCATTTGCAATTGGTTTAACTACTAATCTCCAATTTGCTGTAACATGCACCCCATAACAACCTTCCATCCCTGTTAATGAATGAGGTTTACCTAACCCTGTCGCTTGAAAGATATAAAAATTATCAGCAGCTCTTAATTGATCATATCTTTTTTTCACTGCACGAGTCAGTTCTGGATCGATTTGCTTCTTCATTAATCCTTTAGGCATTTGTACTTGACACAGATCTTCAAACAACTCTCTCACAGAATCATCTTCATACGTGATTTGCAACAGATCACCTCATTACCTTTTGTGTTTTGTTTGTTGATTTGTTTTTCTTACCCAAACGGTTAATTATATTATATTAACTTTTATTACTTTTGTCAATCCACTATCTACATTTTTTGAAAAAAAGAGCCTCCGACCTTCTCTTTCAAGTTCATCGAACGCTCCATTTCACTACCATGCCACACCAATTTCCAATCATCCATAACATACTAACCAAAATCGAAAGGTGTATAAAAGATGTATTTTCAAATCTAAAAGCCCCATTCCTCTTAATTTCCTTACTGCACCTGGAATTGTTGACGCAGATTGCCAGCCTATCCTTGACCGTTCAGAGGTATACAGCGGTGTGTATGGTAGAGCTTCAATCAACCTTTACGCTTTCAATTCCAACGGTAATCGTGGTATTGCCTGCGGTCTTAACAACCTTCAGAAGATGCGTGACGGTGAGCCTCTTGGTGGTAAGTCTAGCGCTGAGTCAGATTTTGCTACAGAGGATGACGACGACTTCTTAAGCTAATCAATATAACCAATTGACAATCTCAAGGCGGCGGGCCTACCTGCCGCCACTTTATGAAAGACAGGTGACAATCAATGACAATGGAAATGGTAAATCAGTTAATTGATGCCTCAATAAGAGGTACTCTCCTTGGAATATCATTATTCTTCTGGGGCTTCGGTCTTGTAGCAATCTGGAAGTGGTTCTTCGGAGTAATGAAAAGATTAATCGGCTGGCTCTTCCCTAATCTTTTTAAGAAAAAGGGAGCTGCCACAGACAAAGAAAATAAGTAGTAAGCGGGCGGCGGTACCTCACAGTGCTGCTGCCCTGTTTTTATAGGAGGTTCTTATGACAATACAGGAAATGTCTATCGACTTGGAAACATACAGCGATGTCGATATTAAGAAAGGTGGCGTCTACCGCTACTCTGAATCAGAAAACTTCGAGATACTGCTTTTTGCTGTATCAATAAATAATGGACCAGTTACAGTATACGACCTTGCATCAGGTGACACTCTTCCCGATGATATCCTGGATGCTCTTACTAACGACAATATTATCAAGTGGGCCTTTAATGCTTCCTTTGAAAGAATCTGTCTTTCCAACTGGCTCAGGAAGAATTATCCAGCGCGCTTTGTAAGCTATAGCATTCCAGAAGACACTGTTCGCAACTACTTAAATCCAGAGTCTTGGCGCTGCAGTATGGTATGGTCCGCTTATATGGGACTACCACTTAGTTTGGAAGGTGTCGGTGCTGTACTTGGACTTAAGGATCAGAAAATGAAAGAAGGTAAAGACCTAATTCGTTACTTCTGTGTTCCTTGCAAACCTACAAAGACTAATGGCGGAAGAACCAGAAATCTTCCCGAACATGCACCAGATAAATGGTCCACATTCAAAGCATATAATGTACGCGATGTTGAGGTTGAGCTTGCCATCAAAGAACGTCTGGCTAAGTTCCCGGTACCAAACTTCGTGTGGGATGAATACCACTTAGACCAGGAAATCAATGATCGTGGTATTGGAATCGATATGGATGTTGTTACTAATGCGATTGCATTTGATGACCGTTCAAAAGGTGAAATCTCAGATCAAATGAAAGAAATGACAGACCTTGATAATCCAAACTCCGTAGCACAAATGAAAGCATGGTTATTTGACCAGGGCCTTGAAACAGATACTCTTGGAAAGAAGGCTGTTGCAGAGATGATTAAAACTGCACCAGATGATCTTGCGCAGGTACTCTCGCTTCATCAGCAGCTTGCTAAAAGCAGTGTCAAAAAGTATCAGGCTATGGAAAATGCAGTATGCAAAGATGGTCGTGCTAGAGGTATGTTTATGTTTTATGGTGCCAATCGTACTGGCCGCTGGGCTGGTCGTATTATCCAGTTACAGAACCTTCCTCAAAATCATATGGAGGATCTCGCTGAAGCCAGAGAACTTGTTCGCCAGGGTGATTATGATTCACTTGAAATGTTATATGATGATATACCAGATACCTTGTCTCAGCTCATTAGAACAGCATTTATTCCAAAGCCAGGATATGAATTTTATGTGGCCGACTTTTCTGCAATCGAGGCCAGGGTCCTCTCCCACTTAGCTGGTGAAACATGGCGTTCAAAAGTATTCAAAGAAAACGGAGATATTTATTGCGCCAGTGCTTCTGCAATGTTTGGTGTTCCAGTTGAAAAACATGGGCAGAATGCCCACCTTAGACAAAAAGGTAAAATCGCAGAATTGGCACTTGGTTATGGCGGATCCGTAGGAGCATTAAAAGCTATGGGTGCTATCGAAATGGGCCTTACTGAAGATGAATTGCAGCCACTTGTTGATGCCTGGAGAGAAGCCAATCCAAACATTGTACAGTTCTGGTGGGATGTTGATAATGCTGTAAAAGCTGTAGTAAAACTACATACCAGAGTTGAAACTCATGGTATTAAAATCTTCTGGAAAAGCGGCATGTTATTCATCAAACTTCCATCCGGCAGAACCTTAAGCTATGTAAAGCCAAGAATGGGTGAGAATAAATTCGGCGGTGAGTCTGTAACATACAAGGGTGTTGGATCCACAAAGAAATGGGAACGTCTGGAAAGTTATGGTCCGAAGTTCGTCGAGAATATTGTTCAGGCTGTAAGTAGAGACCTTCTTATGAATGCAATGAAAACCCTCTCCCATTGCTTTATTTGTGGCCATGTGCATGATGAACTTATCATTGAATGCAAAAAGGAAGTATCTCTTGATGAGCTTTGTAAGCAGATGGCCAGAGTTCCTGACTGGATGCCTGATATCTTATTAAGGGCCGATGGTTATACAACTCCATTTTATTAATTATATGTATCACTCTGTTCCTGAAGTTCTTTTTCTATTTTCAAAACATCCGGAAAAATCAAAGGAATTCCATTTCTCTGTAATGCAAGGACTCTCTTTGCCTTATCTGTAAGTTCCTTTTCCAAAGTTCCACTAATACGAACAGGAATATTGGCAACCCCATCAATATACTCATTTTTTATATATTTTGGAGTAATTGGGCACATGTTCTGAATAAGAAAAGCCTTTCTATGACCTAATACATCACCAAATATAATCGTATCACATTTCCCATATTTCTGCACTTTTTGATTATATATCCCAATAAACTTATTTACCCTAGAAGAAAAAGGAATCATCCAATAAATTCCTGTATTTGTATCCTGGAATGTATAAAAACAAGGTCTGTCATGAACTTGTCCATTAATTGTTTCTTTATTCTGCATTAACTTGGGATCGGGAAAATCAATAAAGTATTGATCATTCAAATAATAAAAATGTCCTATATCCATTGTTCTATTTCTCCTAATAATAAAGAAACTC
The DNA here is from genome assembly GCF_001461035.1 of Acetivibrio ethanolgignens. GTDB lineage: Bacteria > Bacillota > Clostridia > Lachnospirales > Lachnospiraceae > Velocimicrobium > Velocimicrobium ethanolgignens. The sequence goes on along the minus strand of NZ_LNAM01000185.1, from coordinate 5,398 downwards.
CATTCTCTCGAATGGAGCTTCGTAACATTTGAACTCGATCTCTTGATGCGTCGCATATCGAGTAGCGACTAACATTTGAACTCGACCTTGTTTTAGTTGCATATCGAGTAGCAACAAACATTTGAGATAGTTTCCTACCTGTCTAAATTATATATTCAAATGCCCTCGCTGTCAAGATACCAAAATCTCTTGTCTGTATTATTATATTCATTTTTTTCTTTATGATACTTATTATATCATAATTTCTAGTCATTAAATATTATATTTAATCTTTGTACTTCTTCAAATATAATTCTCTAGCTGCTTTCTGGGCTTTTTCGATGAATGAATAGCCCTGAGTCTTACCTTTTCCAAGATCAACTAAATCAAGAACTTCGCCCTTCTTGTATCCATCAGCAAGCAAGGTTATAATCTTTCCGTATTTAGGATCCTGATTGTTAAGATCATCTATAAGCATATTAAATACCATATCAAGAAATGCTCTGTCCTCATTTTCAGTAGTACCGGTTGGGTCATAGCCTTTCTTATCATCATCCTCTGCTGCTTCGAGCATCTCGTCAATTGATAACAGCTTGTCCCACTCGCCTTTTGTAAAACGCTTAAGATATCTACTTACCTGACCATTGAAATACTTCATTGCGCCATCGAACTCATCCTTCTTAACAGGAATAAATGCTACTGGTACACCATCAGTACTATACGGAAAATGCCAAGTCTCGACATTGTCCCACTTAAGGCCAAGGGTTCTAAGATAATCCTTGTAATCATCATCCACTACAACAGGCGCTAACACCTCATCTGCTCTGTATGCTGCGCCATTAAAAGACACACGGTTACTAAAGTCTCTGTAAAATTCATTTTTCTCTACCATAAGGTTTTCCTCCATTGATTTTCCTGAAGGAACCCACTGGTAGAGGGAGCTAAAAAAGACCGCAACTGACCACCAAGACAAATTCCTTCATCTCGTTTTGTGGTCAGTCCGCCTTAAAGAACTGACTCGTTATTTACTTGTTGATTCAAAGAAGTTAAGGCGGATGTTCGCGAGACATCCCATCTTTGAACCTTGAGCTTCATTCGCTCATTTTTACTCACAGGCACAGCCTATAAGCACAAATGAATGAACGAACCTTCTATCGTTGTATTTATTCTAAAATGTGTGGTATGATATATTCAAAACTCATATTGTAATAGTTTTTCTCATCATTTATGTAAAGGAGATATGCTCTATGCAAGATTTGAATATTGATATGTTAAAAACAAAAATCTACAATCTTATGCAAGAGAAACGTATAACCCAGGAAACCTTATCCAATGAGCTCGGCATGTCACAATCCAATTTCAGTAGAGCACTTAGCCTTTCAAACTCGCAGTGCTTTACTCTTGAACAGGTATATAAGATTGCCCAGTACTTTGAAATGTCTGTTGACCAGTTACTTGGCAACACCAAACCTGCTGATAAACGTTCAGAAAAAGATATCTGCAAGTTCTTCACGGATTTAATTGAAAAACGTACGCTTGTAACCTTTGACCATGTACGCAAAGAAGAAATAATGACTCCGTATTACCGCGACAACTATCCTGACTGCGAAATAACCAATGAGGATGTAAAATATAGTGCATTTTTATTTCCAAGCTACTTTGATCCAGGCCCTCTTGACCGATACGACGAGGAGCAAATCGATAACCTAAGAACTGACTGTCTTTTTGGTGGAAATAATGATGATTCAAATATCAGAATCAACGCCTTCTTTACTAAATATTTGCAAATTTACAACATGTACGTGCATAATCAAATGACCGAAGAACTCTTTCATGAAATCACCGAAAAGTTCATGCAGGACCTCAAATAAAGCAATAAAAAAAGCCGGAGTTATCACCTTGTCACAAACGTATAAACGCTTGCGATTTGGCAATAACTCCGGCGATTTGGTATCTCGTCTGACGGATCCGTTGCTCGGTAGCATTTGCATTAGATAATTGACCTTGATGCCTATGAAGCTTTGCTGCTGGTTACCTTTCTGTTCTTAAATGTAACGCACACTACAGCTTTGCAAATAGGGCACTTTATGCTTATAACTCCGCTGGTCGCGGGATCCGCATCAAATAATCGCTTATTCTTACAGCAAGGACAAGACACGTGAACTAACTCATTTCCTTGAGCCATCTATCTCTACACCTCCTACATCAGAGAAACTCTGTTGATAGAAAGTGACAAGCCAAAAGGGATAAAAGCGTGTCGCTCTCGTCGTGATACAATTTGCTGATCTGTTTAGCAACTATTGGTAGCGAATGAGTAAATTATAAACTAGAACGTATGTTCTTGTCAATCATAATTAACACACTATCGTTATTGCCATACAGGGTGAAATATCCCTGTAACAATAACTAGGATAGACGATTTCTTATAATTTGAGAGGCAACATAAAGTTCCTATTTTGAGCACAAAAATAAGGATTTCACAGCTGTACTGACTGTAAAACCCTTATCATATCGTGGGTTATCAAGGGTAACTTTAAGTTCCCCTCCCGACCCATAATTTTTATTGATTTCTTTTATTTGGAATACTTTCAAGGCCATATTCTTTAAGAAAAGCATTCCATTGGTCCAAACTTCCATCTGTATATTCTTGAATCAATGTTTTGTATGCTCTACCTTTATCTGTTCTCTTGCTAAGTGAAATCTCCGCTAAATCAAGTAAATCCTCACAATATGCAGGTCCGAGATTCATACCAATAAACACTGCCATGATATTATCAATATTTGGTGTTACTTTCCCTGCGCGATATTTCTTAATTGTAGTCGTACTTAAACCTGACGTCGCAGCAAGATCATCAACAGTAACGTGCTTTCGGTCCATATGATAAATCAAAGCTTCGCTGAAATTATTAGGTGTCTCGCTTAAAATTCTTTCTTCCTCAGCGTACATTGCTTTATAGTCTGCTGCTGCCTTTGCCATTTCTTCAACAGATTGATTATTCTCAAAAAATGGATCATAGGCATGCTCAATTCGATTATCAACTGTGATATCCTTGCTTAAATAACATTGACCATAAAAACCACCATCATCTTTTCCACCGGAAATAGATTCCCAATCAAAAATCAAACAGCACTCGTCAACATGCTCACGAGCATAATCCGTAAGTTCATAATCTGAACAATTCCATAATTTTTCGTCATCGGTAGCTTCTCTAACATACTTCTCATCAAAAGCACAAACCACATATCCCAGATATATAAACTGCTCAGAATCAAGTAATTCTTTAATATGAACATTCTCAGAACGGACCTTCTCCAGTCCAGCCTTATCAATTACAAAGGATTGTTTTGGGCCCAGAGTACCCTCCTTAAAAAAGAACGGTGCATGCTTTCGACCATCAACATAAATATGTGTTCCTGCTGCCACATCCCAACCTAACTGTATTGCACGTTGTTTTGCTGCAAAATCAGAAACATCAAAAAGGCAAGCAACTCTATGTATTGTATCCTCTACTACTTCAGCCCAATAACAACCTTTCCTTGGAATTTTAGAAGCTGCATCGTATGCTTCCTGTACAGCTTGTACAAAAAGCGCCTGAGGCATGGCGATTCTCATCCCTATCGAGTTTGCCTGCCATTCAACAAACCACATAGCCTTTTGAAGACTGGTCATTCCTGAATCATACTTCTGTGGTTCTACTTCACAATTCATAACACTTAACGAATCGTCAAGCAATGACAATATCTTAAAGAACTTCTGATGATAATACCAATGAACTATTTCATGAGCTATTGTCATCATGTAACACCCGGTCTTATGCATAAAATAATTATCTTTGCTTATTAGCATTGTACCTGGTTCAATGTCTTCATCCTCAATTTTTCTTTCCGGAAAATATGGATGAAACTTACGATATACTGTAGCCTTATCTTTTTTGAAATACATGCGCCCCATAGTATTTTCAGGAAGCTCTGCCTCATAAGCATAAATTCCAAGCTGCTGCATAACATGACCATAAGGAAAGTTATACATGTGATAGATTGCATCCTGACAGTAGAATTCAAAGAAATCATCTGCTATATCCTCAAGGTCAGCAGCATATACATACGGGACACCAAACTCATCAAGTGCAGTTGTCTTATCCCATGTTCCGGGTGCATATTCTTCAATAGTTGTCTGATCTTCTTTGATTTCCATACCATCACGCAAACAAGCTACGATGGTAACTGTAAACCAACGTGTCTTTCTATCTGCTTCGTACTTTTTTGTGCCTAATCCCATTGTAATGATATCTGCCGTCAGATTAACCGCTATCTTCACAAATGGATCTGGCATATCAGTACACCGTAGTGACTTAACTGAAAGATTATCAACCTTCTGATCACAAATAGACAGTACATTCAATGTATGAAACCCCTGCCCATCATGGTTCTTATTTACATAATCAGATACTTGCCTTAGCAAATAAGCTGCATATTTGTCCTGTATGTAACTCTTGAAATCTGAGTATTTTGCCACTATACACTCACCTCCCTCAGCTGATATTCAATGCCACCTGAATCACCTTCTTCATTTAACCCGACCTCAAATCCATGTTTTTTATAAAAATGGGTAGACCGATCAAAGTGGCCACTGTCAACAGATGATAACCAACCTGTTATTTTTTTTGCATCCGTAAATCTTTTGCAATATTCTATAAAAAAAGGCATCAAAATTGAGCCATTTCCGACATTATTATCTTCAACAAGAATATCCTCAATTTTTACATATGGTTTACCATCATAGAAATTGTTATATGTTGCCATTATTCTAGGATGATTGCACACATCCTTGTATCTGCTACTGTATAACATAAAATCAATACTGTTTCCATAAACGTGTTGAACTACAAATACATGTTCACCATTTTTATTATCGGCTTCTCCAACTATTACTTTGTTCTTTTCAGATAAAATTCTATGAACAATATCGATATCTTGATTTTTCTTATTTGTATCATATTCAATCTGCTTTACTTTACGTGAATAATGATCATGAATTTCTAACAATTCATTCTTACAAAATGTATTTAATAACCAATACCTAAATTTTCTCATTCGTTATTTTCCTCCAACTCCCACGCTCTTACTCCTTTTGAGGTATCAATCCTATATTTTTTGCTACATTCTTCACACTGAATCCAAACATCATGTTCACGGGGAAACCAGGAATATTATCATGCTCCTCCACAACCTTGCCCTTTCCACAAGGACACAGATATTCAATTCTTTCTGTATCACCAGAGCCAGCTCCATAACCATGATGGTCTTCTGATGATGAATAAATTACTTCTGTTCTCATAAAATCTTTCTCCCTCATATTTATTTTGATTTATCGCTCTGCCTTGCAATAAAAACAAACTCTTCTTGCATAGACAATTCT
>NZ_LNAM01000184.1 GCF_001461035.1 Acetivibrio ethanolgignens | reverse complement strand
TGCATGGAGCTGACTGTTACTAATAGGTCGAGGGCTTGACCAAAAAGGAAGACAAGCGGTGGATGGCTGGAAGAATGCGAAGAAAGCTAGCTTTCGGGAGCAATTCTGACAGACAGATGACATTTGCTTGCAAATGACATCGAAAGGCAAAGCCTTGAGATGACCGGTTGTCTACAATAAATTTGGATGATAGGCAGTGTGTAGTTTTGAGGGTATCAAATAGATGTTTACATCTATACCTTTATTCCTCGATAGCTCAATGGTAGAGCACACGGCTGTTAACCGTGGGGTTGTTGGTTCGAGCCCAACTCGGGGAGTTCTATTTGCTAATTGACAATAGCATAATAGAAATGATATAATAGATTATACGGCTCCGTGGTCAAGCGGTTAAGACATCGCCCTTTCACGGCGGTAACACGGGTTCGATTCCCGTCGGAGTCATCGAAATCAACTATCTGCATTATGGACCTTTAGCTCAGCTGGTTAGAGCAATCGGCTCATAACCGATCGGTCCTGGGTTCGAGTCCCCGAAGGTCCACTTAAAGAACGTAAACTGTTCTTTTGCCGACGTGGCTCAATTGGCAGAGCAGCTGATTTGTAATCAGCAGGTTATCGGTTCGAGTCCGATCGTCGGCTGTTAGTTAGTTTGATTTTGGCCCAGTGGCTCAGTTGGTTAGAGCGCCGCCCTGTCACGGCGGAGGTCGTCGGTTCGAGTCCGATCTGGGTCGTTTCTTTGAAATTTTCAAAGATATGCTGGTGGCTTTAATAGTCATTTCCCATGGGATCATAGCTCAGCTGGGAGAGCACCTGCCTTACAAGCAGGGGGTCACAGGTTCGAGCCCTGTTGGTCCCATCAATGCCGGCGTGGCGGAACAGGCAGACGCACAGGACTTAAAATCCTGCGGGACTAATCTCCCGTACCGGTTCGATTCCGGTCGCCGGCATTACAATTTAATATGTGCGTGTAGCTCAGCTGGATAGAGCGTCTGGCTACGGACCAGAAGGTCGAGGGTTCGACTCCTTTCACGCACGCTTAGAGTATATCAAATTGATATACTCTTTTTTTTGAAGAAAATTTCGAGGGTGATGGAATGGGAGAAAATGAGAATAATTTTCAAAAAAATCTTGACAACAGCATTGAGTTAGGTTATAGTAACTAGTGTAGAAATGAAAATCATTATCAAATAAAAAAGAAAGGGATGATATGATGCCGTTATCAATGGTAAAAGAAGGAGAACCAAGCATTATTAAAAAGGTAGGCGGAAAAGAGGAAACCCGCAGATTTTTAGAGAACCTTGGCTTTGTACCTGGTGGCACGGTGACTGTTGTTTCTGAAATCGGTGGAAATATGATTGTAAATGTCAAAGATTCCAGAGTAGCGATTGGAAAAGACATGGCAAATAAGATAATGGTGTAGGAAAAGGAAAGAAGGAGAGTTTTATGAAAACATTGAGAGAAGTTGCCTGCGGACAGACGGTTAAGGTAAAAAAACTGACTGGAGATGGCCCGGTAAAAAGACGTATTATGGACATGGGAATTACAAAGGGCGTTGATGTCTTTGTTAGGAAGGTAGCACCTTTAGGAGATCCGGTTGAGGTGACCGTAAGGGGGTATGAGTTGTCCCTGCGTAAGGCAGATGCACAGATGATTGAGATTGAGTAGGAGCGTTTATTTTTTTAAATATTAGTTAGTGAAAACTAATTATAAGTAGATAGCACAAAGAAAAGATAGAAAAAGGAGCATTCAAATGTCAGTTAAAATTGCATTAGCAGGTAATCCTAACTGCGGTAAAACAACATTATTTAATGCATTGACCGGTTCCAATCAGTTTGTTGGCAACTGGCCGGGTGTAACGGTAGAGAAGAAAGAAGGTAAACTGAAAGGACATAAGGATGTAACCATTATGGATTTACCTGGTATTTATTCTTTATCTCCTTATACACTGGAGGAGGTCGTTGCTAGAAATTATTTGATTAATGAAAGACCAGATGCCATTATTAATATTGTAGATGGAACAAATATTGAAAGAAATTTGTATCTGTCTACTCAGATTATGGAGCTTGGTATTCCGGTAATCATGGCAATCAATATGATGGATATTCTTGAGAAGAATGGAGATAAGATACATATTGATAAGCTGAGTAAGTGTCTGGGCTGTGAGATTGTTGAAATCTCTGCATTAAAGGGAACAGGTATTAAGAAAGCAGCTGAAAAGGCAGTTTCTTTAGCACAGCAGAAAAATACGGCAGCTCCGGTGCATGAGTTTGCAGCCGAGGTTGAGGAAGCAATCCGTACTGTAGAGCAGCATCTGGATACTTCTATTCCGGAGGAACAGAAGAGATTTTTTGCAATTAAGCTTTTGGAAAAGGATGATAAGATTGCAGAGCAGATGACGACAGTCCCTGATGTGACTGCTGAAATTAAAAGGTTAGAGGATAAATTTGATGATGATACAGAAAGTATTATCACGAATGAGAGATATGTGTACATTTCTTCGATTATTGGAGAGTGCTGCACTAAGAGTAAAAAGAGGGAGATGACTACCTCTGATAAAATTGACAGGATTGTTACAAACCGCTGGCTGGCACTGCCTATTTTTGCAGCTGTTATGTGGCTTGTGTATTATGTTTCAGTTACTACTGTGGGTTCCTGGGCGACGGATTGGGCAAATGATGGAGTGTTTGATAAGGGCTGGAGCTTTTTTGGTTTAGAGGTTCCTGGTATTCCTGTTTTGGTAGAGGCTGCCCTGGATGCAGTTGGCTGTGCTGACTGGCTTAAGTCTCTGATTCTGGATGGTATTGTAGCAGGTGTTGGTGCAGTGCTTGGCTTTGTGCCACAGATGCTGGTACTGTTTATTTTTCTAGCATTTTTAGAGGCTTGTGGATATATGGCGAGAGTTGCTTTCATCATGGATCGTATTTTCCGTAAATTTGGACTGTCCGGAAAATCCTTTATTCCTATACTGATCGGAACCGGTTGCGGTGTACCGGGAATTATGGCATCCAGAACGATTGAAAATGACAGAGACCGTAAGATGACGATTATGACAACTACCTTTATTCCTTGTGGGGCAAAGCTTCCTATTATTGCCTTGATTGCGGGTGCTTTATTTGACAGTGCCTCTTGGGTAGCTCCAAGTGCTTACTTTGTGGGGATTGCAGCTATTATTTGTTCTGGAATTATTCTTAAGAAAACCAAGATGTTTGCTGGAGAACCGGCACCATTCGTTATGGAGCTCCCGGCATATCACATGCCAACTGTTGGGAATGTGCTAAGAAGTATGTGGGAGCGTGGCTGGTCCTTTATTAAAAAGGCTGGAACTATCATTTTATTATCAACCATCGTACTCTGGTTCTTACAGGGCTTTGGCTGGGTAGACGGACATTTCGGCATGCTTGAGGCAGAGCAGCTGGATAGCAGTATTTTAGCGGCGATGGGTGGCATAATTGCACCAATTTTTGCACCATTGGGCTGGGGCGACTGGAAGATGGCAGTTGCAGCTGTTACAGGCCTGATTGCAAAGGAAAATGTAGTAGGTACTTTTGGCATTCTGTTTGGATTTGCAGAGGTTTCAGAGGATGGTGCAGAAATCTGGGGTCAGCTGGCAGGCAGTATGACAAGTGTGGCAGCATATTCCTTCCTGGTATTCAACCTTTTATGTGCACCTTGCTTTGCAGCGATGGGAGCAATTAAAAGAGAGATGAACAATGTAAAATGGTTTTGGTTTGCAATTGGCTATCAGACTGTCCTGGCTTATGTTGTATCTCTTTGCATTTATCAGATTGGAACTCTGCTTACAGTGGGCAGCTTCGGAATTGGGACAATAGTGGCATTTCTTTTGATAGCAGGCTTCCTGTATCTGATTTTCAGACCATATAGGGAAAGCAGGACTTTAAATTTTGGTATGAAAAAGATGGTTGGAGCGAGATAGGCAGCAGGCAGGAGGGGGATTGCATTGAAGGGCTGCAATCCCCGGTTTTGTATTAAGGAGAAGAATCAGATGAATTCAAAAAAAGAAGAAAAGGACAGAATTATTCGGAAATTAAAAAGGCAGGGGCTGCGAATAACTAAGCAGCGTTTGATGCTCTTAGATATCATTTTAGAAGAGGACTGTTCTAGCTGCAAAGAACTTTACTATAAAGCTGTCCACCAGAATTCCAGGATTGGTGCGGCAACTGTCTATCGTATGATTAATACATTAGAAGAGATTGGTGCAATCAGCAGGAAGAATATGTATAAAATTGAATCGGTAAATAGGGAATAGAAGACAAGGAAATTGAGTTTAGCATTTAAGAAGCGGAGGTATTATTATGTGGAATTGTTTTAAAAAGTTGGATATAAAGAAAACAGGAATTTTTGCAGCAGGTGTGTTATTTGGAACAGCAGGAATAAAAATGCTGTCCAGTAAAGATGCAAGAAAGATATATACAGGCTGTACGGCTGCTGTACTTCGAGCGAAAGACTGTATTATGAAAACGGCAACGATAATTCAGGAAAATGCAGAGGACATATATGCAGAAGCACAGCAGATAAATGAAGAACGTGTTGCAATGGAAGAAGAAATCGATGGAGAAGAAATCGAATGAAATTTATTATAAAGCATGAAATCCATGGTCGCATGCGTATTCATGTTCAGCAAAGACGGATGAGCTGTGAAGAAGCAGATATACTTCATTATTACTTTAGTAGTCAAAAGCTGGTGACTTTCGTTAAAGTGCAGGAGCGCACACAGGACATAATTTTATGCTACGTGGGAGAAAGAAGAAATATCCTGGAGCTGTTGAAGCGATTTTCCTATAAAAGGGCATCGGTACCAGAGTCATTTCTACGAAACTCAGGAAGAAAGCTGAATCGGAAATATTGGGAAAAGCTAGTTAATCGGGTCATACTTCGAGCTGGCAGCAGGCTTTTTATGCCCTATCCACTAAGATGTGGACTGATTTCAGTAAAGGCAGTAAAATATCTTTGGAATGGCATAAAAGCATTGAGTCGAAAAAAAATAGAGGTAGCTGTTTTGGATGCGACAGCAATAGGGGTATCAATACTTCGTGGTGATATGAATACTGCTGGATCTATTATGTTTTTACTTGGAATTGGTGAGGTACTGGAGGAATGGACCCATAAGAAATCGGTAGAAGATCTGGCAAGGAGCATGTCCTTAAATATAAGCAAGGTATGGCTTTTAAGTGATGAAAAGGAAGCTTTGGTACCGGCATCAGAAATTACGGTGGGAGATTATGTTGTTGTACATATGGGCAATGTAATACCTTTTGATGGAACAGTGATTTCTGGTGAGGCTATGGTAAATCAGGCATCTATGACTGGAGAATCATCGGCAGTATACAAGAAAAAAGAGGGATATGTTTATGCAGGGACAGTGGTGGAGGAAGGCGAACTGGTTCTGCAGGTGAAAGAAACAGCAGAATCCAGCAGATTTGAGAAAATTGTTACCATGATTGAGGAATCGGAAAAGCTGAAATCTGCCATGGAAGGAAAGGCTGAGCATTTAGCAGACAGACTGGTACCATACACGCTGGCAGGTACAGCTCTGACCTATCTATTGACTCAAAATGTAACTCGTGCACTGTCAGTGCTGATGGTTGACTTTTCCTGTGCTCTGAAACTGGCAATACCAATTTCTGTGCTCTCGGCTATCCGAGAAGCAAGCCTTTATAATATAACAGTGAAAGGTGGAAAGTATCTGGAAGCTATTGCAGAGGCAGATACGGTTGTATTTGATAAGACGGGTACACTCACGATTGCACAGCCAACCGTGGCAGAAGTAGTTTCCATGAATGGTGAAGAGCCAGATGAGCTCCTGAGAATAGCAGCCTGCATGGAGGAGCATTTTCCGCATTCTATAGCAAAAGCAGTTGTTGATGCTGCAAAGGAGAAAAATCTGGTACATGAAGAAATTCATTCTAAAGTGGAATACATAGTTGCTCATGGTATTTCGACCACACTAGATGGGAAAAGGGCTATAATTGGAAGCTATCATTTTGTATTTGAGGATGAGGGCTGTATAGTAAGAGAGGATATGAGGCAGCGACTCGCTCAGATGCCAACGGAATATTCCTATCTATATCTTGCCATAGAGAATGTTCTGGCTGCTGTTATCTGTATTGAAGATCCTTTACGGCAGGAGGCTGCAGCAGTGATTAATTCGCTGAAGAGGGCTGGTATCCGGAAACTGGTCATGATGACCGGTGACAGTGAAAGAACAGCACGGGCTATAGCTGCAAAGATTGGCGTTGATGAATACTACTCTGAGGTGCTTCCAGAGGATAAGGCGAAATTTATTGAGAAGGAAAAGAAACAGGGCAGAAGAGTAATCATGATAGGTGATGGTATCAACGATTCTCCGGCTTTGTCAATAGCAGATGTTGGAATTGCTATTAGCGATGGTGCAGAGATTGCCCGGGAAATTGCAGATATAACGATAGGTGCAGATAATTTATATGAAATTGTAACCCTAAAGGCCATCAGTAACGGTCTGGTAAAGCGGATACAGAAAAATTACTGGGCTATTGCAGGTATTAATACTGCCTTGATTGCACTAGGAGTTAGCGGTGCTATTCAGCCAACGACTTCTTCTCTTTTGCACAACACCTCGACCTTAGCAATCAGCTTAAAGAGTATGCAGGATTTACTTACCTGATTTCTCAGTAAACATATCAAAAAGCTTGACAACTAAAACTTTAAGCTTTATACTAACACCATCAAGGAAGATGGAGATGAAGATGAAGCGACAATTTAAAAAATACATAAAGCTCTTTGCATGTATCATGTTATTCGGGTTAAGTATTGGTATCATCAAAGGTATGGTCGATGTCCCTGATGATATTTTTTGGAGAATTTATTATATAACCAGCGGTATTGTCATCATTGGGTGTATTATTTTTGCTTACTATTATATCAAATATTATGGGAAAAAAATGAAAGAAGCTATTAAAATTTTAGAAGCAAAAAAACCGGATGAATATATTCAATGTGTTAATGCTTTATTATCAAAAGCCAAAGGCATATATTTAAGAACTCTGTTTACCATTAATTTATCGGCGGGTTATTCAGAAAAGAAGGAATATAAAAGGGCGATTGAACTCCTGGAGAGTGTTTCAGAAAATCCAATGTCTGGTGTACTGAAAATGATATATAAATTAAATCTTTGCTGTAACTACTACTATGATAACCAAAGGGAGAAAGCAAGGTCTATTTATCAAGAAAGTTTGAAAATATTTAAAGCCTATAGAGAATCTCCCGTGTATGGAGGGAATATTGCGGTTATTGATATATTAATGGAGCTGGAAAAAGAGAATTATGATTTGGCAGAGGCTTCTTTTTTGATTGCGAAATCGAAATGGAATAATCCTCTTTTGCAGGAAGATTTTTTATATATTGAGGAAGTCCTGAAAGAACGTATTAAAGCAGAAAAGCCTGTTTATGAACAATAAAGTAATAAGCCTCTAAAGTAAATTCAAAAGTTTTACTTTAGAGGCTGTATTTTTGGACACTTATTTACAAGGGTTATTTATAAGCTACCTTAAAGGTGGCCTTTATATTTCCAACAAATACAATGTATCCTCCCTTTGGAAGCTTGGCAGTAGTTTTACCGGTAAGCAGGGAGCTGAAGGTCAGCTTGCCAGCTTTATCATATACGGCAAAAGAGGCCTTTTTTGGAAGGGTAACATTGATTGTCTTATTTGCAGATTTACTGCTGATCTTATAGTATTTTGCAAACTCAGTCTTTGGAATTGTGACGCTGAAGCTCTTTTTGGTAGAAAGATTTTTAACAGCATCTTCGCTAATGGCCTTCATGGCACCACTGGTCAGATAGACGGTCTTATTTTGTGTGGTCATTTTCACATCTGACAGGTCACGGCCATACATCCCAGGAATCTGTACAACAGCAGAGAGCGTATAGGAATCTGTAATTTCGTCAGAGTCAATATAGTTTGGAAGTTCTTCACTAAGCTTCAGACGCTTCTTTAACAGTCCACTGGTGTATAGAGCAGAATTATACCGCTCGGATACAACAAAATAATCTTTATTCAGATACTTTTCCCATGCTTTTGCAGTAGTGGCATCCAGTTCCTTTGCTGTCAGCTTTTGGCCCTGGTAGACAGACATGGCAATTTGGCCAAGAAGCGGTACTTTTTGGTACATAGAAACATAGAAATAGGTATTTCCGGTGTCCTCGATAAAGGAAATACTGGTACTGCCATCTGGACTGAAAAATTTATTATCGCCACCATAGATAAATTTCTGAGGAGTACCATTTACGGTAAGGGTAAGGGTGCCTTCCTTTTCCATAGCAATTTTAAATGGAGCGGAATAGTTTCCATAGTAGCCTTCATATTTCAATAGTTCATCAGGAATTGCTGTTTTGACCGGAGCGGTAAAGGATTTATCAGGCAGGATTTCCTGAATTTTTCCGTTTTCCTTTAAAGCCTCCAGTAAAAGGCTTTGCCCCATAATTTGATCGATAGCACTGGAGGCACCGGAGGAAAGTACGGCAACAGCCATGTTTTTCTCTGGAAGAACAATCAGGCTTCCGTGGTAGTTCAGAGTGTCACCGCCTTTTACCAGAGCTTTGATGTTATACTGGGTAAAAGGCCAGGTATTTACACTATCCCAGCCAAGACCATAGGAGAGAGCAGAATCATGTTCAGGAGACCATCGGCCGTTTTTGTATTCTTCCTTTTCCATGGAGTCAATGAGTTCCTGGGAAAGTAAATCGGTAGAGCTGGTTATAATAGTGGAAAGGCGGCACAAATCCTCAGCAGTGGAATAAATTCCACCAGCACCAATGGCATTGAGGCTTTCATAAGGAAGCTTTGTTTTGCCGGAATAGATTCCTGCAAGGGAAGAGGTTTTGAAGGAATCTGCTGGCGTTTTTGTATTAGTCATGCCGAGAGGATTGGTAAAATATGAGGAGATAAAGCTGGAAAAGCTCTGGCCGCTGACACGCTCAACTAAAAGCTCTGCAAGGGTGAATCCATCGTTACAGTAAACAGAAAAGGCACCTGGAGCCGCTTTTAAACGCTGTGTGCTCAATATTTCCAGAAAATGGTCATGGGCATATGAGTCAGCCTGTCCCAGAAGAATGCTATTATCCAGAGTGCTTCCCATTAACCCGGAGGAATGATTTAAAAGCATACGAACAGTAATATCCTTATAGCGGCTATCAGCCATTTTAAAATCAGTAACATAGCTTACAACCGGAGTATCCAGACCTACCTTTCCCTGCTCTACCAGCTTTAATACAGCAAGGGTTGTAAAAATCTTGCTGATAGAGCCAATACCGTACTTGGTATTTGAAGTTGGAACAGTCTTTTTTGCTACGTTGTTATAACCGGCCTGACCGGAGAGAAGAATTTCTCCATCGGCAATTAAGGCATATTGAATACTGGTGGCACCGTAGACACTGGTAATGGCTGCTGCCATTTTTTCAGCACTGGCTTTTAAGGTATCAGAAGCGACAGCCTGTGTCTTTGCAGTACTAGTCGTCTGGGCAGCCTGGGCTGTAGAAACTGTTGGTGAAATTGCCAGAACAGCAGAAAGTATAAGGCAAAGACTAGTTTTTAAAAATCTTTTTTTCATGGATAAAATTCCTCCCTGTAATTTAGTTATTTTTTTATTTTAACATAACCTGACTAAAAAGTAATAATTTTAAGAAAAATGTAAGGAATTTTTTGGAGGAAAAGATTATAATGTAAAGGAATCCAAAGAGGCGATTTAATTTGCAAAAGGATAGGGAGGAATTTAGAATGAAATTGAAGAAATTAACAGGAGTAATGGCACTGGCATTAGCTTTGACTCTGGTAGCACCTGTGGGAGTGCCGATGTCACAGACTGTAGTAGCAGAGGCTGCGACAGTAAAGATTTCTGCAACGAAGAAGACTCTAACAGTAGGAAAATCCTTTACGCTGAAAATAACAGGTGCTAAAAAGAAGGTAACCTGGTCCACTAGCAAAAAATCTGTAGCAACAGTAAGCTCAAAGGGAAAGGTAACGGCAAAGAAGGCTGGTACAGCTACGATTACAGCAAAAGTAGACGGCAAGAAATACACCTGCAAGGTAACCGTAAAGAATCCGGTAAATAAGTATGTGGAAAAGGCTCCTTTTAAAGCAAAGGAAATAAAGTTTGGTAAGTATACAGCAGCGGCCCCAGAGGACTGGGCGGTAAGGACAGAAGAAGCAGAGGGGGTCACTGGTGTTTCTTTGACGGAAAAGGATGCCGTAAAAAGAAGTTATGTGTCTAATATTAATATTATAGTTATGGAAGAAGAAGCTGTAAATGATGGATATTTTGAAATCTGGAAAGAGCTTTTGAAAGAACGGCAGTCGAAAGAAGTTGCAGAGGCTAATCTGGCAGTCAACAATGGAACTCTGTCAACATATGCTTTTGATGAAGTAGCTCTTGATAATGGAAAGGCAATAAAGATTTCTATTACAGGAACGATTAAGCCAAATGACGCAGAGCTTTCTATTCAGCAGGAGGTATACTATATAATTAATGATGGTTGTTTGGTTGTGATAACAATTAATAGCTTTGGTGACACAGTAACTCCGGATGTACACAAAGCAGGAGAGTACCTCGTAAATTCCCTTATTTTTACAAAATAATATTGAATTTATTGCAGGGGACGGACTTATTTAGTCTATCCCCTGTTTTTTGTACAAAATAAAAGATTTTCTAACAAATTTTTTATATAAAAATACCTCTTGCAAGGTAGTAAAAACTATATTAAAGTATTAAGTGCATATGAAATGTAAAATTGATTTAAAATATAAGTACAGATGAATATTTTAAAAGCAGGAGTGCTTAGGAGGAAAAAATGAGTGCAGAGATAGTGCTTGGATTATTGGGAGGCCTTGGGCTTTTCCTTTATGGAATGCAGATGATGAGCGATGGACTGGAAAAGGTGGCAGGTGCTAAGATGCGTAGTGTGCTGGCTGCCTGTACCCGGAACAAGTTCGTTGGTTTGATAGTAGGAACACTGGTAACAGCGGTGATTCAGTCCTCCAGTGCAACTACAGTGCTGGTAGTCAGCTTTGTAAATGCAAGGCTGATGAATCTATCTCAGGCAGTTGGTATTATTTTAGGTGCTAACATTGGTACAACCATTACCGGTCAGCTGCTGGCCTTAAATTTGACAGCAGTTGCACCGATTTTTGTTGTTGCCGGTGTCTGTATGATTATGTTTTCCAAGAAGCCATCCGTGCGAAAGAGTGCGGAAGTAGTGCTGGGCTTTGGTATACTCTTTATTGGTATGGACATGATGTCCGGAGCTATGGAAGGCTTAAAAAGTATGCCTGCTGTGGTGGACACGCTGTCTTCTCTTAAGAATCCTGTGATGGGTATTCTGGTAGGTTTTATAATTACAGCTGTATTACAGAGCTCCTCTGCAACCATTGGTATTGTTATGGTACTGGCTTCTCAGGAGCTGATAGGGCTGCCAATTGCATTTTATATTATCCTGGGTTGTAATATAGGCTCCTGTGTCACTGCACTTTTAGCTTCTCTGAATGGAAAGAAGGATGCAAGGCGTGCGGCACTGGTGCACCTGATTGTTAATATTGTCGGTGCTATTGTGAATGCTCTGATGCTGTGGTTCTTTATGGATGAAATTATAGAGATTTTAAATTTCTTTACCAGAAACGTACCAAATATCGCAGTGAATGGAGTCAATGATAAGCTGGCTAAGGATGTAGCGAATGCAAATACCTTCTTGAAAATGTTCCAGGTATTTCTCGTATTCCCATTTACGGGTTGGATTGTCAAACTGAGTGAGCTTTTAGTACCAGGAGATGATGAAAAGGTAGACCGCCAGCACTTAAAATATATTGGTGAGCATACCGTATATTCTCCAGCAGCAGCTGTGCCACAGGCTATTCGTGAGATTATCCGGATGGGCAAGATTGCCTTTGAAAATTTGGATATGGCAATGGAAGCACTGTTTAATATGGATATAGATAAAGCAGAAAAGGTTTACGAAAACGAACACTTTATCAATTATATGAATGAAGCAATTACGAAATACCTGGTACAGGTCAACCAGCTGTCTCTGCCAATGGGAGACCGTAAGATGTTAGGAGCACTGTTCCATGTAGTCAGTGATATAGAGCGTATTGGTGACCATGCAGAGAACCTTGCTGATTTTACAAAAACAATGGTAGAAGATGATATCACGTTCAGTGAAGCAGGGGAGAAAGAGCTTAGAGAAATGTTTACCCTAACGCAGGAGCTTTTAGGTTATTCTCTGGAAATGTTCGGAGAAAAGAGTGAAGAGCATCTGAAGGAAATTCTGGAGCTGGAAGATAAGATTGATACAATGGAAAAGCAGCTACAGAGAAACCATGTAAAGAGACTGACTAAGGATGAATGTAGTCCGGAGTCTGGTATGATTTTCTCTGATTTAGTATCTAACCTGGAGAGAGTAGCAGACCATGGTACCAATATTGCGTTCTCTATTCTGGAGGAAAGCGAAGATGAGAACGAGCTGGAGCAGGCTGCTTTGGCAGACAAGGAGGAGCTATAAAATTTCTCCTTGCATTTTAAAAATGATTGTGGTATATTAACTGGTATAGGAATTCTATACCATGTGCGTGTAGCTCAGCTGGATAGAGCGTCTGGCTACGGACCAGAAGGTCGAGGGTTCGACTCCTTTCACGCACGTTGAAGGACTCGGCAGAAGCCGAGTCTTTGCTATTTATATGGAGGGATAAGTGATGAAGCCAGCAATCGATGTAAACTATATTAATCCATTTTTAATGTCCACTATGAGTATTTTTGAAAGCATGGTGCAGACTAAACTGGGAGTTGGCAAGCCGGCGGCAGGTGAGCTTAAGTTTGAAAATAGTATGTTTATTATACAGGTCGGTATTACTGGTCAGATGAAGGGACAGGTGCTTTTAGTGATTCCGCAGGAGAATGCGAAAAAGATAGCCAGCAGTATGATGTGTGGTATGCAGGTAGAAGAACTGGATGAGATTTCCCGTTCGGCTTTGGGTGAGCTTGGCAATATGATTATGGGAAATACAGCTACCCTGTTTTCTAATCAGGGGATTATTATTGATATCACTCCGCCTCTTTCTATGTCTGGAAATAAGCTTATTTTGCAGGCAGATATCCAGTCAATCCGTGTACCAATGCTTTTAGAAGGAGAAGAATTTTTCAGTATCTATATCTGTGTTTCAAAAAATTAGCAGGAGAATAATTTATGGACAGAAACGAGTTTTTAGCAGTACTAGAAAGTGCTTTAAAGGGTGAGATACCAGATTATGAGATAGCAGATCATATACAGTACTATGATAGCTATATTCGCGAAAATAATGGAAAAACAGAAGACCAGAAGTTAGCAGAGCTTGGTGACCCAAGACTGATAGCAAGGACTATTATGGATGCCAGAATGTCCAGAGAAGGACAGGGAAGCTACCAGGAGAATTATCGACAGGCACAGTATGACGAAGAAACCGAAAGACGGGAATCCGGTCAGACAAATGTCCATTACAGAACTTACACCTGGGATGGGCTTACCTGGTATCAGAAGCTTCTGGCATTGTTGATTTTGCTTTTGGTAATTGTTGTTGTTATTGCAGTTGCTGGATTAGGAATTCAGATTTTCTTTTCTGTAGTTCTCCCGGTGCTGGTTGTCGTATTTGTCATCAGGGTAATTATTTCATTTTTCAGATAGTTAGGGCAGGTAAGAAGCGGAGAATAGCTCTGCTTCTTTTTTTGAATCAAAAAGTATAGGAGCCGTGGGGTTCACGGCTCCTATGAGGGGAGTATAAATAATTAATAAGGGGTGTGCTAATGTTCATAAGGGGTAAACATTAGCATAGAAGCATTATAATATAAAAAAAATTAAATTGCAACCATATCAGACAAAAAAATTTGTAAAATCCTTACAGATTATTTTTTTAGTCTATAGGATATACTATTCGTGTAACAAAAAACAAATCCCAAGGAGGACTATAAAAATGGAAAAAAACTTAAATAATTCTTCTAAGAATACAACTTCCCAGAACAAGACGTCTAATAAGACATCTAATGGCACTAGTAATAGTAAAAACAGTACTAATAATAAGGGATCTCAGAATAAGACTTCTAACTCTTATCAGGATGCTTCCGGTACAAATAAGAACCAGAATAACTAAGAGAAAGCAGGAATAGTTCCAAAAATGGCATGGCCCAGCTTGGGCTGTGCCATTTTTATGTAATAACGAATATGATAAAATAAAAGGAAAGGAGTGCCGGGTATGGGCTTTGAGGTCATTCATCCAAAGGAACTGGAGGAATATCTGGGACGCAGCGACGTAATTATAGTGGATTTGAGGGATAAAAAGGAATATCTGGAATACCATCTCAAGGGAGCTGTTAATATTCCCTATGAGGAGCTTGAGGATCGGAAAAAGTGGTTGCTGCCTTATCCTATCATTATTTTTTACTGTGACAGGGGCAATGTGAGCCTGATGGCTGCCCGGGATTTAAAGGATTGGAAAAACAGAATAATTACAGTAAGCGGCGGAGTGCATCAATTCCGGGAGCTTTTCTGATTTTATAGATGATTTCAATTGACGTCACGCTCTAAATCAGTCATAATGAAAAAAGGAGTAAGTTAAAAAGGAGAATATAGCTACATGGAAAAATTTGAACTGATTGCACCATGCCATTTTGGAATGGAGGCAGTTTTAAAAAGAGAAATATATGATTTAGGGTATGATATTACCTCAGTAGAGGATGGGAAGGTAACTTTTTTGGGAGATGCAGAAGCCATCTGCCGTGCTAATGTATTTTTACGAACAACAGAGAGAATACTTTTAAAGGTAGGAAAATTCAAGGCAGAGACCTTTGATGAGTTGTTTGAAAAAACAAAGGCTCTGCCTTGGGAAAATTATATTCCTGAGGATGGAAAATTCTGGGTTGCAAAGGCTAATTCTATTAAAAGCAAGCTTTACAGTCCTTCGGATATCCAGTCTATCATGAAAAAGGCGATTGTAGAGCGGTTGAAGCTCAAATATAAAAAGGATTGGTTCTCGGAGACAGGAGAAGCTTTTCCAATTCGAGTGGCTTTTATGAAGGATGAGATAATGATTGGTATTGATACCTCTGGGGAGTCTCTGCATAAAAGAGGCTACCGTAAGCTGACCAGTAAGGCCCCGGTGACAGAGACACTGGCAGCAGCACTTATTATGCTGACTCCATGGAAAAATGACCGCATTTTAGTTGACCCGTTCTGTGGATGTGGTACAATTCCCATTGAGGCAGCAATGATAGGAGCTAATATTGCTCCGGGGATGAACCGTTCCTTTGCTTCGGAGGGATGGCATCATCTGATTCCTGAGAAATATTGGAGGGAGGCTGTAGAAGAGGCAGAGGATCTTATAGAAAGAGATGTAGAAATGAATATCCAGGGCTATGATATTGATGGTGATATTGTCCGGGCCGCCAGAGAAAATGCAAGACTTGCCGGTGTGGATAGGTACATCCATTTTCAGCAGCGTCCAATGCAGGAGCTGAAGAATCCAAAGAAATATGGATTTATTATTACGAATCCACCCTATGGAGAGAGGCTGGAGGAAAAGGCCGCGATGCCAAAGCTCTATAAGGAAATGGGAGAAACCTTTGCAGGCTTGGACAGCTGGTCTTATTACATTATCACAGCCTTTGAGGAGGCAGAAAAATATATGGGGCGAAAGGCAGATAAAAATAGAAAAATTTATAATGGTATGATGAAAACCTATTATTATCAGTTCCTGGGGCCAAAGCCGCCAAAACGCCAGAAATACAAAGAAAACGGTTGCTAAATTTCGACAGATATAGTATAATTTCTACAGTTGTAGGACTTATGCAGGAGGAATTCATGAAGGAAAAATTGCTTAGAGAGCTGGCGGCGAAAAGTATCGTTATTATGCTTGGAACTATGGTAACCTCTTATGGAATGGGAACGGCCTCTGTTGCAAATGCATCCTTTGGTGAAAATGTACAGGTAGATAGTGCGAGAGTTATTTCCCAGGAGGAAGCAAAGGATTTAGGGGCTGAGAAAATATATACCAATTTGGAAACTGGCATGGTTGTAAATCAATTGGCAGAGCCGTATCTGGTAATTGAAAAGCCGGAATCTAAAAGCTATGAGGTATCAATGGAAGACTTATATATGGAACGCAGTCTTCGATTGTCAATTTATGGTCTGGAGGATAAAAGCTTTACCAGGGGAAGTCTGTCTAGAGGCAATGAAGAAGACACCAGTATTAAAAAGGTGAGCTTTGTATATGATTATGTGCCGGAAGCCTTTTCTTATACCGCAGTTTATGAGGTAGAGTTTAATAGCCTTTATGCATACCAGATTTATGAGGATAAAGAGGCGATTTATATTGAGCTGTGGGAGCCATCCCAGCTGTATGACCGGATTTTGGTAGTGGATGCCGGTCATGGAGGCAATGACATCGGTACTTATTCCCCTGATATGAAATATTATGAAAAGGATATTAATTTAAGCATTGTTAAGCACTTAAAGAAGCTTCTAGATAAAGAGGAAATAAAGGTATATTATACCCGCCTTTCAGATGAAAAGGTATATCTGAATCCGAGAATTGATTTAGCAAATGAACTAAAAACAGATCTTTTGATTAGCATTCATTGTAATTCCAGTGATAGCTCCACGGCAAAAGGGTGTGAGGTTTTGTATGGTACGAAGAACCAAAAGGGGCTGGAATTTGATTCCAAAGCATTGGCAGAGCTTTGTCTGAAAAGCATGACGGAAAACGGCAATCTTGCTAATCGGGGGCTTGTAAAGAATAATGAGATCTATATTATCGGGAAATCCAAGGTGCCAGTAGCCTTGATTGAAACTGGTTTCATGAGTAATGAATCAGATTTAGAATTTATTATAAAAAAGGAAAATCAGGAAAAGATGGCAGAATACATATATCAGGCTGTGATGAAGGCTTTTTCACAGCTGGAGACAGAATAGAAAGGACGAGTTTACCTATGGGACGCCGGAGGATTATATTTGCAACAGGGAATGAAGGCAAGATGCGGGAGGTTCGGATGATTCTTGCAGATATGGAGCTGGATCCTGTTTCCATGAAGGAGGCGGGCATAGAAGCTGATATCGTAGAGGACGGGGCAACCTTTGAAGAAAATGCAGCCATCAAGGCAAGAACAATTATGGAGCTGACAGGAGAAATCGTACTGGCTGATGACTCAGGGCTTGAGGTAGACTATCTGAATGGAGAACCGGGGGTGTATTCTGCCCGTTACATGGGAGAGAATACGCCATATACAATAAAAAATAATCATATCATTGAGCTTTTAAGGGATGCCAAGGGAGAAGAACGGAGTGCCCGCTTTGTGTCTGCAATTGCCTGTGCCTTTCCTGATGGAGAAGTCATTACGGTACGGGGAACTATCGAAGGTGTTATTGGCTATGAAGAAAAGGGAGAAAATGGATTTGGCTACGATCCGATTTTTTATGTGCCGGAGCTTGGAATGACGACAGCACAGCTACCGCCGGAGAGAAAAAATGAAATCAGTCACAGGGGCAAGGCTCTTAGGTTAATGAAAGAATGCTTAAAGGAAAGAGGAATCTGACTGATGAAAATATTAGTGGTAAGTGATTCGCATGGAAGAAATGTTTATTTAGAAAAGGTTCTGGAGACGGTAGAGCCTGATATGCTGATACATCTGGGTGATTTAGAAGGAAGCGAGATATTTATCCAGAACAAGGTAAGCTGCCCGGTGGAGATGGTGTCCGGAAACAATGATTATTTTTCTGACCTGGAGCGGGAAAAACTGATTACGATAGGACGCTACAAGGTTCTTTTAACTCATGGGCATCGTTATAGAGTTCATTATGGGACAGAGACGATTAAGGATTGGGCCAGACAGATGGGGGCTGATATTGTTATGTTTGGGCATACCCATATGCCGCTTTTGGATACCAGCACGGATGTGACGGCTCTGAATCCGGGAAGTATATCCCAGCCGAGGCAGGAAGGAAGGATTCCTACCTATGCGATTGTAGAATTGGACAGGAATGGAGAGATTCATTTTACTTTAAATTATGTAAAATAGTGGGAATAATACAAAAAATAAAAAAAATTAAAAAAATTCAAAAAAACTGTTGACATTTATTTTGTTATAGTCTATAATAAGTATTGTCCTTAAGGGGTACAAAAAACCTCAAAAAAACGGGGTGTGGCTCAGCTTGGCTAGAGCGCTTGATTTGGGATCAAGAGGTCGCAGGTTCGAATCCTGTCACCCCGATTAAAAATTTAATATTGTGCGGGTGTAGTTCAATGGTAGAACACTAGCCTTCCAAGCTAGATACGTGGGTTCGATTCCCATCACCCGCTTCAGCCGAAAGGTTGAATACGTGCTAGTAGCTCAGTTGGATAGAGCAACGGCCTTCTAAGCCGTGTGTCGGGGGTTCGAATCCCTTCTGGCACGCTTTTACTTTGTTTAAAGTAAATTTTTGTTTTATAGCCGTAGGTGGAAGAAACATGGTGGGTATGGCGCAGTTGGTTAGCGCGCCAGATTGTGGCTCTGGAGGCCGAGGGTTCGAGTCCCTCTATCCACCCTTATTCTTTAAGCTCAGTAAGATAATGATGGGCTATCGCCAAGCGGTAAGGCACAGGACTTTGACTCCTGCATTCGCTGGTTCAAATCCAGCTAGCCCAGTATGGGATATTAGCTCAGGTGGTAGAGCACTTGACTTTTAATCAAGTTGTCCGGGGTTCGAGTCCCCGATGTCTCATTAGATCCCAGGCACCTGTGGTGTTACGGGATTTTTTTATTCAATAGGAAAGTTATAATTATGCGGGTATGGCGGAATTGGCAGACGCGCTAGATTTAGGTTCTAGTGGGAGACCGTGCAGGTTCAAGTCCTGTTACCCGCAGTCTGACAAGGGCCCCAGAAATTAATCCTATGATTAGTTTCTGGGGCTCTTTTTGTTATTGAAAGTGTTTGTGACGATGAGTATAATAATATTATAGAAGGGAATAGGAGAAAACTTATGTTTTTTTGGATGGTTTTAGGAGGGCTCTTATTTCATCATTATCTGCATATATGCGGGAATCACCTCGGCTTTTAGTTGGTTTTGGGTATTAGTGGAGTATTGGGAATTACCCTGGGTATTCCTTTATTATGGCAGTAAAAGACCACAGCCAGGGGCAGATTATTTAATTGTGCTGGGTTGCCAGATACGGGGGACTAAAATTACCCGCTCCTTAAAATACCGATTGGAAGCAGCAGTGGAATATGGAAAGGAAAATCTGGAAACGGTAATCGTGGTATTTGGTGGACAGGGCTCTGGCGAGGAAGTTTCTGAGGCGGAGGCTATGAGGGGTATCTTTTGAAAAAAAGGAATTTCTGAAGAAAGAATATGGATGGAAGATGTTTCAACCAATACCTATGAGAATATGAAATTCAGCCGTGAACTGATTCTTAAAGAAAGGAAAAAGAGCGGCTTAAAGCTTCCTGTTGTATCCCTGGGACTCTGGCATAATTTTGGAACCAATGATAACTTTGAAAATATGAAGCAGATGTGCTTTGTTGCTTTTAATAATGGAATTATTTTGATTTTCAAGAAACGAAAAGAGTGTTGGTATTATAGCTCTTAAGCTAGGACTACG
>NZ_LNAM01000183.1 GCF_001461035.1 Acetivibrio ethanolgignens | reverse complement strand
TAGAAAAGTTGTACATTATTATTTTGGAACTTTTGTACATTTTTGTATTGACATTTATATTGTGTTGCAACATTCCCTCACGTTCACTCAAAAAAAGAGCAGGTATCTCTTGGCGAACCTGCCTAGTGGCTCCGCATATCCTCACGTCCTGTATGCAATCAATATTCAGTTGTCAAGGTACAGGGTGCATACGCACCGATCAGCGCATGGAAAGGGACACCGCTGACCGTCTGCTATGCCACTTTGAAAGCCAATATTTTCGTTATCAGCTTCGTTTCAAGTCTGCGACGTAAGGTTTCGTCCACACAGTAATGCGGATTCCCACACTCATCATAGAGCTTTCTTGTAGCCAGAGCTGCAATATATCCCTCGTAGTGTTTCAAAACCTTATTGATTGCTTCCACATCGCCGGAAGACGCTGCCACTATGATATGGTAAGGCAGCAATTTTGAACATTTACTTGATTTCTCCATTCCTGATCCCCTCCATAATCTGTTTTAACGCTTGTAGTGAGCTTACCCGGTGATGATGAATGGTACTTCTGACAAGATTCATTTGCTTTGCGATCTCCGTATCTGTCATATCCATAAAAAAAGACATTAAAATAACATTCCGCTTCTTTTCCGGCAAATACTTCAACGCTTCGCTCAACAACTTGTCCTTTACCTCAATATCATAGTCGAGGACACGAAACTTTTCTGATTCCGTTGTGTACTCATCCATTGTACTCAAACAACGTAGCTCCTCCTCCGTTAGCTGTGAAAACGAAACTTCATACTTACTTCTATAATCCATTTCCTTTTCATAGTTGACCTTTTCACCATGTAATACCATCTTGCAGAAACGGTCAAACTGATGCCTGACTGTCTGCTTGTCGGAAGAAGATTGCCCCATTAGAGTTCACCTCCTTCCGCATCCAACCGGAACAGAGTAAAATAATCTCCCTTTCACTCAATATCCCAATCGGGAAGTAAGGAAACGTCGAAAAAAACTCTAATTATTTTCAAAAAAGTTTCCAAATACGCAAAAAACGTCCGAGAGGCGATTTGCCTTTCGGACGCTTTTTGTCCTCTCACTCTATTCTTTTTCTGATCAATTTTCTTTATATTTAAGAATAGGCAACTCCAAAGAGCTGCCTATTACTTACTTTACAGTAACCTTTATTCTCTTGCCATCCGTTACAGGTTCTTAATCGTAACCTTCTTGCTCAATCCCTTCTTGACCAGTAACTTCTTATACGTTTTGTTCTTACTCTTCGGCACCTTGACCACCGCACTGGTGGAGACACCGGAAAACGCATACTGAGAAACCGTCTTTGTGGTCAAAAGCGTTGTGTTGATTTTGATGGTCTTCAGCTTCGTGCAGCCCTTGAACGCATAGTTTCCGATCTTCGTTACTTTGGACGGGATCGTGATGCTGGTCAGGCTTGTGCACTTGTAGAACGCCTTGGAACCAATGGTGGTCACGCTCTTTCCAATGGTCACCTTCTTAAGCTTGCTGCAGCCGTAGAATGCATTTGAACCAATGCTGGTTACGTACTTTCCTATCGTTACGGTGGTAACCGTCTTGTTATTCTTCAGCGCATTTGCCGCAATGGATGTCACTTTATAGGTAATGCCGTCAATGGTCACCTTATCCGGGATTGCGACAGTCTTTGCCTTGGTATTCTTTGTCTTTACAAACTGCACCGTGCCGCCGGTGGTGCCGGATTTTGTTACCTTGTAAACCATCTTTGTCTTGCTGTCCGTCAAAAGAGTCCCCTTCTTCGGAGCTGTGACAGCAGGAGTCTCCTCCTCAATGGTTGAATTGTCTACCAGCGCAAAGGTGGAAAGATAGGTGGTGGTAAACTCGTAATACTGCTTCGTTCCCTCTGTTATGGTCTTACCCGGCATCTTCTCGGTCTTGCCATCCTCTGCGATATGGATCACTGCCACATCCTTACCGACAAGTGCAGCCGGTATTTCCAGACGGATCCTTAACGTATTTCCGCCAAAGGTAGTGATGGCTTTATTCTGAGACGCAATCGTCACTTCCACAATGTAACTGTTCTCTCCGGCAGCTTCTTTTTGTACATCGGTAGGCATCGTAACCTTGTCGATCTCAATGGTTATGGTATTTCCTCCTGCCGCAGATACTGCTTCTTTTAACACCTCCTGCGGAAGGATCACATCACCTGCTGTGGTGGCAACAACGAGGTCTGCATCGGTCTTATCCAGAATCTGTTTTACATCTGACGTTGTCATGGTCAGCTGGATGTTGTCTGCATTTCCGGTGTCTTTTTCAGAAACGGTAAACACGATCTCTGCGGATTGATTATCTGCCGCCTGTTTAATGGCTTCTGTCACATTCGCTGCTTTGACTGTGGCACTGGCTGTACCGTTCTCCACCTGCACTTCCGTTGGTGAGGTTGTGGTGGTAACATTGCTTCCGGAATCTTTGCCGGTTGTTACTTCACCGGTGCTTCCGCCGGAACTACTGCCACCGCCTGTACTGCCACCGGAGCTGCTTCCACCACCACCGGAAGGCTTTGTTGTGATCGTCAGCGTTCCATTTGTAAATATGATCGTATAGTTATCTCCCTCCGGAGCGGTCAGACCACTGATCAATATCTCATAGGTTCCGTCTTTCGTGTTGTCCGGTTCCTGTCCGTATGACATGGCAGCCGTACCACCTAAAGCATCTGTTCCGCATAATCCTGTGACGGAATAATCGGTTCCGGACACCGGAGTTGTCAGATTCGGTACCGCATCGCCAACATAGATATTTTTATCCTTCGCTGCTACCGTAATCTGTGCCTTGGTAATTTCAAAGTTGTAGGTTTCTGAACCCACATAGTCATCAGATGTAATGGTAAATACAGCGAGATAGCTACCTACGTTTGTGGGAGCCTCCACCGGAGTAGAAAGATTATCCGCTTTATAATAAGTTACGGTAGTCTCCCCGACTGCAATCTCTCCCTCTGCGGTCTTCCATACCGGTGTGCCTGTATATGCATAGGCTGCTGCGTTATATACACGGTTGCCGCAGGTCACACCGGAAAGAGTTACCGGTGTCTTATCTGTGGTCTTAATCGTTAAGGTTGCTGCTGAAATAGCGTAATTGCTATTTGTAAATGTAATTTGTACGATGGCTGTCTGGTCTGCGTCTGCTACACTTGCAACATGCAGTGTCAGCTTGCCGTCTGAAATATCTGCATTTGCCGGATCAGAGCTTAACACTCCTTTGTCATTTGATATCGTACCAACTGCATAGGTTGTCTCTCCGGTCACGCCCTCTGGAAGGAGCTTGCTTAAATCATAAGTAATCTCCTTCTCCTGATTCGTTTTCACAAGAAGCGCCTGATTGGTTCCCGTCAAGGATTTCTTGCTGATAGGAAAAGTTTCCGTTGCTGTTCCGGTAAAGTTGCCTGTTCCCTTCACGGTCAGTATGTAATCATTCCTTGCATCCGTTCCGGTATTACCACTGACGGTATAGTCTTCGGCTCCAAGTATCAAAGTTCCAACTGTTACACTAGCAATACTCTGTGTCTGTTCTGCACCGGTATAGGTCAAAGGTGTACCCAAATTAATCGTCGTGTTTTCATTCGTGATTGTTAGTGGTGCAATGGTCACTTTGATTTCAACCGGTGTCGTGTCTGAGTGGTTATCATCGCCCACCACCTTATACCATACACTGTATTCTCCTGCGTCTTTTCCCGCAGGAATGGTTGATGAATATGTTCCGTTCTGACTGGTGCTGTACTGCCAAGTACCACCTGTTACGTTACTTTCTGCGACAACAAGTGCCTGCGCGTTTCCGTTATAGGTTAAGTCAGGCTTTGCCGAAGGTACAGTGCCTACGCTGGCTGCCGCCTTTGTAATCTCATAGGTGACGCTAACGGTTTTCGCACCATCACCTTCTCCAAGCGTAATGCTTGCTGTGTAGGTTCCTGCATCTTTTGGTGCAGTCGTTCCAAGATCGGTTCCATCCGACTTTGCATATGTAATATCCGGCGTCGTGATACCACTGATAGCACCCGATACCGTAGCCGCCTTAGCCTCACCTGTATAGCTTAAATATCCGGCGGGTGCAGCTAAGGTAATCGTGCCTAAATCTCCACATTCAGAGCAGCTTGCAGAGATGGTGTGCGCACTGTCATTTGCCTGATATTGGATTTCCGCATGTGCCTCTGCGTAACCACAAGCAGAACATTTATGCTGTGCAGGATTCTCATTATTCAATACAAACTGATGATCCAAGACCTTATCGCATAAGGAACATTTATGTTTTGTATTACTCTCTACCAGGCTAAACGTAGCTCCTTCATGGGTACATTCCCCTGCGCCCTCCAGCGTTACTGTCTGATTCGCTGTGATATTCGAGATGGTATAGACACCATTCTCAGCAGTTAATGAAGAGGAATTTGCCTTAACTACAACATTTTTATTATATCCAGCAGCCGGTGTCACGGTAAAGGAAAAGCTGCCATTCCTGCCAACATATCGGCTATTTCCATCTTCTGCGGCAACCGCATAGCCCTCATCTGTCGGCAGCGTTACTTCAAAGCCATAGATCAGTCTTTTCACACTACCATCTTCGTTTTTCTCAAAAAGACAGCCATTTGCGGTATAAAATGTACCATTGTCTTTCATGGTAATCGTTGTCAAAGCAGTACAATTGTAAAATGGCGCATCCCCAATCGTATTGAGCCCACTACCATCTGCAATATTCACTGTAGTTAATCCACTACATAAGTTAAAACATCTTTCCCCCATATTTTCAACCGAAGCAGGTATTGTTATGCTCTCAAGTGCCTTACACCAGCCAAAAGCCTGTATGCCGATACTCTTAAGGCTGCTGCCCTCTGAAAATGTAACACTCTCTAAGCTAGTGCATGAACCAAAAGCCCGATAGCCAATGCTTTCAACTGAGGCTGGAATTACTACTGCTGTTAGTTTCTCACAATTCCAAAATGCACTATTACCTATCTGCTTTAACGAACTTGGAAGCGTTATACTTGTCAGCGTTTCTGAGTACATAAATGCAGCTTCTCCAATACTTGTTATCGAATTTGGAAGAGTGAAGTTGCTATTAATCGGCATATAATAAAACGCATATGCTTCAATACTTGTTACCGAGTCCGGAATCGTGCTTGTTTTACATCCTGCAATCAATTTATTTGTATTTATTTCGATGATACAGTTTCCCTCAGACTTGTATACAGTGTTTCCAGCGTCTACAGTAATTGTCTCTAATGCTGAACAATAACCAAAGGCACATATCCCAATACTTGTAACAGATGCCGGAATAGTTATATTCGTTATTGTTTGACAATTTAGAAATGCCTTTTCTCCAATGGAAGTAACTGTATCAGGAATTGTAATCTCTGTCGCCAATTTACAATTTCGAAATGCACATTTACCAAGGCTTGTAACACCGGATTGAATGACTATTTTTTTGACAAGGTTACTTTCAGTACTCATGTACCAAATACCATAAACTTCATCCACCATCTCTCCTTGTCCCGAAATGGTCAACGTACCACTATTATCAATCACCCACGTCAGATTGTCGCCTTCTTTTCCGCAATATCCGCTGAGTTGTACATCCGTTCTCGTACAGGTTGCCGATGCAACAGCACTCGCTACACCATCCTTAACAGCAATCGCCTGCACTTTAGATGTGACAAAAATTGTGATTGGGCTTTCATATACTTTTCCTGCCGTACTAGACGGAGTGGAACCGTCAAGGGTGTAGTAGATGGTTGCACCATCCGTGGCACAGGAAATGGTGATTTCCTGAGAACCTGTGAATTCCGTTCCATCATCAACAGAAAATGTAGGCGTCTCTACTGCATCTTCCGCCTTCGCAGTCACAGGCAACAAGACGACTGCCATGCAGACACTCAGAATGAGTGACAAGATACGCTGTGTAATTCTGCCCTTCCTCCATGTGTTTCCTCTTCCTTTTTCTCTCTGCTCCATTTGCTTCTCCTTTCGCTCTCCCAAGTTTTCCTTTTCGTAACCGATTGCTCTGGTTGCGGTGGACAAAAGTCCATTCATGCAAGTCTAATGTCCATGTTCCTCGTTGCCATAACAAAAAAGCAACAGTACCTCATGCGCTTTTACGCACAAAGTCTGTTGCTAAAAAAACTGTATGCAAATAAGACAGATTTATCTGTCTGTCTGTCTGTCTGTCTGTCTGTCTGTCTGTCTGTCTGTCAAAATTGTCCTACTGTTTACGAACCAAGTCAATAAACTTAACCTCCTTCTCCCAAAACGTCCTTACGATTGATCCCATTTTGTTTTATATTGTATCATGTTTCTGCATCAATTACAATATTTACATAGTTTTATTCCGTTTATTAGTATTCGATCCCTTTATGATATAAGGCATAAAGCAAAGAACTGCATAAACTACAATTTTTGTTTGTACTTTATCGCCAACGTGTTGTAGTTTATCCCATTTTGTGGTACAATCGACTTATCAATAAAACCAGAAGAGAGGAATACCCATGCCCGATTTGGAAAGATTTTTTAAAAGACACCATATAGAAGTAGAGAACATTCTCTATATATACCACCGTGACAGAAAAAGTGTGGTCTGCTCTGCATCCGGAGAGGAAGCAGCTTCCACTATCCCCATGCACGAGTTACTGGCATTCCTGCCGGAGGAGGAGTTTTTATCCATTTCCAGAAACGCCATCGTCCGCCGTGACAAGATTCTTAACATCAGCAAGGATGGTGTTTACACCATGCCGGATGGGAAAACCTTTCAGGGCAGGACGCGATACTTAAGTACCCACAGACGGCTACGGAAGGAGATGCATTTTGATGCACCCCTGCCCCAGATAGAAGTTCTTCCCCCCTTAAGCTTATTTGAAAAATGCAGTATTTTAGACGATATGCCCGTGGCGTACTGCGTGATTGAGCTGGTATTTGATGCGGACGGTCATGGCGTGGACTTTGTTTTCCGCTACTGCAACAAACACATGGAAGTCGTAGAGGGCATCCCCGTGGAAGAAATGTTAAACCGTTCTTTTTATGAGGTGTTCAAGAACGGGGACAGAAAATGGCTGATCGCTTACGCAGATGTAGCCTTAAACGGGGTACAGCGCACACTCCATGATTACAGTCCGGAGATTGACAAGAATCTCACGATCTACTGCTATCAGCCACAGCCGGGGTACTGCGCCTGTGTGCTGGTGCCGGCGGAGTAAACTGGTTTTACTCCGCTTTATCCTCCATTTTTCTTGCAAAAAAAGTCAAATGGGAAGCTCATCTACACCCAGTCGCTCACACAGTCTGCGGTTTGCTTCATACACTCGTTTGTATGCTTCACTACAAGGTTTTTCTTCCTCAAACTCATTCTGTATCCGAACATTCTGTATCACATAATCTGCTTCATCCGCATATTCTCCGCAAACTGCCTCATATACATTTTCAACTAATTTCATATAAGCCTCCGTTTGTCTCACTTTTACAACACATTTTACTCTGATTTACGAATAGAATCAATATAACATGTTGAAAAAGTGAGACAAATTTATTTTGTATCGCAATGATAAAGGAGAGTCGTATGCCGAAACCGCTTTCACTTCACGGCGAGAAAAATCTGATCAGTCAACGTCTGATCGCTTTGCGTAAAAAACAGGGGCTGTCACAGCGTGATCTGGCACAAAAGCTCCAGCCTGCTGGGTATGATATGGACAGAAATGTGATCACCCGCATTGAAACCAATCAGCGGTATGTGACTGACATTGAACTAAAGGCTCTGGCAGAGGCACTGGATACCACATATAGTTTTCTCATAGACGGACGATAAAATCATCATTTCCTTTTTTCGGATAAGCCACACCCTCCGGGAGTGGCAAAAGAGATAGTTAGCAAGCACTGCCAGTGTCCGAACACACAGGCTGAAATTTACTTTTCATGCCACAGGCAAATCCCGAAAATTTCCATAGGGAAGTATCCCTAACCCTCTTTGCATTTTCTTTCACTTCCTGCCGGAAGTTCTTGACCTTTTCTCTTGCTTTTGCTACAATTTGACATGGATTATTTTATCCAAAATTGAATAACTTTTGAAACAGACTGTTGTAAAAATATCGAACATTTTACAGCAGTTTTTTTGTGTCCAAAATAAGGAAGGAGTTAAAGAAATGGCAAACAGAACACGAACCAACCGCAATGAATTTCACTTGAATGATGACGAGCAGTATATCCTGGACGAGAAGTTCAGAGTATCAGGCATGAAAAGCAAGTCCGCTTTCTTACGCAAGCTCATTTTGTATGGCTATGTCTATGACGTGGATTACAGTTATTTAAGAAATTATAATACGGAGCTTGGACGTATCAGCTCAAATCTGAACCAGATTGCCAAGCGGATAAACAGCACCGGAAACATTTATAAAGAAGATATGGACGAAGTAAAGGAGTTGATGAATGAGGTATGGCGTACACAAAAATCCATGCTATCAAAGCAACCGTTGATAAAGCGATAGACTACATCTGCAATCCCGAAAAGACCGATGAAAAAATGTTTGTTTCCTCTTATGCCTGTTCTCCGGAAACCGCAGCTTATGACTTCAAATATACTCTCGACCACTGCCGGGAAAACAGTCCTAACAAAGCCTATCATCTGATACAGGCTTTTGCTCCGGGAGAGGTTGGTTTTGAAGAAGCGCACCGCATTGGAAAGGAGCTTGCAGATAAACTTTTAGAGGGAAAATATTCGTATGTTGTTACCACCCATATTGATAAAGGGCACGTTCATAATCACATCATTTTTTGCGCCGCTGATAACATCGAACATAACAAATATCACGACTGCAAACAGTCCTATTATCACATCCGGAATCTGAGTGATGAGCTGTGCAAGGAACACAATCTTTCCGTCATCATTCCGGGTGCGCAGCGTGGCAAAAAATACAAAGAATGGCAGTCTAACCAGAACGGTTCTGCATGGAAAACGCAGATCAGAAAGGACATCAATTTCTGCATCAAGTCGGCTTCCACTTACGAAGAATTTCTGCTTCTGATGAGAGCCAAAGGGTATGAAATCAAAGGGGAAACTTTTGAAGAAGGAGCTGCCAAATACATCTCATTCCGCCCTCCGGATAAAGAGCGTTTTGTGCGTGGCAGTGCGAAGTCTTTGGGTAAAGAATACACAAAGGAACGTATCAGGGAACGCATCGAAAGGAAACGGGAACGAAAGGCAACGATCCCCAAAAGGGACTACTCTGCCCGCAGGCTCATTGACACCTCAGACGAAAAATTTCAGAGCAGTCCGGGACTTCAAAGGTGGGCTGCCATCGAGAATTTAAAGATTGCCGCACAGAGCTATAATGAAGTCGGTTCCCTGTCAGAACTGGAACACAAAATTGCGGTGAAAACCGAAGCCGGAAAGTCTGCAAAACAGAGCGTGGTAGAACTGGAACATCGCATCAAAGACCTTGCGGAAATCATCAAATATGCACAGCGGTACAAAGACAACCGCTCCTATCATATCGGCTACAAAAAAGCCAAGAACCCTGACGCATATTTCCGCAGATACGAAAGCCAGATCATTCTTTATGGCGGCGCCAGACGTATGCTTGAACAGGCGGGCATAAACTTAAAGGGCTTGAATGTCGATAAGCTAAAAGCAGAGTATCAGGAACTGATGAAGCAGAAAAACGAGCTGACTTCCACCTATAAAGATTGTGAAAAGGAAGTGCGTGAGCTAAATCGAAAGTTGGAAAATCTCAATCAGTATCTCGGACGGACACAGCCCGATCCGGCACAGGAACAACAAACGAAAAAAGATACTCCGAACCTGTAAATGGGTAAAAAAATAGAGGTGCCGAAACACCCCTATTTTCCTAAACCTCTTGCAAAATCCGCAAGGCTGGTTTATAATCAGCTTAGAAACCGAAGGATTTTGGTGTGTCCAACGGTTGCACAATCGGAAACAAATAATCAGTTTAAAAATCAAACGGATTACAGGCTATCCCCTATTGGCGTAGAGGATAGCCTTTCCGTTTATTTGCGGTTATGTTTATTGTCTATGTATGTCAAGGCTGCAAATACAACCAGTAAAAGTGTAAGCACTTCTAAAGTATTCATACCGACCTCCTTTCTGTTTCCAGAAAGGACAACCGCAAGACTATCCCTACTGCTCTAATCTGACTGAAAAACATTATATCATGTGGTGTCGAATTTTGCTAGTACCGACTCACATTCATTCTGCCGCTTCCAGAGAAATTTCTGCAAATTCCTCATCTGTCATGTTCTGGAGCTTACCTAACACCTGCTCTCCAAGCTCCTCCATATCGCTGTCCTTTATGTGCGGCATTACCTGTCTGATCTGACCAATCATATCCGTCCTGTCCTGTGTCTCAAACACACACATGAAATTGATTTCTTCTACTGTGAATTTACTCATCTTCTTACATCTCCCTCTGTGATTTTTTCTCAGTTTCCTTTTCCGGTGAAGTACGTTCCGCCTTGTCCCTCTGCTCTATGACTGCCTTTTTCTCTGCCAACTTCTTCTTTATGGAAATTCTGCCTTTGGTCTGCTCCTGTTCCTTTTTCTCGGCTCCGTTGTTTAAGACATTATCAATCATGTTGTAATTCTGTTCGGTAAGCTCCTCCACCTTTGCAAGCGGCTTGTATTCTGCCAGCTTGTCAAGCAGCTCCTTTGCCCTTCTTGCAGTCTGAACCGCTTCGCTGCCATCAATCTCCACACCCTCTCCAAAAATGTCCGTAATGCCCTCTCTGACGCCTTCAGAAATGACCGCATTAAGAAAGTCATTCAGATACCCGGTATTTCCATTTCTGATGTCCTCAGTGATGTTGGCAACCTGTGCTTCTCTGTCCTCAACCGTATCCTGATACTGATAAGTGTCATAATCATAAGAAAGCTGGTCTATCTGAGAAGCAAGGATAGCTGCCTGCCACTTCTCCAATGAACCACGCACCTCAATGTCCGGTAACTTATCAATCAGCTCCGCTATGACCTCGATTGCTTTCGGATCGTCTGTTATGTCCGGTACATAATCCAATACCTCCAGGTCAATGACCTTGCCGGAGAGAATATCCATTTCCACGTCCTCATAGTGCTCGGTTCCCTCAGTGTGTATGTTAATGCCGATACTCGGAATCCCGTTCATACGCTCTGGTGGTATGCTTTTCCACACAGCGATTGCTTCCTCCACACTTGCGATATTCTCATGGAACTCTCCCAGACTGTGAAATTCGCCGCACTCTGCAACCGTTAAGGTAACGGTTTTCTCCGATATAGCTTCCAACGCAGACGCTTTCTGCATTGCCTGTTTCTCTGCAAGATAGCTTTCCACTCCCGGAAGATAAGTTGCAAGCGTTCCGGTCCTGCCCTCTGTGATAGGATTGATATCAACCTTTATGCCGCCGATCATAAGACCGTCCTCGTTAAAGGCATTGAATAGATCATCTTCATGCTCCCTGCCCTTATACTCCACAACCACATCCAGATCGGAGCCTGCTTTCTCCAGACCTCTGCATCTGCTTCCGGACACCACCACATCCACAAGCTCAACATCTATCTCATACTCGTCGATCTTGGATTGCAGATATGCCCATACCGTCTGCTCTATATCGTCCTGTGTCTGTCCATTGATCCCGTTAAATAATTCCTCTGTCTTTGCCTTGAAATCAGCAACAACATTGTCTGCTTCCGGCACTTCCTCCCGGATACGCTCATTTAAATGCTCACGCTCCACCGCTTCTGTTTTCTCCATAAGCTCCTCATAGTCCACCGAAATACGCTTATCCTGTCCTGACAGTCCAAAGTCCTCCAGAATGTCCTTTAACGCCGCATGAATGGAAATATCAGGATTATCATACACACCACCGTCAATCAGCTTGTAATCCGTATCAAAAACGGAATAATCATATCCCTCCGTACAGGTCTGTATACTGACAAATTTATCTTTTATGGAAAATGCCATCTGCTCCGGCTCTTTCACCTCAAAATACGGATTGTCCCACTCCGTAATCGGTACATCTTCCTCGATGTGCTTCTGATTGGCAGTAGGCATTAACTTCTCCATCTTTCCTTGTTCATAGAACGTATCGAACCGGCTCATATAAAGGGAAATATCATCAAGACCGCCCTGTTTCAACTGATGTTCAAAACGCTGCTTCACAAAGTCTTTCACTTCCTCCGGTGTCATATCCCGGTGGACTCTTACCTTGTCAATGCCAATGCTGTCACTCAACGTCTGCAAATCGTCCATGAAGTGCTTACTTTCCTTTGCTTCACTGCTGTGGGTAAAATCAAGAGACAGGACATTTTCGTTATTCTTTACATGGATTACATCAAATTCAATGCCATGCACACTGACACCAAAGGTTGTCCTTGCCTTGTCATCGCTGTACTGTGCATCTTTGCCACGATAAGCCTGAAATGCTTCCATTGCTTCAGAAATGCTGTCAAAACGCTCCAGCTTACTCCTTTCCGGGCTGTTCTCTGCCCATGTGCTTAAATCTGCAATGACGTAATAGGATACCTTGTCATTTTCAATGTCCATGTGCTTCTGAAGCTGTCTTGCTTCCATGATGCGTTCAAGCTGTGTCCTTCCGGTTACCATGTAGGAACCGATGTTATTTTCCTTGTTGAAAGGCATATTCGCCATTTCCCGCTCTGCTTCATATAAAGCAGCCGCAGCTTCCTCATAGGTATCGTAATGCACTCCTGCTGGTGTGATGTCCTTGATCTGGTTTTGCAAATGCAAAAGCCTGAAATCCCCGTCTGCATACGGATCGCCAATGGCAAAGTAATTCTGTTCAAAGTCAAGCGTACTGACCTCACGCCATTCGTTGTAATTGACGAGGAACACTTCATTTCCCCTGTCCGGTTCATCGTTTGCGTGTTCCTGTGCTATCTCCGAAAGGATCTCCGTTGTTTCATCAATGACCGTAGCCTGCTCTTTTGTATGCTCTGCCATAAGCTTCTTTGTAAACTCCGGCACCTCCCTGTAACCAAAGGAATCCACATAATGGCTTGTGTTCTCCCCGTTCTGATGAAGCACCACTACATCACTGACAGAAAGGGAATGTCCCCTAAAATCTGCCGGGTGAGCTATATTAAAGCGGGTGTAAATATCTTCAAGGCTTGTGCCTTCCTCTAATGGTGCAGTATATATCAGGTCATAATTCTCCTTTGTGACCGCAATTCCCTTGCTTTCAAGATAGTCCATTCCCATAAAGTGAATGTCCCTTGCTTCCTCTGTATCTTTGAGCTGATAAATGCCAAATCTGTCCTCGCTGCCAAATAAAAGTTGTGCTTCCCTGTTTGCAGGGCTTTCCTTTCGTTCTTTCATATCCACAAGCTCCTCTGTATCGGTATTGTAACAGACATCAAGGTGGTATTCTCCAAATTCTTTTGTATCTTCATTGGCAATCTCGGTAGTCCATGCCCCTTTACTCTCTAGATATGCTTGAATACTCAGCTTATCGTCCTCACTCATGGCTGAAAGAATGTCCATAAGCTCCTGTCTGTCCATGCCCACAACACTCACAAGGCTGTATTGTGTCAGATCATCATTCTGTATCAGAAGAATACTCTCCTTATTCTGTTCCTGCTCCGCTAACCTGTCCTTCTGTAACTCTGTTAATCTGTCCTCAATGCCTGTGATCAGCTCCGAAGCGGTCTTTCGTATGGTATCAAGGGAAGATTTCAGTTCTTTCATATCCCGGTCACTGCTCCATCCGGCGATATACCCAAAGGAATAGTCCGAGGTATCAATGCCAAAGTGCTGGCACACCGTATAGGCAACACTCTCTGCTTCCACTTCCTTTGTATTGCGGTCTTTGTCTAAGATCGCATCTATATCCTGATTCCGTTCCCGGTCATGGAGCTTTGCGTGTGCCACCTCATGGATAGCGGTCTTTACGGTCTGGCTCTGGCTCATGCCCTCCTGTATGGCAATCCGGTGGTCTGTGGTATGGAAATATCCCTTTGCCTCCCCTTCTATATCTTCATAGGTAATGGGAACCGGGGAAACCTCCGTAAGTGCCTGCATGAAGTCCTCATAGTCCTCCACGCTTCCCGAAAGCTCATTTACCCCTATATCCGGCAGCTCCTTTCCGTCCGTCTGTGACAGGTCAAAATGTAAAGCTTTACATTTTGATATATCGCAGACGGACGGTAAGCCCATACCGGAGCTTGAAACAGCGGAACTGTTGCAGACTGTTGAGGGGTATGAGGATTTTGTAAAGGCACTTATGGAGGTTGCTCCTGTTCCCATTGGTTTTGAGGATATTCCGGGGGAATCAAAGGGGTATTTTCATACAGAGGAAAAAAGAATTGCAGTACAGGAGAATATGAGCGAGAGCCAGACCCTAAAGACAATGGTACATGAAGTGGCGCATTCCATGCTTCATAATAAGGAGCTTAACAAAGATATGGATGCACCCGTAAAGGACAGAAATACAAAGGAAGTGGAAGCAGAAAGTATTGCCTATACTGTGTGCCAGCACTTCGGGATTGATACCTCGGATTATTCCTTTGGATATATTGCAGGGTGGAGCAGCGGCAAGGAAATGACGGAATTAAAAGCATCCCTTGATACGATCCGCAGGACTGCATCGGAGCTGATTACAGGGATTGAGGGGCAGTTACAGGCTTTACAGTTGGAGCGTGCTATGGAACAGGCACAGGAGAAGGAAAGCCTGTTATTGGTACAGACTACGGACTTATCCGAGTACAGTCTGTTAAATGTCAGAGGAATGGATGCACAGGAGCTTGTGGCAGCGTTAGCGGATATGAGTGAGGATGACAAGTTGAGTGTGCAGGCATATCTGGAAAGCAAAGGAGCATGGACTACGGAGATTGCCAATCAGGATACAAAGGAATTTGATGAGTATCACTTGGATGTACGCTATTTTACGGACAGGGATGAGATTGTGGATGTGTCAAAAATAAGGGAACAGCAGGCAGAAGAAAACTTATCCGTTATGGAAAAGGCAGAAGCCTTGATTGGAGCATTTGAAGCAAATAAAACGCTTTTTACACCGGAGGAGCGTAATCTGATTGTAAATTATGCCTATAAGACGGATGATTTTGACAAGACTAAGGCTCTTGCACAGAAACTTGCGTTAATGGAAGATAAGGGGCTTGCAGGGGCAGGAGAGGTTGTGGCAGAAGCTCAGGCAGAGATTGACGAACTGCCGGGTCCGATGATTGGTTTATATGAAATGCACGATTATGGATATGACTGGTCTGAAATGCTGCCACTTACAAAGGACAGGGCGTTGGAGCTGTGGGATGATGATTATCCTATTTATCTGCTACATGT
Source organism: Acetivibrio ethanolgignens (assembly GCF_001461035.1). Taxonomy (GTDB): domain Bacteria; phylum Bacillota; class Clostridia; order Lachnospirales; family Lachnospiraceae; genus Velocimicrobium; species Velocimicrobium ethanolgignens. Next base: position 4,783 of record NZ_LNAM01000183.1, on the reverse strand, counting down.
GGACGGTTCGGAAACAATGGCAGATGACAGGGAAGAAATCGAGGAGCATGGCGGTATCTTCGGTATTGAAAAAGAGGACTGGATGCGTGAACGCAGCCTAGACAGGGAGAATGATATGGAGCAGGAAAATGAACCCAAACAGCCTGTTGCAGTAGAAACCGTATCAGAGGAAAAATCACAGGATACATACAAGATTTATCAGTTAAAATCGAATGATGAATTATGGCAGTATCATTTTGAAAATCTGGAGTCGTTAAAAGCCCATGATTTGAAGGTGGAAGGCAAGAATTATGAGCTGAAATACGAGGGCGAATGGACAGAGGGTATGCACCTTGAAGGGATTTATACCAAGTTCAATATTGACCGTCCGGAAGATTTTACAGGACATTCTTTATCGGTGGGAGATATTGTGGTGCTAAATCGTGACGGAAAGGAAACAGCACATTTTGTGGATTCTGTTGGATTTGTGGAAGTGCCGGAGTTTTTCTTGGAGAGTGTGCGGGAGCAGACAAGGGAAGAAGTGGCAGAGAGTATAGAGGATGGCGATGAAATCATTGATTTAGGCGATGGCAGGGAAGCTGTGCTTGCACAAATTCGTGGAAGCAAGGAAAACGAAGTACTGGAAACAGAAGTACAAGAAACAGAAGTGCAGGACACCTCTGGACAGGATGTCCAAAAGCAGAAGCCGGAAGTGGAGATTACCCTGACGGTTGCGGAGTGTGGAGAATTTCATAATATGGGAGAGTTTTATGAGAATATTCCTACGGTAGAGGAAGCCATTGCTCTTTTTGAAAAGATTCCACCGGAGCGTATGAATGGTATTCCTGCAATCGGTATCAATCTGCACAGGGCAGGAGAAGAAAAATATGAGGATGACTGTATTGATTTTGCAAATGCAAAGCACATATATCTGGATGTGTTACAGTACATGCCGGATATAGCCAATGAGCCGAAGGCAATGGAAGTGGTGGCAGAACTGATTGCCAAATTACCGGACAGGGAGATTGACGGAAATTTATCGCCGGAACTGGAAGCAAAGGTATGGGAAAAGCGTTTGCCACAGCTTTCTGAGGAGGAAAAGCTGGCAGTGGAATTTGACCGATTATGTTTTGATTGTGACAGGATTCTTTACCATGATACGGTGCGAAATATGTCGGAGAATGTGGAAGAATTATCACAGGAAATCAAGACAGAAGGAACGGAGCGTATTTCTGATATTCTGCGTGAAATCGTTACAGAAGGTGTTGTGCCGGAGGAAGTGGAACGGGCAAAGGAGCTGCTTGATAAGCTGTCAGAATATAAGCCACTTGCAAAGGTGGAGGAAGTGGAAGAACAGAATTACAATATGATTGATAATGTTCTGAACAATGGTGCAGAAAAGGCAAAAAAAGAAGCTGACAGGAAAGAAATGGATAAACCTCGTGCAAGAGTATCTCTAAAGGAACGCCTTGCCGAGAAAAAAGCGATAATTGCCGGGAATGATAAGGCGGCAGAAACACAGGAAAATGTAAAGAAAAATCAGAGGGAGATGTAGACTATGAATATAATATTTACGGTAGAAGAAAGTAACTTAATCAGCATTTTTGCAAGCAAAAACAGGACAAAGGTAATGCGAGATATAAGCATTGCCATTCCACATCTGGATGATGAGGAAATGATTGATTTGTCTTTGCGTGTGGTAGATAAGCTGAAAGCGATGTCGGATGAGGAATTTGCAAAGCTCGAAATCGAAGCGGCAGAATAACGATAGTGGACGAATGGACATTATGTTAAATGGGTATTGAGATATGGAAAAGGTTTGTCATTTTTTGATGGCGAACCTTTTTTTGAACGAATATTGGTAAAATTGATGAAAATACTTACCACACATGTTGCAACAGAAGCGAGTCGTATCAATGAAATGGTTGACCGAATGGCAGAGTTATTGAGACAAGAGGATGAATAGTACGAAAATATAAGAGTGAAAAATGCCGGGTAGTGTGATTGACACTATCCGGCATTTTTTATGATTTCAGAAAAATTGAACAAGTCAAAGTTACAAGAAAATTGAACTTATTCTATGATGTTCAGATACTTTCTTTATTCAACATACTTGGACATATGGGAGCGGTGTTATTATTTTTTTCTAAATAATCAGTACCCCACGAACACATGGATTCTAGTATCGGAATAATAGTTTTTCCAAAGTCGGTTAATGCATATTCAACTTTTGGTGGCACAACAGGATATACGGTTCTGTTGATTAGTCCATTATCTTCTAATTCTCTAAGCTGCTGCGTAAGCATTTTCGGTGTTGCAGACGTGATGAGCTTGCTTAATTCATTAAATCTAAGTGTTTTTCCTATTAGATGCCACAAAATAAGGGTTTTATATTTTCCACCTATCAGTTGAAGTGTTGCTTCTACCGGGCATTGAAAAGATTGACATTGTTTCATTTGGTAACCTCCTGAATTTTTCATAGTATCTTTTTGGGTAGTATATTACTTTGAAGTGCGTACTTGTAAAAAAGGAAATCCATAGTATTATTATAGTGTGCTTAATTAAGCAAAGCAATAAGAAATTACATCGATGGAAAAATTGAAAGTGAGGAATTATATTATGGATTTTTTGGCGTTGGCAAAGCAGCGTTGTTCTGTAAGAAAGTATAAGCAGGATGTAGTAGAAAAGGAAAAATTGGATAAAATACTTGAGGCAGCTCGTGTGGCACCTACAGCAGCAAATATCCAGTCACACAGACTTTTGGTGGTAAACAGCAAGGAAGGACTGCAAAAGTTATCTAAGGGTGTGAATTTTCATGGTGCACCTTTAGCTATTATTGTGTGTGGAGATCATTCCGATGTGTTTGTGCGTCCTTTTGATAAGCAGGATATGGTAATGGTTGATGCAACTATTGTTGCGGATCATATCGTATTGGAAGCAGAAGATTTAGGACTTGGTTCATGCTGGCTTACCTATTTTGAGCCTGCGACTATTAGAAAGGAATTTAATATTCCTAATAATTTGGAGCCGGTGGCAATTATTGCACTGGGTTATGCAGATGTTGCAAAAGCATCGCCGGACAGACATGCAAGAGATAGAAAGGCAATTGAGGATTTCGTATATTACGAATCATTTTAAGCAAAAAGCTTAAGGGATTGAAAGGACAAATGATATGGTACTTAAGAAAGAAAATATGTCAACGGTAGTAAGAAGTCGGTTGAAAGGTGGCAGGGGAGATATTTCTTTTCTGAATTTTGCAGATTGCACAGGTTTTAGAAATTGTAGGTTATTATCAGAAATGACTTTGCCTGTAGGTGCAAGTATTGGAGAGCACACCCATGAGAATGAATCGGAGTATTACATTATATCAGAGGGAACAGGCTTAGCGGTTGACAATGGCGTTGAGAGAATCGTGGAGAAAGGTGATTTGGTAGTAACCAATCATGGTGAATCACACAAGTTAGTTAATACGGGTGATGTGCCGTTAAAGGCAATAGCAATAATTGTTACATATCAACAATAATTCAATCCCCCCCCCCATTAAAATTGTGAAATATACACAAAATATGTGGGCGGGGGCTTTTTTAGGAGGTAACGAATGACAGAGAAAGAGAAAATGTTGTCAGGTGATTTGTATAATCACTATGATGCAGAATTAACCAATGACCGTGCCTGCATTGCAGAAAAGTTAGCTTTATATAATCAGTTGAAGGACGATGCAGAAAAGAAATGTATGTTAGGTACTATGTTGGGTAAAATCGGCACAAATGTAGAAATAAAGACGCCATTTATGTGTGATTATGGATATAACATTGAAGTAGGCGACAACGTGTTTGTTAACTATAACTGCACGATATTGGATTGCAACAAGGTTGTTATAGGAAACAATGTACTGATTGCGCCGAATGTTCAGATTTATTCTGCTACGCATCCGACAGATTATAAGGTGCGCTTGCAGGAGCTTGAAATGGCATATCCTATAACTATTGAGGATAATGTATGGATTGGTGGAGGAACCATAATCTGTCCGGGAGTAAAAATTGGAAAAAATACAGTAATTGGTGCGGGTAGTGTTGTCGTTAAGGATATACCGCCAAATTCGATAGCAGTGGGTAATCCATGCAGAGTTATAAAAACGCTTGAGGAGGATGAATGTGAGTAAAGTAGTAAATTTTGTAGGAATGGGACATATCAATATTGTTGTGGAGGACATTGATAAAGGAATTGAGTTTTATAGAAAGTTATTTTCAGCTATACCATATCAGATATTTAGGGATTTTTCGAATGTGGGATTTTCAAAGGCTGCCGGATTTTTAGAGGAACCGAAAAAAGTAAAGTTGCATATTGCTTTCTTGGATATACCTGATACTGGATTAACACTTGAATTAATGCAATATGTGACACCAGCGACTGTTAACAGGGTTGTGCGCAATGATGTATCGGATATAGCGGGTGTTCGACATGTGGCATTAAAGGTACAGGATATAGAGAGTGCATTTAATCATGTTTCTTCTGTGGAGGGCATTAAGCTGATTAATGAAAATATAACTTATAAGCCATACAAGATTGATGATATTGCCCATACAGATTTTATGTTTTTTGATGAAGAATTGGAAAATGATGTTAAGGCAAAAGATAATGTGGTAGCGATTATTTCCAATACGAAGTACTTCTATTTCATTGATAAGTACGGAGTGCAATGGGAATTTGAAGAAGGACATACTGATGTAGGAAATGACAAGTAGTTGTCAAACCGCAGATTATCTCGGGCGATTTCCGCAGATTATTTCAGACGGAAACACCT